>JANXRC010000066.1 GCA_025353195.1 Rhodocyclaceae bacterium
CTTCTCCTATGACATCGGCGGTTATCATGAAGGCATAGAACGTGCCTAGGGGTTGCCTTACACGGATGGCGTGCGCATGGATTTGACCGCCGATCATTGCTGCGCTCCTTGTGGCAATCCGTTGCCGCCAAGGGTGCTGGCGGAAATAGTCTCACCGCCCAGTGAACCCGTTGCCGTCTTTTTCACCGGTGGATCAAATCGACCAGAGTATCTCATCATAAGGAACCAAACGATCAAAGACAAAATTGCCCCGGTAATCCCTGCAGATAGGTCACCACTCTTCCCGTCTCTTACCAATGCTATGACGGCTAAGAATCCTGCAAGAATCGAGAAAAAAAGTAGCCGAATCCGCGAAGTCTTGGAAACCTTTTTCAAGTAAGTCTCAATAAGCACTGCATCGGCTAGGAGCGGAACCAACACTGCGAAAATATAGGTAGCAAAGCCGTCCGCACCCACTGACTTTCCTGGCATAAAGAAAGGAAGCCAAACACCTGCCCCACCCCCAAGAACAAGTACGGCGAGGCCATACCAAAGAATGCCCTCCACTCCTCCCTGAGGCCGCAGTGGCTTACTGATTGCTGACATGCTCATAGGATCCTGTCCCCACAGTTTGGATTTATTTCGAAGTTCGTTCCCTGATCACAGCTTCCTGGTCGGCGCGGAGCGCTACGACGCCGTGGACCCGATCCGCTTCCCCGCCCGGCTTTGCCTTAACTAGCATGTCGCCCTTGCCAAGCAGGTTCTCAGCACCGGTTTGGTCGAGAATGATGATGGATTCAGTTCCACGTTGGACTGTAAGTGCAATACGTGCGGGGATGTTGCTTCGGATTAGCCCGGAAAAGGTCTTTGCATCCGGACGCTGCGTAGCAAGAATCAAGTGAATTCCAGCGGCACGTGCTTTCTGCGCCAGACGGACAATATGATCCTCAATATCGCGATCTTGCAGAACTAGGTCGGCGAGTTCCTCAATGAACACAACGATATAAGGCAGCGCCATCCCTCGCTTCCGTGCTTCCGTGATGTTGGTAACTCCAGAGGACATGAAGTGTCGATACCGCGCCTCCATCTCGGCAACAAGCTCAAGAATTCGCTCACGTGCTGTCGATATTTCTACGGCAACGTCGCCTCCGTATAGGTAGTCGCTTCCCTCATATACAGCAAACTCAACCTGCTTCGGATCGATCAGTGCGAGTTGAAGTAATGAGGGTGGGAGACGTAGGATCAACGACAATATCAACGCGTGAAGACAGACGCTCTTACCACTGCCGGTTGTGCCGCCGACCAATAAATGAGGTGCTGCCGCCAGGTCAAAGGAATAGGGAATGCCCAACACGTCGACGCCAGGGAAGACGATCAGCTTATCCTCATCAACGGGGGTCGCCGCCGCCCATTCCCGCAAACGCGCGAACGGAACAGGTTGCCATGTGTTTTCTGGACGCGGCACATCAAGACTGATGGTTTTGGCCTCGTCGCCGGGACCGAGGGTTGGTTTGGCCTTTTGAAGATTGAGCACGAGGCTCAAGCGATCCATCCCTTTTTCCAACTTCGGCTTTTGGTTAACATCGGCGAGATACACCTTGTAGCGAGTTACGCGAGGTCCATGCGTGAAGCCGCGTACTTCCGCTGTCACGCCTATCTCGGCAAGCGCCTTGACCAGTCCGGTCGATATATCAGTGGGCTTATCGACTGCAATTGTGTTCGGCTTCTTAGCCTCTACTTGTGTTGCGTTATCAGGCAACTCTGCCCGCCGAACGATCAATGTTTCTAAGAACTTATCGAAATCGCCATCAGCGCCCTGCCAGTCTTGAAACAACAAAGTGGCGCCGCGATGCCAATGCTTTCTAACGGACGCGCGGAATGTGTCATTTGAGTTGATTTGATCAAGACCATGCCTGCGAGCGTGAGTTGCAATCAATCCGACCCAGACACCAATATCTTCCTGAGTGAACAGCGATGAGGCAGGTATCTCCAAACCCTTCGCATCAATTCCGTCGTCGCCGAATGCTCCAAGTGCTAACGAACGGCCGATTGCTAATCGGGCAACGTTGGCCTTTGTTGAAAGCCCGAGATTGCCCATAAGCGCAACAGTAATACGATCAGCTTCGATACTCGTACGGAAGCGCGAATTTAGTACCTGCTGAATATTAAGTGCGCTCATCGACGGCCCCTAACGAAATACTTGTCCTCGATCGCCGTGGTGCGTCCAATGCCATCCCCAACATCGATATGTTCAAGAAGGTACGTCTTGCCAACACTGTCCTCAATAGACTTGTAGAAATGAAAATCAATTTCCTCGTCCTGAGATAGCAGAATTACTTGGCGACTCTTGTCACCAGTCCAGAATCCAAGAATGTTGGCTCGATGCTTACTGTCCAAGCGGCCAAGTGGAGTATCCACTACCATTGGTGCCCTGACCCCCGAAACTTTTGCAAGACCGGCAATCAAGGCAGTCGCAAATATCTGATTTTCGCCAGCAGAACGATCGAAGGTAATCTCCTTGCCGGTCTTACCGATTATTTGGGTTGTGCCGTCATCAAGAATGGTTATTTTGTCGACTTGATCTTTGTGCGCAAGCTGCTTGTACACCTTGGTCATGGCAGTCGCAAGCTCTCTTACCTTAAGCGGGAACAGCGTCGGAATTACTTCTTCTATAACTCGACGCACTCGCTCCGAACGCTCCACGGTAGCCCGAACTGGACTTGACTTGTCGAGCTCATTCTTTTCGCGATGATATTCCGCGCTTTGTGACTGAATTTGCGCTTGCAGCGTATCAACCTTACGATTATCAGCCCGGATGCGTTCTGCCAACGCATCCATTTGACCTAAGATATCACTGAGACTTTTCTTCAGCGCCGCGAGAGTGCCATCTCGGTCAATACCCTCAAGTCTGGAAACCTTTCTACCGAGTTCGTCGACCCGTTGCTGGAGTGCATGTTGCTCGTTAAGCAAGTCGTGAATTTCGCGCTGTCCAAGGCTGATGGTGTCCATGAAGTCCAACGCCTTATGGCGTAGAGCATCGTGTAGGTAATCATGAACAACCTCTTTTGCGCAGTCTTCGGGCGGCGGGTAGAAGAGGCTCGCCCATGCAGACTCCAGGCGCAACTTGATCGCAGACAACTGATCAGGAGTCAGTGCAGGGTCAATTGCGGGCGATGTCTGCTGCATAAATGCGGCCTCGAATTCGGCCTTGCGCGGTTCGAGTGCACGCTTTTCAGTATCCCAGTCCGCAAGTTTGATTTCCGCGAGCAATTGCATCCGGAAATCATCAAGTAGGTCTTTGGGCAATAGGTGAAACGGCAAGCGTCCGGAAAGAATTCCCTCCAACTTTCGTTGACTGTCCTTTAATTGGTTGCGGAGCTGCTCCCGCTCTTCCACAAGATCCTTTACGGTAGCGATATCACCTCCGCCGCCTCCGGCAGATGTGATGCGATCGACCAACGATTGCTGTTCAGCACGTAGGTGCAGCCTCTCTGCTTCGCTTTGCTCGGCATCTTGCTTAAGGGCGTTGAGTTGATCTTGATTAGCCGTCAGCGAATCGAGCAATCGTGCAAGATTGACCTCATCCACCGACTCAATTTCATTGCGTTTGGCAGCCTCAAATCCTTTCAATCGTTCGGCAAGGGACCGCAAAAGTACCACTCCAAGCAACCCCTCAAGGCCTTGCTTTACCTGCTCCAGTCGCGTTTGGTCGGCCAGCTTTTTTACTTCTTCGCCATCAAAGAAAAAGAACGGCGCGACGTGAGCAGGTACGAATTGAATTTCATCGAGGAGGTCGGCGAGGTGGAATCCATTGCGGCCGTCAACTCGTGGAGTGCCCGGAACGCCGCGAACTACTTCGCGGACAAGAGCTTCTTCTTCATTGGTCCAGTTTCCGTTTGTTCGAAAGTACCACTTGCGGCCAATATCGATGGCCTTGGTCTTGGTCTTGTTGATGACTATGCGGACGCTCATGGTGTCAAGGCCGTCACGCCTGGCTTCACCATTAAATGCGCGCTCTAGGAAGGTTGGGAAACCCTTCTTGTCGTCGGTCTTTAGGCCGGCTCGCGCAAGGTGCACCATTGCATCTTTACCGTAGAGGCAGAGATAAAGTGCCTCAAGAATCGAGGTCTTCCCATAGCCGTTCATGCCGCCAATGAGAACGACATTCCTTTCATCAGTTGGCTCGGGAAACGAGAACACCTGGTGCTGATAGCCCTTGAAGCATGTCAGCTCCAGTCGCGAAATCCACATACGACCTCCCCTACTTTTTATTGTTATTCGATGCGACCAAGAATTTCCTCAAAGCGTTGATAGATACCGTGCGCACGCTCTTGATGTTGGCGTTCGCGTTGAACCATTACAAGTTCAGTCAGCACATCGACGGGAACACCATACTTTTCGCAGACACTTTCCATAGCAGCTTGCGCATCTTCATCTGCCCATAACGGCAGATCGCTCAGGTAGCCATCGTCGTAGTATCCATTAGCCATCGGATAGCCCTTTCTCTTGTTGAAGATCCGTAGTCCAGAACTCGTAAATTAGGTCAAGCTCAGCATCGGTAATCAGAGGAGCGCCAAACTCCTTCTGGACGCGAAGTAAGTATTCAAGAATTTGTTTGCGCGCCTGAACAGTGAACGGGCCGGGAATATGCTTGCCCGATGCATCAAAAGACAGGCGGCCGTTACGACGATGCGCTTGCCGCATCTCGGGTTTGTTACGAATCAGCTTTAGCCAATCACGAAACTCTACCAATGGCTTGAAATGGTGGTTTCCGGAGTCGATAAAGCCTTGCAGACTTTTGTCCTTCTCCACGACGGTGCACGTCCAGCAGCCGAAACGGCTATTTTTTGTCCCACAACCGGGCGCTTCGTTTTGACTTAACACAACAGGACATTCGCCCCCTTCCGCACCGCGATAGAGCTGGAACAAGTCTCTATGCGTGCCGCCCCAGGGGGTATGGAACGAGCCGAGAATCTCCCAAACGTCGTCTGTCGTTAAGTCGACAATAGGCCGGTAAATGAAAGCACCTGTCAGATCGGTGTGCGGAGTAAGGTTGGAGCCCCTATCATTTTTTCGCTTGTCGATCGATCGTTGGCGCGTCTGACTCTCTTCTCTACGCACACCAAGGACAACAATGGCTGCGCCAAATTGAGAGATGTTGCGCTTGATATAACCGCTGGTCGGCTGAATCTTGAGTCGGTCAGTACACCAACGCATTGTCATGTTGGGGCTTGGATAACCTTTGCCGATTAGGAGTACCCAGAAAGTCTTGTCTGGCTCAGGATGAGTACGTGCAACTGTGATGGGCAAATTTAGGTTTCGAGCCGCAGCATCAATGTGCTCGGTTACTCGGTCCAAGTGGGCGATTACTAAAGGACTTTCGACCAAAGTGTCATTTGACACAATGTGCACATCGCGGGTTCGCTGCGATGGTGGAATTGAGAGCAACGCCTCAAAGACGCCATGTGCGACTACCGTGCTGTCTTTTCCACCGGAGAAACCTACAACCCATGGAAAACGGTGTGATTCATCAAGATACTCGTCACGAATGCCACGAACTATGTCACGCCAGCGCTCGGTAATTGATTCTTCGACGACATCCGTTCTTTCGCCCATGAAGAAACTCAGTGGCAATTCAACGGCACCTGTCGCAAAACTCATGTTTTCGGCCGCTTCAACGGTCATTCCGGTCATCTATGTCTCCATGCGTCGCCAGCGTTACCGATGTTGCCATATATTCGCTTTCCAAGGTTAGCGGGCCAGCGGAAACCTATGCCATCCCCTTAAACGTTACCCCATTGGCGGTCAAGTGATGACCGAATGAGATGCCCAAAAGCCTCACCAGACCGAAATCCTGCGGGAAGTAGTTCAGCGCCTGCACTGAGGGGTACTCGAAGGCTACCGATCACAAATACCCATACCGACCCCGTCACTAAGCTTCGCCGCAAAGCAAAGGCCCCGAAACTCGTTAAACCACGGGGCCCTGCTTTGATACTGGCGGCCAGGGGCAGAATCGAGCTGCCGACACACTGATTTTCAATACGCGTTTCTGTGCATCCCTTACCCACAAAAGTGTCCCACCGAGGTGGAAGCACTTTGGCTCAGGTCATTTTCACGCAGGCTGTTGGATAGGCACCAACCCCAGTCGTTTACACAACTCTAATGTAAGTCCCGCCTGGTTCATCGAATAAAAATGCAGACCCGGCGCGCCACGCTCGATCAGGCGTTGGCATAGTTCCGTCACTACATCCAGCCCAAACGCCCTGATGGATTCGAAGTCATCGCCGAAGCTCTCAAACTTGCGTCGCATCCAGCGCGGAATCTCGGCGCCGCAGGCGTCGGAAAAACGCGCGAGTTTCGAGAAATTCGCGATCGGCATGATGCCCGGCACGATAGGAACGCCAACGCCGAGCGCCCTTGCCTGATCGACGAAATGCTCGTAGGCATCGGCGTTGTAGAAGTACTGCGTGATCGCCGAATTGGCGCCGGCATCGACCTTGCGCTTGAAATTCAGCAGGTCGTCGCGCGGGCTTTTCGCCTGCGGATGCCATTCGGGATAGGCCGCTACCTCGATGTGGAAGCGATCGCCGGTTTCGGTGCGGATGAAAGCCACCAGTTCGTTGGCATAGCGGAATTCGCCGGCGTCGTTCATGCCCGAGGGCAGGTCGCCGCGCAGGGCGACGATGCGGCGGATGCCGCGCTCGGTGAAGGTGGCCAGCATCTCGCGGACGCCGTCGCGGGTGGAGCCGATGCAGGACAGGTGCGGCGCGGCGGAATGGCCGGCGGCGGCAATTTCCATCACCGCGGCCAGCGTGCGATCGCGCGTCGAACCGCCGGCGCCATAGGTCACGGAAAAAAACTCCGGCTTCAGTACGGCCAGCCGGGTCACCGTGGTGCGCAGCTTTTCCATGCCCTCGGTGGTTTGCGGCGGGAAAAACTCGATGGATAGTTCGAGACTCATGCGCGGCTCCTGAATGTTCCTATGACTTGGGCGAACTCAGCAGCAGCCGCGTCAGCAGCCACGAGATCAGGCTGTAGAGCGTCGAGCCGATGACGCCGGCAAGAAATCCATCCACCACGAAACCCTCCAGCAGCCACGCCGCCAGCATGAACATCATGCCGTTGATGGCAAAGATGAACAGCCCCAGCGTCAGCAGCGTGACCGGCAGCGTCAGCAGCAACAGCACCGGCCGGATCACCGCGTTGATCAGGCCGAGCACCACCGCCACCACCAATGCCGTGGTGAAGCTGGCGACGTGGATCGATGGCAGCAGATACGGCAAGGCCAGCAGGGCAAGGGCGTTGATCAGCCAGACGGCGAGCAGACGCATGACGGTCTCCTAGTAGCGATACTGGTCAGCCTTGTAGGGTCCGTTCTTGGGCACGCCGATGTAGGTGGCCTGCTCGTCGGTCAATTCCGACAACTGCGCATTCAGCTTCTTCAGCTGCAGGCGCGCCACCTTTTCGTCGAGGTGCTTGGGCAGGGTGTAGA
>JANXRC010000073.1 GCA_025353195.1 Rhodocyclaceae bacterium
ATCAGTTCTCCAATCCTGACAACCCGCAGGCCCATTACGAGGGCACCGGTCCGGAAATCTGGCGCGACACGCAGGGAAAAATCACCCATTTCGTCAGCAGTATGGGCACCACCGGCACCATCATGGGCTGCTCGCGCTATTTGAAGGAAATGAACCCCCAAATCCAGATCATCGGCGCCCAACCGGCGGACGGCTCGCAAATACCCGGCATACGCAAATGGCCTCTGGAATATCTGCCGAAAATTTGCGATTTTCAGCGAGTGGATAGAATCATGGAAGTAACCCAGACCGAGGCCGAGGAAATGACCCGCCGCCTGGCGCGTGAGGAAGGCATCTTCGCCGGCATCTCTTCCGGCGGCGCGCTGGCGGCGGCGCTGCATCTGTGCGCCGAAGTCGAAAATGCGGTGATCGTCTCCATCGTCTGCGACCGGGGCGACCGTTACCTGTCCACGGGAGTATTTCCCGAATGACCCCGCTCATGCAAGGCCGCCTAAATCTTGTCTCGTCGAAGGATAACTTTTTTGCCCCAACAGGTTAAATTTTCCCTGGAAATTCTGTAGAATCGCGGAGTTTTGTATTTCAAGGCTTCCGTCATTGGAGATTCAGAAATTATGAAAGAAAAAGAAATGGATCGTAGCGTGTCGAGCATGATGCCGAGCGAGAGAACGATTAGGATTGATTATTGCCTGGAGGACCGCTGTGGCTCCTGAAAAGACTCCCCAAGCCGATCCCGCCCAGGAACAGCCAACCGAATGTACGGCGCAAGCCACGTCGGCGGAGCCCTTGGCAGCGGACGAAACCACCCCTTCGCGCCGCGACTTCCTAAAGTCCGGCGGCATGCTGAGCCTCATGTCGCTGATGGGTGCCGGAGCGCTGATGTCCACGTCCGACGACGCCCAGGCCGCCATTGAATGGGCGGAGCATTTCCAAGGCAACTACCGCCTGATGACCCCGCAGGAAAAGGCTGAAGCACGCGCCCGGCTCGAAAAGCGCTACTCTGCGGAATACGGCAAGAAAGTCACCGTAGACGGCACGGAAGCCCAGCCGAACGTCCTCATGGGTTACGCCCTGAACGTCAGAAAATGCATCGGCTGCCGCCGCTGCGTCAAAGCCTGCGTCGCCGAGAACAATCAATCGCGAGGCTCGCAACCCGGAGAGCGCCTTGAGTGGATACAAGTGCTCAAGATGGAACGGGGCGAATTCTCCAAAGAGAAGATGGATCATGGCTACCCCGAAGGGCTGGGCATCCAGGTCGGGGGCAACGCATACACCCCGGCCGGCGCCGTCCTCGAAGGCGAGTACCACTACGAACCCGCAGCCGTCCCGGAAAAAGACGCCACCTACATGCCGATTGCCTGCATGCAATGCGAGAAACCGCCCTGCGTCAAGATCTGCCCGGTGAGAACGACCTACCGCGAGCCGGACGGCGTCGTCGTGATCGACTACAACTGGTGCATCGGCTGCCGCATGTGCATGGCCGCCTGCCCTTACTGGGCGCGCCGTTTCAACCTCACCAACCCGGTCCTGCCCAAGGAAGAAATGAACCCGATGACGCATTATCTGGGCAACCGGCCGCGCATGCGGGGCGTCGTTGAAAAGTGCCACTGGTGCTTGCAGCGCACCCGCACCCAAGGACGCTATCCGGCCTGTGTCGAAGTCTGCCCGGTGGGCGCGCGCAAGTTCGGCAATCTGCTTGATCCACAAAGCGAAGTGAGCCTGATCCTTGCCAGAAAGAATGTATTCCGTTTGAAAGCCGAACTGAACACATTTCCCAAGTTCTTTTATTTCTACGACTGAGGAGCCAAGTCGTGCATAAACCAATTAGTTTCGCGCTCGATTACTCACGCTACGTCCTCAAAGGCGGCGTCAAGTTCTACGCCTGGATGGGCTTTCTTGGAATCTTCTGCGCGATTGCGCTATACGGGTATTACCTGCAAAACACCGAAGGCCTGATCGTCACCGGCCTCACCAATCAGATACACGACGGCCTTTACTTCGCCAACCTCGTGTTCCTGGTCGGTGTGGCGGCCGGAGCCGTGACCATCGTGTTTCCCGCTTACGTCTACCATCACAAAGCGATGCATGAAGTCACGGTGCTGGGCGAAATGCTGGCGATTTCGGCTGTGATCATGGTCGTGCTGTTCGTGTTCGCCCACATGGGACGCCCCGACCGGCTATTGCACCTGATGCCGTTCATCGGCATCTTCAACCTGCCCGGCTCAATGCTGGCGTGGGATGTACTGGTGCTTTCCGTGTACCTCATCCTTAACTTTATCGGCGGATTTTACTTCCTCTACGTCAAGTACACCGGCGGCACGATCAACAAAAAGTTCTACATGCCGCTGATCTACATCTCGATCGTCTGGGCGCTCAGCATCCACACCGTCACGGCCTTCATGATGGCGACGATACCGGCGCGTCCGATGTGGCACCACAGCATGATGCCGATCCGCTTCATCGTCACCGCCTTTGCGGCAGGCCCCTGCCTGATCATCCTGATCTTCCAGATTATCCGCAAGAACACCAAGCTGTGGATACAGGACGAAGCCATCGACCTGCTGTCGGTCATCATCACCTGGTGCCTCGGCATGGCGCTCTTCCTGACGCTGTCGGAAGTCGTGATCGACCTGTATGCGCGCACCGAACATGCGAACGGACTCTACTACCTGATGTTCGGCCTGCATGGCCTGACCAAGCTGGTGCCGTGGTTCTGGGGGTCGCTCGCCGCCATGCTCGTCGCCTTTGTCATGTTCCTGACGCCCAGCATCCGCACCAACCCCAAGCTGCTCCCCATCGCCTGCGTATTGGCGTTTGGCGGAATCTGGGTCGAGAAGGGAATGGGACTGCTCGTCCCCGGCTTCATCCCCACCCCCATCGGCGAAGTGACCGAGTATTACCCGACCCTGATTGAAGTATTGCTGACCATCGGCCTCTGGGCAATCGGCTTCTTCATCCTGACCATCCTGCTCAAGGGCGCCATCGGCATCCTGCTGGGCGAAGTCAAATACGGCGCGGCGGCGAAATCCAACGATATCGCAAGCAGTGGCAAGACTGCTGCCTACGAGTCAAGGTGAGGCGACAACAATGAAAAAATTGGTATCCAAAATCCTGTTTCTGGCATTCTGCTGCGGAGCGGTTTCATCCGCATTTGCGGCAGACACCATCTGCTTCGAGAGCCGCAAGGGCGCGTCCGAAGTCACCAAGCACGACATTCAGCCTGGCTTGCCCAACGTAAAATGCTCGCCGAAAACCGGGGCGGTACTCTGGTGGGGCGATCCTTTCGAAGGCACCGTCCCGCTGGGCGACATGCCGCTCATGGGAAACATTCTCCCCGGCAAGGCCGTCGTCAAGCCTAGAAGCGAAAAGCTCGCCATCCTGCCGATGTGCGTGACGGCCTGCCACAACGGCGTCACACCGCCAACGCTGCCGAAGAACAAAAAGCCGACGCCGCTCCCCACCATGGAAGGCTTGCTGCCGGACGCCAAGAACCTGCAACATGGCCGTGGCGGCATCTGGTGTCTCGATTGCCACCACGCGACCCAGCGCAACAAGCTGGTGGATAACTACGGCGATCCGATCAGCTTCGATCAACCGCAACTCCTGTGCGGCAAATGTCACGGCGACAAATTGCGCGACTGGCGGGACGGCATACACACCAAGCGGATCGGCGAATGGGCCACCACCGGCAAGAAACGCTGGTTCGTCTGCACCGAATGTCATAACCCCCACAACGTTCAGGACGGGGCTAGAAACCGGGGATTCCCCCAGATTGCGCCGGAATCGCCTCCCCAGCTTCCCAAGGGGATGAAAGACGCCAAGCACGAACACTTGCCGCCGGTTAGCCACTGATAAGGAACTACACTGACCTTCCGGCAGCTTGGGTAGCAAAATTTGGCGGGGACGGGTATATCGCCCGTCCCCGTTTGCCTTCACGTTAGTAAAGAGAGCTAAACCATGATGACCTTGTACTCCGGCACGGTGTGCCCTTTCAGCCAGCGTTGCCGCATCGTGTTGCACGAAAAGGGAATGGACTTCCAGATCATCGACGTGGACATCCACAACAAGCCGGAAGACCTGGCGGCCATGAACCCCTACAACAAGGTGCCGGTGCTGGTGGAGCGGGACTTGATCCTGCACGAGGCCAACATTATCAACGAATACATCGACGAACGCTTCCCCCATCCGCAAATGATGCCGGCCGACCCGGCGATGCGCGGACGCACGCGGCTGTTCCTGCACCGTTTCGAACAGGAACTGTTCAGCCACATCGACGCCATCGAAAATGGCAGCCAGAAGGCCGCCGACAAGGCGCGCGCGGCGATCCGCGACAATCTGTCGCAAATCGCGCCGTTGTTCGCCAAGCAGAAATTCATGCTGGGCGAGGAGTTTTCCATGCTGGACGTGGCGATAGCGCCGCTGCTGTGGCGTCTCGACCACTATGGCATCACCCTGCCGAAACAGGCCGTGGCGCTGTTGAAATACGGCGAACGCCTGTTTGCGCGCCCGGCTTTCATCGACGCGCTGACGGCTTCCGAAAAAGCGATGCGCAAGTAGAGAGGCGAAAGATACATGGACGAAGGGCTTTCCACCAAACCCTACCTGATCCGCGCGATATACGAATGGTGCGCCGACAGCGGCTTTACCCCGTATCTCGCGGTAGTGGTGGATCGCCATGCGCGGGTGCCGCTGGAGCACGTCAAGAACGGTGAAATCGTGCTGAATATCGGCGCCGGCGCGACCCGCAACTTGCATCTGGGTAACGACATAATCCAGTTTTCCGCGCGTTTCAGCGGAGCATCGCGCCAGATCGAGGTGCCGATAAGCAACGTAACCGGCATCTATGCGCGGGAAAACGGGCAGGGGCTGGCGTTCCCGAAGGAGATTCCCGAAGGGGAAGAAGCCGGCGCACCCGAAGAACCGCCCACCCCGCCGCGCGGCAAGCCGCAGCTTAAGGTGGTGAAGTAAAGCTTTGCCTACAAACCCCTGATCGTAGGATGTGCCGAGGAACGAGGCGCATCTGTCGCGTGTCGTGGCGCGAGCGATGCGCTTCCTTCGTCAGTACATCCTCCATCTAAGGGGAAGATTGGCTTAAATGCGCGCGCCTAAGCCAACGCTTTCTCAATCCGGTTCAGCGCATTTTCCAGATTCTGCATTGAGGTGGCGAACGAGATGCGGAAATAGCCTTCCGCGCCGAAGGCGGAGCCGGGCACAACCGCCACGCCGGCTTTTTCCAGCAGATATTCGGAAAGCGCCATGTCGGTTGCTGCCGCGATCACGCCGCGCCGATGCAGGTCGGCAATCGCATCCCGCGCATCGGGGAAGGCGTAGAAAGCG
>JANXRC010000094.1 GCA_025353195.1 Rhodocyclaceae bacterium
CGCGGGCGCACGTCCTCGCGCCAGTTGTAGAGTTCTTCCTTGAGCTGATATTCGATCAGCTGGCGTTTTTCTTCGACCACCAGAATCTCTTCCAGTCCTTCGGCGAAGCGGCGTACGCCGTCCGACTCGAGCGGCCAGACCATGCCGACTTTGTAGAGGCGGATACCGATTTCGGCGGCGAGCGCATCGTCGATGCCGAGGTCATCAAAGGCCTGGCGCACATCGAGATAGGACTTGCCGGTGGTGATGATGCCGAGGCGTGGGTTGGGCGCATCGATGACAATCTGATTGAGCCGGTTGGCACGGCAATAGGCCAGCGCGGCATACAGCTTGTGGTCGAGCAGCCGGGCTTCCTGCAGCAGGCGGTCATCCGGCCAGCGGATGTTGAGACCGTCCGCCGGCAAGGCGTAGTCGGTAGGCAGCACGATCCGCACGCGGTCCGGCGAGATATCCACCGAGGCCGAGGATTCAACGGTATCGGCCACCGCCTTGAAGCCGACCCAGCAACCCGAATAACGGCTCATGGCCCAGCCATGCAGGCCGAGGTCGAGATAGTCCTGTACGCCTGCCGGCACCAGCACCGGCATCATCGCCGCCTTCAGGGCGTGTTCCGACTGATGGGCGACGGTGGATGACCGCGCCGCGTGATCGTCGCCGGCGATCGCCAGCACGCCACCGTGCTTCCAGGTGCCGGCGGAATTCGCGTGCTTGAATACGTCGCCGCAGCGATCCACCCCAGGCCCCTTGCCGTACCACATGCCGAAGACGCCGTCATGCTTCGCGCCTGGCGACAGATTGACTTGCTGCGTGCCCCACAAGGCCGTGGCCGCAAGGTCTTCGTTGACGCCGGGCTGGAACACGATCTGGTTCTGGCTGAGGTGCTGCTTGGCCTTCCACAGGGCCTGATCGAGTCCGCCGAGAGGCGAGCCGCGGTAGCCGGACACGTAGCCGGCGGTATTCAGTCCGGCCAGGGCATCGCGCTGTCGCTGCAGCAGCAGCAGACGGACAAGGGCTTGAGTGCCGGTAAGAAATACCCGGCCCTGGCTGAGGGCGTACTTGTCCTCGAGGGTGATGTTGCGCAGTGGCGCGTTCATGGCTGCTCCTGAATTTTGTGGACCTCGGAGATGCGGTGACCTTGTGAGTCGCGCATCATGCCTTGCCGCTCCGGGTCAGAGCGGCGGCAGAATCTTACCCGGATTCAGGATGTTGTCGGGATCGATGGCGCGTTTTAGCGCCCGCATCAGGTCGATGGCCACCGCGCCGTGCTCCAGCGTCATATACGCCTGCTTGCCGATGCCGATGCCGTGCTCGCCGGTGCAGGTGCCGTCCATACGGATCGCACGCTGCGCCAGGCGCGAGGCGAAGCCCTTGGCGCGGGAGAGCTCCTCGTCGTCGTCCGGATCGACCAGCAGCACCATATGGAAGTTGCCGTCGCCGACGTGGCCCACCAGCGGCGCGGTGAGGCCGCTCGCATGGAGATCCAGATAGGTTTCGTCGATGCAAGCGGCCAGCAGCGAGATCGGCACGCAGACATCGGTAGTCAGCGCCCGGCAGCCGGGCTTGAGGCCGATGCCGGCGTAGTACGCATCGTGGCGCGCCTGCCACAGCCTGGTGCGATCCTCGGGCCGTGTCGCCCACTCGAAATCCTGCCCGCCATGCTCGGCGGCAATTTCCTGCACCGTTTCGGCCTGTTCCTTGACCCCGGTCGGCGATCCGTGAAACTCGAAAAACAAAGTCGGTTCTTCGCGCAGCGTTGTCTTGCTGTGGCGGTTGATGGCGGTGATCGCCAGTTTGTCCAGGAGTTCGATGCGCGCCACCGGGACGCCGAGCTGGATGGTCTGAATCACCGTCTTGACCGCCGCCGCCAGGCTTGGAAATGCGCAGACGGCGCTGGAGATCGCCTCCGGAACCGGATACAGGCGCACGGTGAGCTCGGTGATGATGCCCAGCGTGCCTTCGGAGCCGATCATCAGGCGCGTCAGGTCATAGCCGGCCGCCGATTTGCGCGCACGGCCGCCGGTCTTGAGAATGCGTCCATCGGGCAGCACCACGGTCATGCCGAGCACGTTCTCGCGCATCGTGCCGTAGCGCACGGCGTTGGTGCCGGAGGCGCGCGTCGCAGCCATGCCGCCCAGGCTGGCATCCGCTCCGGGATCGATCGGGAAGAAAAGTCCGGTGCCGTTCAGCGCCCCGTTGAGCGACTTGCGCGTGACGCCGCATTGCACCGTGGCGTCGAGATCCTCCTGGCGCACGGCGATGATTTGATTGAGCGCCGACAGATCGATGCAGACTCCGCCATGCACCGCCAGCAGATGGCCCTCGAGCGAGGTGCCGGTCCCAAAGGCGATGACCGGGGTGCGATGGTGGTGACACAAGCTGACGATTTCAGCGACTTCCGTAGTGGATTCGGCGAATACCACCGCATCCGGCGGCATTGGCGCGTGCGACGATTCGTCCTTGCCGTGATGCAGCCGGACCGCCGCGGCGACCGAGAAGCGCACGCCGAAGCGGGAAGCGAGCGTCGCGGCCAGTTCCAGCGGCAACGGTGGTCGGTCGGTGGGGGCGTTCATGGCGATCTCCGTCGTTGGGGTGTCGCCGGATTCTACGCCGCGCCTCCACTCTGCTGTCAGGGCAGGAGGAATAGCCGAGGATGACTTAGCCATTGACGGCGGTGCTGGATTTGGAGATAATCACGGGTTCAGCTGGAGGGGTTCCCGAGCGGTCAAAGGGATCAGACTGTAAATCTGACGGCTCTGCCTTCGAAGGTTCGAATCCTTCCCCCTCCACCAGCAGGTAGTAGAAACAGGTAGTTACAAGGCGGTTAGCGGACAAAGTAAGGCGGGCGGCGGTAGTTCAATGGTAGAACCTCAGCCTTCCAAGCTGATTATGCGGGTTCGATTCCCGCTCGCCGCTCCAGGTTCTGTTTTGAAGGGTTTCAGCCCTTGTAGCTCAGTGGTAGAGCACTCCCTTGGTAAGGGAGAGGTCGCGTGTTCGATCCACGCCAAGGGCACCATTTTTTAGTGCAATTTTGTTGGGGTAATTGACATGGCGAAAGCGAAATTTGAGCGGACGAAGCCGCACGTAAACGTGGGGACGATTGGTCACGTTGACCATGGCAAGACGACGTTGACGGCGGCGATGACGTCGGTGCTGTCGGCGAAGTTTGGAGGTGAGGCGAAAGCC
>JANXRC010000114.1 GCA_025353195.1 Rhodocyclaceae bacterium
ATGCGATCCTGCAGCGCGTTGGCCAGCAGCGGCACGCGCACTTCGAGGCCGTGGGCCATGCTGGCGCGGTCGGTCTTGGTCAGGCAGTTCTCCGAGAGATAGGTCCACAGGTCGGCGCGCAGCAGCGCGCCGCGATCGTAGTTGCCGTGACGCGACGCAAGCTTGCGCCAGAGCTGAAGGGTATGTTCCGGCCGCGCGGCGCGGACTACCTCGGGTCCGAGATAGCGGCGCAAGTCCTTGCGGCTGCCGGGGTAGTCACCGAGCTCGACGCGGCGGTAGAGCAGCAATTCGGCGCCGGCCAATGCCCGCCGGCGCAGGCTCGCCGGAGCGAGGCGATGGCGTAGCAAGGTGCGCAGCAGGCGCTTGCCGACGCTGTCCGGGTAACGGTCGGCGCCGTCGAGAAAGCGCGGATAGCCGCCGAAGAGTTCGTCGCCGCCGTCGCCCGAGAGCGCCACCGTAACGTGCTGCCGTGTCAGGCGTGCCAGCGCCCAGGTCGGGATGTAGGCCGGATCGGCGAGCGGCTGGTCGAGGTCGCGCAGCGCTGTGGCCAGGGTGCCGGCATCGAGTTCGGGCGCATCGAGGACGTGGTGCTCGGTGCCGTAGCGCTCGGCCACCGCGCGGGCATGCTGGCTTTCGTCGAAGCCGGCCTCGGCAAAGCGCACGCTGAAGGTTTTCAATGGCGCTGCACCGGCCTGCGCCATGTAATGCACCAGCAGACTGCTGTCGATGCCGCCGGAAAGGAAGGCGCCGAGCGGCACGTCGGCGACCAGCTGATCCTTGACCGCCTGTGCCAGCAGGCGATCGGTTTCCTCGACCAGCGCGTCGCGGTCGGGCGCCTTTTCAGTGACGTCGGGGATGGTCCACCACTGCCGCGGTTTCGCTCCGCTACCGGCTTTCCAGCGCAGGCAGGACCCCGGCGGCAAGGCGTGGATGTCGCGCACCAGGGTGTGCGGCGCCAGCGGCGTCTGGAACGCCAGGTAGTCGCGCAGGCCTTCAGCGTCGAGCTTCTTCGGAAAGGCGGCGAAGGCGAAGAAGGGCGCCAGGGTCGAGGCGGCGACCAGGCCGCCGGCGTGCTCGCCCCAGAACAGCGGCTTGATGCCGAGCCGGTCGCGGGCGAGGAAGACGCTGCCGTCCTGCGCGTCGTGGATGGCGAAGGCGAACATGCCATCGAGCTTTTCCAGTACGGCCTCGCCCCAGTGCAGGTAGCCGGTCAGCAGTGCCTCGCTGTCGGAGCGCGTGACGAAGGCATGGCCGGCCGCTTCGAGTTCGCGACGCAGCGTGGCAAAGTTGTAGATCTCGCCGTTGTAGACCATGGCCAGCCGGCCGTTGGCGGCCAGCATCGGCTGCCGTCCGCCAGCGATGTCGATCACGGCGAGCCGCGCATGGCCGAGCAGCGCAGCGCCGTGCGCCAGGGTCTCGCGGGCATCGGGGCCGCGCGATTTCAGCGTTGCCAGCGCGGCGTCGAATTCGCGGCGGAAGAGTTCACCCACGGAGAGCAGGATGCCGCACATCAGAAGCTCTCCCGCGCCAGGGCTTCCCATGCGTCGAGCGCCCGCTCGGCGGCATAGGGTGCCAATGCCGCCGCGACGACATCGGGCGCCGGCTTCGGCGCCGCCAGTGCGGCACCCATCGCCTGTGCCAGCGCATCCGCATCGTTGCACGGCACCAGCCGTTGCGCCAGTTCGCCGCCGAGGATTTCGCGCGGGCCGGAGGGGCAGTCGGTGCTGACGACCCGCGTGCCGCAAGCCAGCGCCTCGATCAGCACGTTGGGCAGGCCTTCGTGGTCGGAGCACAGCACCAGCAGCTCCGCGCCCGCCATCCATGGATACGGATTGGCCTGAAAGTCGGCGATGACGACACGGCGCGCGAGACCCGGTTGCGCGATCAGCGCGGCGAGCTTCGCCTCGGGCGGTGTCAGCAATACCAGCTTGTGCGGCAGGTCGGCCTGTGCAAATGCTGCGAGCAGCAGGTCGTGGCGTTTCTGCGCGGCGAAGCGGCCGACGTGGAGGATGTAGGAGCCGGCCGGTCGCGCCGGACAGGGCTCGGCGGCCAGCGCACGGATGGCGGCGAAGTCGAAGGGATTGGCGATCACACTTATCCGCCCGGCATCGATGCCGAATTGCAGCTGCATGTCGGTGGCCACGCCATGCGACACCGCCACCAGCCTGCCCGATCCATAGAGTTCGCGATAGCGTGCCGCGCGTCGTTGCGCCTTTCCTGCCGGCAGCCGCGCAATTTCCGCCGACAGGG
>JANXRC010000125.1 GCA_025353195.1 Rhodocyclaceae bacterium
CGGTGTCGAAATGAATACCCGCGACCAGGTGCTGCGCCTCTATGCCGACTGGAATCTTTCGAAACCGCAGTGGCAGCACTTTTTCGACCCACGTCTGAAGACCGCAATGATGCTGCGCATCGTCAAGGAGTGGCAAGTCGATGGCGTCATGCTGCACTTGAACCGCGGCTGCGAAGGCCTCTCGCTGGGGATCATGGAAAACCGCATGGGCATCGCCAAGGCGGGTGTGCCGATCATGACCTTCGAAGGCAACATGGGTGACGAGCGCGAATTTGACGAAGCGCGCGTTCAGGCACGGGTCGACGCCTTCATGGAGCAGCTCGGGCTGCGCCGCCAGGCCGCCTGACGCCGGCCGGCGAAGCGGAATTCCCGGCGCGCAGAGCGACGACTTGAAAATGAGAAACTACAGGAGGAATCCAAGATGATTACCGCTGGAATCGATATGGGCTCGCGCAGCGTCAAGGTAGTGCTGCTCGAGGAACTCAAGGTGGACGGTGCGCCGGCTTTGAAGTACGGCGTCAAGAAGGTGCACATCATGATGCCGGGCGACCTGGACCAGGATGTGGCGGCCGACAAGGCGTATGACGATGCCCTGACCGCCGCCGGTCTGAAGCGGGGAGACATCAAGGCCGTGTTTGCCACCGGAGCCGGGCGCAAGCAGGTTGGCTTTGCCACCGAGGGCATTACCGAGATGACCGCAGGCGCGAAGGGTGCGGTATTCATGTACCCGCAGGCGCGTACGGTGGTCGATGTCGGCGCCGAGGAAGGCCGCGGCATGAAGACCGATGCGGAAGGCCGCGCAATCGACTTTGCCGGCAACGAGAAATGTGCAGCGGGTGCCGGATCCTTTGCCGAAGCCATGTCGCGGGCGTTGCAGATGACGCTCAAGGAGTTTGGCGATGCCAGCCTCAAGTCCGACAAGACTATCCCGATGAACGCGCAATGCACGGTTTTCGCCGAGTCCGAGGTGGTATCGCTGATTCACGCGTCGACGCCGAAGAATGACATTGCCAAGGCGGTGCTCGATGCGGTCGCCAGCCGCGTTTGCGCAATGGTTCGTCGGGTCGGCATCGAGGGCGAGGTGGTACTGATCGGCGGCATGGTCCACAACGCCGGTTTCGTCCAGTCCTTGAAGGCCTCGATGGGCGTCGACACGATTTCCCTGCCGGACATGCCGGAGTACATCAGCGCGCTGGGTTGCGCCCTGATTGCCGCCGAGCGTCAGCACTGATGAAGCCCCTGCGTAGCCGGGCGGGCCAGCAAAAGACCCTGACCTCGCCGCTACGGATGATGAAACCCCTGCGGAGCGGGCGGGCCAGCAAAAGACGCTGACTTCGCCGCTACGGATGAACCCCTAGGCACAAGGAGCTAGAAATGAATGCAGAAGTGGTAGCTGAAACCGTCCCCGAGAAGAAGGAATTCTGGCGTTGGCAGGAGAGCGTCTGGATTGATGAAACCAAGGACTGGAAGAGCGCCAAGATCATCACCTGCGGCATTGATGTCGGTTCGGTGTCGTCCCAAGCGGTGCTTGTGGTCGACGGCGAACTGTATGGCTTCAACAGCATGCGCACCGGCAGTAGCTCGCCGGATTCGGCGACCAACGCACTGGCTGGCGTAATGGACAAGTGCGGCATGAAACTCGAGGACATTCACTATGTCATCGGCACCGGCTACGGCCGGGTCAATGTGCCCTTTGCGCACAAGGCCATTACCGAGATAGCGTGCCACGCGCGCGGCGCCAATTACATGGGCGGCAATGGCGTGCGCACCATTCTCGACATGGGCGGCCAGGACTGCAAGGCCATCCACTGCGATGAAAAGGGCAAGGTTACCAACTTCCTGATGAACGACAAGTGCGCCGCCGGAACCGGGCGCGGCATGGAGGTGATTTCGGATCTGATGCAGATCCCGATTGCCGAACTTGGTGCGCGCTCATTCGACGTCGATGTCGAACCGGCAGCCGTGTCATCGGTGTGCGTGGTGTTCGCCAAGTCGGAGGCGCTCGGTTTGCTCAAGGCCGGCTACACCAAGAACAAGGTGATCGCGGCCTATTGCCAGGCCATGGCCGAGCGCGTAGTTTCGCTGCTGGAGCGGATTGGTGTCGAGGAAGGTTTCTTCATCACCGGCGGCATTGCCAAGAATCCCGGCGTGGTCAAGCGCATCGAAAGGCTGCTCGGCATCAAGGCGATGGAAACCAAGGTGGATAGCCAGATCGCCGGTGCGCTCGGCGCGGCGCTGTTCGGCTACACACTGATGTCGAAGAAAGCGGCTGCCGCCTGATAGCCTCTTGCGGCAGACGGTTTGTTGTCGGCTGCCGGGCCTGACCAGAAGGGAAAAGACATGATCGCCAACTACGGTTACAAGGATGGTTCGGGTGAGTACTACATCAGCATCGATACCGACAAGTGCATCGGCTGCCTGGCGGAGCGCGCCTGCCTGGCGGCGTGTCCGAAGCAGATGTTCGAAATCATCACCGATGACTACGATGACGAAGTAGCCTGGATCAAGAAGCCCAACTGCCGCACCCTGGCCTATGACTGCTCCGAATGCAAGCCTGCCGGCGGCTATAGCAGCCTGCCGTGCATTACGGCCTGCACTCCGGGCGCGATCAAGCACTCATGGTGAGCGAGGTGATTCCCATGGCGGAGAAACGGGTCTTTATTCCAATTGTCCAGGCCAAGGTAGTCAGTCCCGAGGACGCCTTGCTCAAGGATGGGTGGGTGCGACAGACCACTATCGGCGAGCCGCGCCTGTCGGAAATCGTGCAGAACTACAAGGCGATGGGCTTCGAGGTTCATGTCGAGGAATTCAAGACCGACGGCGACGGTTGCAATACCTGCTTCGACGCGGGTCAGGGACTGGGCTTCATGTATGGCACGGTCTACGTCCGCAAACGCGGCGAAGAGGCGGGCGAAGACGAACTGTTTTAAGGATGAGGTGCGCCGGTGGCGCTGCCGACTAAACAAGGAGGAATGAAATGCCTAATCAGAAACGAGTAATGCGCGTGCTGCGGCAAGGGGATCTGGATGCCATCGTCGCGATTGACGCCTTCGCATCGAAAGAACCGAGACGCGAATACTACGAACGCAAGATTGCGGGAATTCTGAACAAGAACGCCAACATCAATACGTCGATTGTCTGCGAGATCGAGGGCAAGGTGGTCGGCTTTGTCATGGGCTATATGTTTTTTGGGGAATTCGGAATTACCGATGCCACGGCGACAATAGACACGCTGGGCGTTCATCCCGATTTCCGCAAGCACGGCGTGGCGGCCGAAATGCTTGATACGTTCATGATGAACATGAAGGCGGCGGGGGTCAAGAAGGTCTATACGCTGGTGAACTGGGACGATTTCGCCCTCGAAAAATTCTTTTCAATGAACAAGTTTGTGCCGTCGAAAAGAATCACCCTCGAGTGCGAGCTTCCCTGAGATTCAAACGGCACCGCGACAGGACATGTGGATCGACACCCACTGCCACACCAAGCACTCGTACGACAATTGGCTGGAGCCGATTGATCTGATCCGGCGCGCGAAGGCTCTCGGCCTGGATGGCGTGTGCATTACCGAACACTACTCCTATGAGGCTTCCGAGCCTGTCGAACGCATCGGCCGCGAGGAGGGGCTGCTGGTGTTGCGCGGAGTGGAAATCGCTACCGATCGTGGTCACCTGCTGGCCTACGGCATCATCGACGACGGCTGGAACGTGTGGGGTCGCGATAGCTACCTGCCGATGGACGAGGTGGTCGAACGGATCAACCTCCTCGGTGGTATCTGTGCTCCGGCTCATCCGTTCAGAGAAATTGGGCTCTCCAGCCCGCTCGATAGTTTGCTTGAACTGGAGGGCATCGCCGCGGTCGAGTCACACAACGGCGGCAACGTCGACAGCGACAACGACCTGGCCATCCACGCCTCGCAGCACCTTGGACTGCCGACGCTGGGGGGTAGCGATTGCCACAAGACCGCGGCAGTGGGTCGCTGCGCCACCGAGTTTTCGCAGCCGGTGCATGACATGACGAGTTTCATCGCCGCAGTGAAAGCCGGCGCATGTCGGGGCGCGTATTACGCGCCTTATAAGGAGAAGAAATCGCAGTAGGTCATTTGGCGACGTGCGGCTGTTAGCGGCTGCGCAGCGTACTCAGTAGTGGCGTCGAGGAGGCAAACATGCAAGCCGTACAAACGTCTGAGATCAAGTGGTACAAGACCCGGCAGAAGCCCGGTGCAGAAGATTTCGGCGCGGATGCCGGCGTGACGGTTCGCATCAGCATCGACGGCAAGGACGTGGACGCGCCCGAGGGGGTTTCACTGCTCTCCGCCGCGAGTGCCGCCGGCATCTACATTCCGGCCCTGTGTGCCCACCCCGATCTGCCACCCAGCTCGCAGCGCGGCGGCGGAGACAGCGGCTGCAATCTTTGCGTGGTCGAAATCGCCGGCATGAGTGGCATGCGCACTTCCTGCTCGATTTCGGTCGAGGCCGGAATGGTCGTGACCACTACCTCTCCCGCAATCGACAAGCTGCGCAAGGAGCGCATCGCCAAAGCCCTGGGTACGCATCCCCATGTCTGCCTGACCTGTCCGCAGCGCGACGGCTGCAGCCGCACCACCTGTTCCTTCGGCAACCCTGTCGAGCAGCGCTGTTGTTCGATCTTCAACAGTTGCGAATTGCGCAAGGTATCCGATTACGTCGGCATACCGGCGACGACACCCAACTACAAGCACATTCAGCTGCCGGTGATCAAGGACGAGCCGTTCTACGATCGCGATTACAACCTGTGCATCGACTGCCGGCGCTGTCTGGTGGCCTGCAACGAGGTGCGCGGCGTCGGCTGTCTCGAGGTCAAGAATACCGATGGGCGTTCCTGGGTCGGCACCATCGCGGCGACGCTGCTCGAATCGGGCTGCAAGTTTTGCAGTGCCTGCGTCACGGTCTGCCCGACCGGTGCGCTGATGGACCGCACGCTGGATGTCGCCCGCCTGGAAGAGACGCAGGTGCCCTGCAAGGCGACTTGTCCCGCCGGCATCGATGTGCCGCGCTACGTGCAACTGGTTGGATTGGGCATGTACGGCGAGGCGGTCGCCGTGGTGCGCGAGAAGCTGCCCTTTCCCGGCATCCTCGGTCGCGCCTGTTTCAGTCCGTGTGAGTCGGCCTGCCGGCGCAAGGATCTGGACGATCCCTTGTCGATCCGCAGCCTGAAACGGATCGCTGCGGACAACGATACCGGTTTGTGGCGCAAGCATTCGAAGCAGTTGCCGCCTTCGGGGAAAAAGGCCGCCGTCGTCGGCGCCGGGCCGGGAGGACTGACGGCCGCCTATTACCTGGCCAAAAAGGGCCACGCCGTGACGGTATTCGACGCCCTGCCGGCGGCCGGAGGCATGGCCCGCTACGGGATCCCGTCGTATCGCGTCCCGCTGGCCGTGATCGATGAAGAGGTCGCGGAAGTGGAAAAGCTCGGCGTGGTATTCCGCTACAATACCCGCATCGAGAACATGGATGAATTGTCGTCACAGGGTTTTGATGCAGTATTCCTCGGCATTGGTGCGCAAAATGGCGACGCGCTCGGCATCCCCGGCGACACGCTGCCCAACGTGATCGACAGTCCGACCTTCCTGCGTGCCGCGACCATGGGCAAAGTCGGTGCTGACGGTACGGCGATTTCCATCGGCAAGCGCGTCGCGGTGATCGGCGGCGGCAATGTCGCAACCGACAACGCGCGTTCCGCGCGGCGCCTCGGTGCCGAAGTGGTGGATATGGTGTATCGCCGTACCCGCGAGGAAATGCCGGCGCGCGACGATGAGGTCCAGGGTTGCATCGACGAGCAAGTCAAGCTGCGTTTCCTGCTGGCGCCGAAGAAGATCGAGCTCAACGACAGCGGTAGTTCGCGTCTGAAGATCACCTACGTCAAGATGGCGCTCGGCGAGCCCGATGCGTCGGGTCGTCGCCGCCCGCTGGAGATTGCCGGCAGCGAGTTTGTCGAGGACGTCGATCTGGTCATCGGCGCCATCGGTCAGCGCCCAGAGGAATTTCCCGGCTACAGCGTGCAGGTTGCCAAAAACGGTCGGGTGCAGGTGCGCGAAGACAGCATGCTCACCAGCCGGCCCGGCGTCTATGCCGGTGGCGACTGCGTGCTCGGCCCTTCCTCGCTGATCGAGTCGGTGGCTCAGGGCCGCAAGGCGGCCGCGGCAATGGATGCTTATCTTGGCGGCGACGGCAACATCGAGGAAAACCTGCTGCCGGACTGGGATACCGATCCGCACATCGGACGCGAGGAGGGGTTCAACACCCGGAAGCGCAAGCATCCGACCTTCGTCGATCCGGCCCAGCGCAACAACTGGAACGAAGTCGAACTCGGCTTTGACGACGCGACTGCCCGCGCCGAGGCGCTGCGCTGCCTCAAGTGCAATCTCGCGGCGAAGATCGAGGACATGGTCCTGCCGCCGGAAGCCTGGCTGGAACTGAACGCAGCGAACGTGGCTGGCGTGCAGACGGAATCCGGCGTGTACCAGTTGCTCGACGGCGACAAGAAGGTGCTGCTGATCAAGGGCGTCGAGAACCTGCGCGAAGGCCTCGAGGCCATGCTGGACAAGGCCGATATCGCCAAGTATTTCGTGTTCGAGGACGCTCCCTTCTTCAGTCAGCGCGAGAACCAGATCGTGCAGGCCTACATGCAGCAGTATGGCGGCATGCCGCCCGGCGTAGGTGCCGATGAAATGGACGATCTTTTTTAGCATCAGGACGCAGAACTTCAGAGGACATTCATGACGGATTTCAAGTTCATCTCATACGAGAAGAAGGGCGACGAGCTTCGCATCGCCATCAACCGGCCGCCCTACAACGTACTCAACATCGCCACCATGGAAGAGATGAATACCGCTCTCGACATGGCCATGGAAGACACCACGGCCAAGGTTCTGGTCGTCAGCGGTAACGGCGACAAGACCTTTTCATCGGGCGTCGACGTGGTCGACCACACGCCGGACAAGGTGGTGAAGATGATCGAGGTATTCCACGGCATCCTCAAGCGCCTGATGGTGGTGCCGATTCCCACGGTGGCCGCCGTCAATGGAGCGGCGCTGGGCGGTGGCTGCGAACTGGCCATTGCCTGCGACATGGTGGTGGCTTCGGAGAGCGCCAAGCTCGGCCAGCCGGAAATCAAGCTGGGCGTGTTTCCGCCCATCGCTGCAATCTTGTTGCCGCGCCAGATACCGATGACCAAGGTGATGGAACTGCTGCTGGGAGGGGGCATCATCGACGCGCAGGAAGCGTATCGTCTCGGCCTGGTGAACCGGGTGTTTCCGAAGGAAACCTTCGCCGCCGACACGGCGAAATTCCTCGAGCAATTCACTTCGCTTTCCCGCGTTGCGCTGATTCACACCAAGAAGGCGGTCAAGGATGCAGCGACGCGTCCGTTCCATGAGGCCCTGTTCCATATCGAGCAGCACTACCTCAAGGACCTGATGGCCACCGAGGATGCCAAGGAAGGCTTGAACTCGTTCATCGAGAAGCGCAAGCCGATCTGGAAGAACAAATAGGTCGGAAAACTAAGGGGAGCACCAATGATTCCAAAAAGCATACAAACGTGGCAGATGACCGAACCCGGCAAGCTGCTGCGCACCCAAATACCGATGCCCGAGCTCCAGCCCGGCGAAGCGCTGGTCGAAATCAAGGGTTGCGGTGTTTGCCACACCGATCTGTCGTATTTCTACATGGGTGTGCCGACGGTGCACAAGGGGCCGTTGTCGCTCGGTCACGAGATCGCCGGCGTCGTGGTGGCGGGCGATGCGCGGGTGCTCGGCAAGGAAGTGATCATTCCCGCGGTACTGCCCTGCAACAAGTGCGAGCTATGCAAGACGGGCCGTGGCAACCGCTGCCTGAGCCAGAAGATGCCAGGCAATTCCATGGGCATTTACGGCGGCTATTCCAGCCACATTCCGGTGCCGGCAGAGGATCTGTGCATCGTCGGCAATCGCGGCAAGATTCCGCTGGAACACCTGTCGGTCATCGCCGACGCGGTAACCACGCCCTACCAGGCGGCCAAGCGCGCCCGGTTACAGGCCGGTGACCGCGTCATCATAATCGGCGCGGCCGGCGGCGTCGGCAGTTTCATGACCCAGGTGGCCAAGGGCATGGGCGCCGCTGCCGTGATCGGCGTCGACATCAACGAGGAAAAACTCGAGTTCATGAAGGGCTACGGGGCTGATTTCACCATCAACCCCAAAGGCAAGACCGCCAAGGAAGTCAAGGAACTGTTCAAGGCCTTCTGCAAGGAGAAGGGGCTGCCCGCCAACTACGGCTGGAAGATCTTCGAAGTCACCGGCAGCAAACCGGGCCAGGAACTTGCGCTGTCGCTGCTTTCCTTCACCGGCACGCTGGTGGTGGTTGGCTATGGCACCGACGAGACCTCCTACATGCTGTCCAAGCTCATGGCCTTCGACGCCGAACTTGTCGGCACTTGGGGCTGCCTGCCCGAGTACTATCCAAAGGTGCTGGAGATGTGCGTGGATGGTCGCATAGCGCTCGGGCCGTTTGTCGAAACCCGGCCCATGAGCCAGATCGAGCAGGTCTTCGACGAAGCCCACCACGGCAAGCTGAAGCGGCGCGTGATCCTGACCCCGGATTTCTGAAACAGATCTTGAATAAGCACGAACCACTAACCGAATTCAATCAGGAGAAATAGCATGGCATTGGAATGGCTACGCAGGGAAAACGATCTCAAGGATCACCAGCTTTTCGACAACAGCCACTTCGGCACGGAAGCGCCGACGGTGATCTACGAGGAGCGTCCGGTGCTGGACGACAAGGGTGCCGC
Organism: Rhodocyclaceae bacterium; assembly: GCA_025353195.1. Lineage (GTDB taxonomy): Bacteria > Pseudomonadota > Gammaproteobacteria > Burkholderiales > Rhodocyclaceae > Sulfuritalea. The sequence goes on from JANXRC010000125.1 coordinate 8,806, forward strand.
GGTTTCCGGCCTGTTCTCCGCCTGGATCTGGCTGAACAATCCCAGCCAATACAACTCCTATACGACCGACATGGTCAAGGGCGTCATCGCCGGAATGCAACGCGCTTCCAGCGATCGCAAGATCATCGCCGTGGTGTTCACCGGCGTCGGCGACAAGGCATTCTGTACCGGCGGCAACACGGCCGAGTACTCGTCCTACTACTCCAAGCGTCCCAACGAGTACGGCGAGTACATGGATTTGTTCAATGCCATGGTGGACGGCATCCTCAACTGCAAGAAGCCGGTCATCTCCCGCGTTAACGGCATGCGCGTCGCGGGCGGCCAGGAAATCGGCATGGCGACCGACATCACGGTTTCGTCCGACATGGCGATCTACGGTCAGGCCGGTCCCAAGCACGGCTCGGCACCGGTCGGTGGTTCGACGGACTTTCTGCCGTGGTTCCTGTCGATGGAAGATGCAATGTACAACTGCATTTCCTGCGAGATGTGGAGTGCCTACAAGATGAAGTCCAAGGGCCTCGTCACCAAGGTGGTGCCGGTCCTGAAGAAGGATGGCCAATGGGTGCGCAATCCGCTGGTGCGAACCGATACCTTCGTTGACGATGGGGAAATCGTTTACGGCGAATCGGTCGCCGGTGACAAGATGGCTGCAGCCAAGACGCTGATAGCTGAGTGCAAGACCGATTTCGAACTGCTCGATGCCGAAGTCAATCGCCTGGTGTGGAAGTTTGCCAACCTGTTCCCCAATTGCCTTATCAATTCCATCGACGGCATCCGCGGCAAGAAGAAGTTCTTCTGGGACCAGATGAAACTGCCGAACCGCCATTGGCTGGCTGCCAACATGAATCACGAAGCCTGGCTCGGCTTCAACGCCTTCGATGCGAAGAAGGTGACGGGCAAGGACGTGATCGACTTTGTCAGGTTCCGCCAACTGGTTGCCGAAGGCGCGCTGTTCGACGACAAGTTCGCCGAACAGGTGTTGGCCAAGCCCAAGGGCTGATGGTATGCAACTGAATGGAAAGGTCGCCTTTGTCACCGGGGCCGGGCAGGGCATCGGCGCTTCGGTGGCCAAGGCCTACGCTCGTGAAGGCGCGAAAGTGGCGGTGATCGATCTGACGCTCGATAGTGCGGCTCACGTCGCCAAAGAGATCGCCGATGCCGGTGGCGAGGCGATGGGCGTCGCCTGCGACGTCTCAGATCGTTCTCAGGTGGAGGCAGCTGCGGCGCAGGTCAATGCCGCCTGGGGTCGCATCGATATTCTGGTGAACAACGCCGGAATCACTCGTACCGCGATGCTCAACAAGATGACCATCGAGCAGTGGCAGCAGGTAATCGGCGTGCACCTCACCGGCGCCTTCAACTGCCTGCAGGCGGTGGTCGGCGGCATGATCGAGCGCAAATACGGACGTATAATTTACGTGACCTCGGCGGCCGGTGTTCTCGGCACGATTGGCCAGATCAACTACAGCGCGGCGAAGGCCGGCATTCTGGGCATGACCAAGAGCACGGCGAAGGAGTTGGCGCGTTACAACATCACAGCCAATGCCATCGCACCGGGAGCCGCGACGCCGATGACTGAAGTTATTCGCACCGATGAGCGCTTCAAGGAGAAGTATCTGGACCGCATTCCTCTCGGGCGCTGGGCCGAGCCCGAGGAGATTGCGCCGGTATTCATCTTTTTCGCCTCCGACGCTTCGGCTTACGTTACAGGGCAGATTCTCGCCGCCGACGGCGGCATGACCATACATTGACACTGGAGTTTTGATGAGCAGCCAACCGAGATTCAACTGGGAAGACCCGTTGCTGATGGACCAGCAATTGAGCGATGACGAACGCATGGTGCGAGACACGGCGGCGGCCTACGCGCAGGACAAGCTGGCGCCGCGTGTGCTGGAGGCCTTCCGCCACGAAAAGACCGATCCTTCGATCTTCCCTGAAATGGGTGCGCTTGGTTTGCTCGGCACGACGATTCCCGAGGAGTACGGCGGCGCGGGCATGAACTACGTCTGCTACGGCTTGGCTGCGCGCGAAGTGGAACGCGTCGATTCGGGCTACCGTTCGATGATGAGCGTGCAGAGTTCCCTGGTTATGGTGCCGATCTATGAGTTCGGCAATGAAGCGACCCGCCGCAAGTATTTGCCCAAGCTCGCCACCGGCGAACTGATCGGCTGTTTCGGCCTGACCGAACCGAACCATGGATCTGATCCAGGCAGCATGATCACCCGCGCCCGTCAGGTCGATGGCGGTTACAGCATTTCGGGTTCCAAGATGTGGATCACCAACAGTCCGATTGCCGACGTATTCGTTGTCTGGGCCAAGGATGACGGTGGGCAGATTCGCGGTTTCGTGCTGGAGAAAGGCTGGAAGGGGCTTACGGCTCCGGCGATTCACGGCAAAGTCGGTTTGCGCGCGTCGATTACCGGCGAGATTGTCATGGATGAGGTGTTCTGTCCGGAGGAAAATGCCTTCCCGGATGTGCGCGGCCTCAAGGGCCCATTCACCTGCCTCAACTCGGCGCGCTACGGCATTGCCTGGGGCGCGCTGGGGGCCGCCGAATACTGCTGGCATGCGGCACGTCAATACACGCTGGACCGCAAGCAGTTCGGCCGGCCGCTGGCCGCCAACCAACTGATCCAGCTCAAGCTGGCCAACATGCAGACCGAGATCACCATGGCCCTGCAGGGTTGCCTGCGCTTGGGACGGATGAAGGACGAAGGCACTGCTTCGGTCGAGATCACGTCGATCATGAAGCGCAATTCCTGCGGCAAGTCGCTGGACATTGCCCGCATGGCGCGCGACATGCTTGGGGGCAATGGCATCTCCGACGAATTCGGTGTGATCCGCCATGTAGTCAATCTGGAGGTGGTCAACACCTACGAAGGGACGCACGACATTCATGCGCTGATTCTGGGGCGTGCACAGACGGGGATACAGGCGTTCTTCTGAGATACTTGGTGTGCTCTCGCAGCATGCAGCAAGAACAGATATCACATTCCAATAAGGCGCTCGCCACCGAGCGGAGGAGAAATCCGTCATGTCCGAACTGAGCACCGCCGATCACGGCACATCGCCACCGCGAGTGACGATTCCGCGCCAGTACAACGCAGCCTACGACCTGATCCAGAGGAATCTGCCCGGGCGGGCGCAGAAGATCGCTTTCATAGACGATCACGGCAGCTATTCCTACGGCGATCTCGCCCAGCGGGTAAATCGCTTCGGTAACGTGCTGGCCGGCATCGGTCTGGAAGCCGAGAACCGGGTAATGCTGTGCCTGCTCGACACCATCGACTTTCCGACGGCGTTTCTGGGCAGCATTCAGGCCGGCATCATTCCGATCGCTGCCAATACCCTGCTGACCACGGCCGACTATGACTTCATGCTCGGCGATTCGCGGGCAAAGGCTCTGGTGGTATCTGAAGCGCTCTGGCCGCAATTCGCTCCCATTGTCGCCCGACATCAGACGCTCAAGCACGTCATCGTTTCCGGCAGCGATGGCAAGGGGCATCCCTGTCTGAGCGATCTGATGAAAGGCGTCAGCCCGAATTTCGCACCCGCACCGACCACCTGTGATGACTTCTGCTTCTGGCTCTATTCCTCGGGGTCGACGGGTACTCCGAAGGGAACCGTGCATCTGCATGCCCATCTGATTCAGACCGCCGAACTCTACGGCAAGCCAATACTCGGCATTGTTGAAGACGATCTGGTGTTTTCGGCGGCCAAGCTGTTCTTTGCCTATGGCCTGGGAAATGGGCTGACTTTCCCAATGTCAGTCGGGGCCACCGCGGTGCTCATGGCAGAGCGCCCAACGCCCCAGGCCGTATTCCAACGTTTGCGCAAGCACCAGCCGACGATCTTCTATGGCGTGCCGACGCTTTATGGTGCACTGCTCGCCAGCCCCGACATGCCCAAGCGCGCGGAAATGCCGCGCCTGCGGGTCTGCGCTTCTGCCGGCGAGGCCCTGCCGGCAGATATCGGTCGCCGCTGGACCGAACTGCTGGGCGTCGAGATTCTCGATGGCATCGGCTCCACTGAAATGCTGCACATATTTCTGTCGAACCGGAGCGGCGAAGTGCGTTACGGCACCACCGGCAAGCCGGTCCCGGGCTACGCGGTGCGTCTGATCGGCGAAGACGGCAATCCGGTGTCGCGGGGTGAAATCGGCGAACTGCAGATCAACGGCCCGAGTTCTGCGGTCATGTACTGGAACAGCCGCGAGAAGTCGCGCAATACATTCATGGGCGACTGGACTCGCAGCGGCGACAAGTACATCGAAACAGCCGATGGCTACTTCCAGTATTGCGGTCGTTCCGACGACATGCTGAAAGTATCCGGCATCTATGTTTCACCCTTCGAGGTGGAGGGTGCGCTGATGACCCACGAGTCCATCCTCGAAGCCGCCGTGGTGGCGCACGCCGACGCCGATGAGTTGATCAAGCCCAAGGCCTATGTCGTACTCAAGGCTGGTGTCGAGCCGTCGGATTTGCTCCGCGACGCTCTCAAACAGCATGTCAAAGAGAAATTGGCGCCTTACAAGTATCCGCGATGGATTGAATTTGTCGCCGAATTGCCGAAGACGGCTACCGGCAAGATACAGCGCTTCAAGCTGCGCTGAGCGGGATATGCCGGGATGCCCGAAGGAGCCGCTGGGTATAATGCCAGACCTGTCAATTGCCTTGACGCACCGGCATGGAAGTGTTGTGATTCATGCTGGAATTGTGCATCGGCTGCCTTGGCCCATGCGTTCTGAAAACACCGTGAGGAGGACTACACATGCATAAGAATGAAAAGATCGGTTATGACCGTCGCGAGTTTCTGAAAGGTGGCACCGCGATTGCGGCAGCGACGGCTGCCGGTGTACTGTCGCCTACGGGCATTGCCCTTGCCCAGCAGGCCAAGTTGAGAGTCGGCCTGATGCTGCCCTACACCGGCACCTACACGCCGCTCGGAGTGGCCATCACCAACGGCTTCAAGCTGGCGGTGCAGGAGCGCGGCGGCAAACTCGGCGGTCGCGAGATCGAATACTTCGTGGTCGACGATGAATCGAATCCGGCCAAGGCGCCCGAGAACACCAACAAACTAATCCAGCGCGACAAGGTCGATGTGGTCATCGGCACCGTCCATTCAGGAGTGGCGCTGGGCATGGCCAAGGTCGTGCGCGAAACCGGCGTGATCTGGATCAACCCGAACGCCGGCGCCGACGAGGTGACCGGCCCCCTGTGCGCGCCGAACATCTTCCGCACCTCATTCTCCAACTGGCAGAACACCTACGCGCTGGGCAAGGTGGTCAAGCAGCGCGGCCACAAGACCGCGGTATTCATCACGCACAAGTACGCCGCGGGTGAGCAGATGATGTCCAGCTTCAAGGACGCCTTCGAGAAAGAGGGCGGCAAGCTGGTGAAAGAGTTATACCTGCCGTTCCCGCAGGTCGAGTTTCAGGCCCTGTTGACCGAGATCGCCAGCATCAAGCCGGATGCAGTGGTTGCTTTCTTTTCCGGCGGTGCCGCCGTCAAGTTCATCAAGGATTATCAGGCGGCTGGTCTCAAGGGCAAGATCCCGCTTTACGGCCCCGGCTTCCTCACGGACGGCGTACTGGAGGAAGTGGGCGACGCAGCCGAGGGCATGGAAACGACGCTGCACTATGCTGACGGACTCGACACCAAGAAGGACAAGGCTTTCCGTCTGGCTTACGTCAAGGCCTACAAACTCCAGCCCGACGTGTTCGCAGTACAGGGTTATGACGCCGGCCAGCTACTGGCCGCCGGCTTGGATGCGGTCAAGGGTAATGTCGGCGACAAGGCAGGTATGATCAAGGGCATGGAAGCGGCCAAGATCGACAGCCCGCGAGGTGCCTTTACTCTATCCAAGGCCCACAATCCGGTGCAGGATATCTATCTCCGCAAGGTGGTGGGCAAGCAGAACAAGGTCATGAGCGTCGCCGCGAAGGCTCTCGCCGATCCGGCGCGCGGCTGCAAGGCGTAGTTCTTCTGAAGCAGAAGGCGGCAGAGTTCTGCCGCCTTTTTTATGCCCCCGTCCCCTTAGGCGGGGACGGTATCCCCGGATATGGCCCCGGGCGCTCGCGCCGGGGGAGGTGTCCTTGTCGGATTAGCCAAGCCCAATGGATTTCGCTTTTTTCCTGATCCAGTTGCTCAACGGTCTGCAATACGGACTGTTGCTGTTTCTGGTCGCCAGCGGCCTGACGCTGATCTTCGGCATCATGGGGATCGTCAATCTGGCTCATGGCAGCTTCTACATGGTCGGCGCCTATCTTGCGTGGTCGCTGTCAAGCCTGACCGGGAGCCTGACGGCCGCCATCCTGCTGGCCGTTCCGCTGACGGTGATGCTGGGCATGGGGCTGGAGCGCCTTCTATTCCGCCATCTCTATCGGCGCGATCATCTGTATCAGGTGCTGCTCACCTACGGCCTGATTCTGGTTTTCGAGGAATTGCGCAGCGTGCTCTGGGGCGATGACACGCATGGCGTCGCAGTTCCGGCGTTGCTCAGTTACTCCATTCCGTTGACCGACAACCTCTCCTATCCGGTATACCGACTGGCCATCTCGGGTGTCTGCCTGCTGCTGGCGGCCGCACTCTATTTCCTGATCCAAAAAACCCGGCTGGGCATGATGATTCGCGCCGGCGCGAGCAACCGTGACATGGTGCAGTCGCTTGGGATCGACATCAAGCTGATCTACACGCTGGTTTTTGCCCTCGGCATCGCGCTGGCGGCTTTCGCCGGCATGATCAACGCGCCTCTGTCCTCGGTTTTTCCGAACATGGGCAGCCAGGTGCTGATCATCTGTTTCGTGGTCGTCGTCATCGGTGGCATCGGCTCGGTGAAGGGCGCCATGGTAGCCTCGCTAATGATCGGCCTGGCCGATACGTTCGGTCAGGTGCTGGTGCCCGAAGTGGCGGGCATGATCGTCTACGTGCTGATGGCCGTCGTACTGGTGTGGCGGCCGGAAGGCCTGTTCGGGCGCGGCTGAGATGAGTCCCCGTCTGATGAACACCCTGCCATTCCTGGTTGCGGGTCTGCTCGCCCTGTTTCCGCTGGTGGAGAGTACCTTCTACCTGCAACTGCTGACCAAGGTGCTGATCATGGCCATCTTTGCCATGAGCCTCGATCTGCTGGTCGGCTACACCGGGCTGGTCAGCTTTGGCCACGCCGCCTACTTCGGTCTTGCCGGCTATGCCATCGCCCTGATGGCCCCGCAGTACGAGACGGTCAGCCTGTGGTGGTCCCTACCCGCGGCGATGGGAGTTTGCGCCGTGTTCGCGTTCGTCATCGGTACGCTGGTGCTGCGCACGCGTGGTATTTACTTCATCATGGTGACGCTGGCTTTTTCCCAGATGCTATTCTTCATCTTCCACGATACCAAGATCGGCGGCGGCTCGGACGGTATCTACATCTACGCTAAGCCGTCGATGAATCTGGGCGATGTCCAACTGCTCAATCTGGAAAAGCTGGAGAATTTCTACTGGCTGGTGCTGGTGCTGACGGTGGCGGTTTACCTGCTGCTGCATCGCGTGCTCGGATCGACCTTCGGCCGAGCCCTGCTTGGCATCAAGGTCAACGAACATCGCATGCGCGCGCTGGGCTTCCCGGTCTTCCGTTACCAGTTGGCGAGTTTCACTTTCTCGGGAGCACTGGCGGGCATGGCCGGGTATCTGGCTGCGGCCCAGTATGGCTTCGTCAATCCGGAGATCCTGTCCTGGCACCAGTCGGGCGCGGTGCTCATGATGGTCATCCTCGGCGGCATGGGTACGCTCTACGGATCGGTGATCGGCGCATTTGCGTTCGTTCTGTTGCAGGAGGTGCTGTCCAACCAGGCCTGGTTCGGCATAGCCGCCAAGCATTGGCAACTGGCGATGGGCATTTTTATCATGCTGGTCGCGCTGTATCTGCCGCAGGGTCTTGCCGGTCTGTTGCAGAGGTTCGGCCGGAAGCCCGTCGTGGAGGTGGCCGATGAGTAACAAGCAACAACCGTCCGGCGCCGGCGCACCCATCCTGCGTACCAAAGGGCTGACCAAGCGCTTTGGCGGACTGGTTGCGGTGGGCGATGTTTCGCTCGATCTGTATGTCGGTGAAGTGCATGTCGTGATCGGCCCGAACGGTGCTGGCAAGTCGACGCTGACCAATCTGCTGTCCGGCGATCTGCCGCCGACCTCGGGTGAAGTCAGGTTCGAGGGGAGGGACATCGCCGGCTGCAGCTCCGACCATATCTCGCGCCTTGGCATCGGTCGAAGCTATCAGAAGACAAACATCTTCCTGCCGTTCACCGTATTCGAGAATTGCCGCCTCGCGGCGCAATCTCGAGCACCGAATGCCTTGCGGATGTTTCACCGGGCCGCGGGATATGCCGGGATCAACCGGCAGGCGGAGGAGGCGATGGCAGCCGCGGGCCTCACCCCTCGCGCCGAACGCATCGCGGCCACCCTGTCGCATGGCGAGCAGCGCCAGTTGGAGATAGCGATGTGCCTGGCGACGCAGCCGAGGGTGCTGCTGCTGGACGAGCCGCTTGCCGGCATGGGACCGAACGAGTCGCAGCGCATGGTGGAACTGATCAAGGGACTCACCACGGATCATGCCATCATGCTGATCGAGCACGACATGGATGCGGTATTTGCTCTGGCCCACCGACTCACGGTGATGGTCAATGGCGAGGTGCTGGAGTCCGGAACTCCGGAAGCCGTCCGTTCCAGCCCGGCAGTGCAACTGGCCTATCTCGGCGGCGAGGAACTGCTCCATGACTGACGCACTGCTCGAGGCCAGCGGCCTGCATACCTACTATGGCGTCAGCCACATCCTGCACGGCGTCGATTTTTCGGTGCGCAAGGGCGAGACCATCGGCCTGATGGGGCGTAACGGTATGGGCAAGACGACGCTGCTGAAGACCATCCTCGGTCTGGTGCGCCCGCAAGAAGGGCGGGTCAAAGTCCGCGGCATGGACATGACCCAGGCGGCGACACATGCCATTGCCCGTCGCGGTATCGCCTATGTGCCGGAAGGTCGCGGCATTTTTCCCAATCTGTCAGTACGCGAGAATCTGGTGATGGCGGCGCGCGCCAGTGTCGATGGTCGTCGCGAATGGGATTTCGCCCGGGTCATCGATACCTTCCCAAGGCTTGGCGAGCGCCTGGGCAACGGCGGGGCGCAACTTTCCGGTGGCGAACAGCAGATGCTGACCATCGGTCGCGCGCTGATGACCAATCCCGATCTGCTGATCCTCGACGAGGCCACTGAAGGCTTGGCGCCGCTGATTGCCAGGGAAATCTGGAGCATCATAAAAACCATCCGCGCATCCGGCATTGCGACAGTGATTGTGGACAAGAATTATGCGGCGGTCATGGCACTGGCGGATCGCAGCGTGGTGCTGGTTAAGGGCCGGGTGGTGTTTTCCGGAGCTTCCAGCGAACTCTGGGATAATCAAGACTTGATGCACCGTTTTCTCGGAGTCTGACCAAGTGCACAGCGGCTTTGTCCGGGTTTGTGCGCGGAATATTGAATACCAGCTGATCCCCGCGCACCAGATCAACCGCCCAACCCTGCTGCTGCTGCATGAGGGCCTGGGGTCCGTATCGATGTGGCGTGATTTTCCGGCGCGGCTCGCTGCCGCTTCCGGCTGTCGAACGCTGGTCTATTCACGCTACGGCTACGGTCAGTCGGATGTTCTGGAGGAAGCCTTCAAGCCCGATTTCATGCACCGCGAGGGGCGCGAGGCGCTGCCCGAATTGCTGGCCGCGCTGAATATCGAGAACCCGGTTCTGGTAGGCCATTCCGACGGTGGCTCGATTGCCCTGCTGCATGCGGGTGACAAGCGTAATGCCGTGGCCGGTCTGGTGGTCATGGCGCCGCACTGCTTCGTCGAAGATATTTCGATCCGCAGCATCGAAGCGGCGAAACGTGTATTCGAGACTAGCGACCTGCCGGCAAAGCTCGCCAAGTATCACCGTGATGTCCGCCGCACCTTCTACGGCTGGAATGACATCTGGCTGGACCCGGATTTTCGTTCATGGAATATCGAGGGCTGCCTCGCGGATATTCCTTGTCCGATCCTGGCGATCCAGGGCGAGGATGATGAATACGGCACCATGGCGCAGATCGAGGCCATCGCTGCACAGGCAACATCTTCACCGGGAGTCGAATTGCTGAAGCTGGCCGACTGCCGGCACTCGCCGCATCGGGACCAGACCATCGCCGTCATCGAGGCGATAGGCCGGTTCGCGGACCAGATCGACCGGTAAGAAGGTACTTTCTGCCGTCCGCAAGGTGGTGGTGCCAATTGACTCCAATGCTTCTAATGTATACAGTATCCATTAATCTATTTGGCACATGCCGAATACCAGACAACAGGAGATGCACACCGTGACAAAGCCAGGGGAAGCAAAGCTCAGCCACCTGTTCCAGCCGGGGCAGATCGGCAAGTTCAAGACCAAAAATCTGGTCAAGTACGGCGCCTGCTGCGTCTCCAACTACAACGGCCGCGACGGCACGATCACGCCGCGCGAACTGGCGCGGGTTCGCGTCATCGCCGGCACCGGCTGCGGCATGATCACCAACCAGGGCGCCTATCCGGATCCACTGGGGGAAGGCAAGTCCTACTTTCGCCAGGTCGCCATCCACGACGACAAGTTCCTGCCGCAATTCGAGACAATCGCCCGATACATCCATGATGCCGGCGCGGTAGCCTTCCAGCAGATCCTGCATGCGGGGCGCTACGGAGGCATCGATCTTGGTTACTGCGTCCAGCCCTCGGTGGTGCCGCAGACCCTGCCGCATTTCCGCCCGCCGCGGGAGCTGACCAAGGCACAGATCAAGGTGGTCATCGAGCAGCACGCCGATGCCGCCAGGCGGGCCATTCGCGCCGGCTTCGACGGCACCGAGATCACCAGTTTCATGGGCTACCTGCTGGCCAATTTCAATTCCCGTTTTACCAATCAGCGTACGGACGAATACGGCGGCTCGGTGGAAAACCGCGGCCGCTTCATGCGCGAGCTGATCGATGCCATCAAGCAGGCAACCCCCGACAATCCCCTCTCCGTGCGCTTGAATGGGGCGGAGCTGATGGACCGCTGGGGCGGCAATACGCAGGATGAATCCTTCGAACTCATGCAGCAGGCCGTCGATTGCGGCGTCGAGATGATCTCGGTTACGGTCGGCTGGCAGGAGGCGCCGGAATCCTCGTTCGGCCGCGACGTCGAGCCCGGCTACTGGAACTTCCTGTCCGCCAAGGCCAAGAAGATGTTCCCCAACGTGCTGGTTGCGTTCGGCAATCGTCTGCCTGACCCGGCCATGGCCAACGACTGCATCCGCGAAGGCGTCTTTGACTACTGGGAGGTCTGTCGTCCGCTACTGGCCGATCCGGAACTCATCCACAAGGCCGCCGAGGACCGCATGGAAGAAGTCCGTCCCTGCATCGGCTCGCTCAATTGCCTGTCGCGCCTGTTCCGCGATTTGCCCTACACCTGCACCATGAATCCCATGTTAGGCCATGAGGTCGAGCCCGAGTACCACGTCACAGAGGCCAAGGAGAAGAAGCGCATCATGGTCATCGGCGCCGGTCCGGCCGGCATGGAGGCAGCCATCACGGCCCGCAAGCGCGGCCACACGGTGACTGTTTTCGAGAAGGCGGACAAGATTGGCGGCAACCTCGCGGCCTACGCCAGCAATGATCTGGCGCGCCCCGTCGACCTGCATAGCGTGATCGACTACTACGCCGTGATGGCCAAGAAGCTCGGCGTCGAAGTGCGACTCAACACCGAGGCCAACGCCAAGTTCATGCGCAGCGTCCTCCACGAATACGACGTCTGCATCGTGGCCGCCGGAGCGCGTACCGACATGGCCGTGTTCCGCTATCTCGAGAATTCCGAACTGCTGATCGACGCGCTGGAAGTGGCGCACGGTCGCGTCAAGCCGGGCAAGCGCGTGGTGATGATTGGCGGCGGCATGATCGGCCTGACCATATCCGAATTTCTGGCCAAGGCGGGGCATGAAGTCACCGTGATCGAGCAGGAGAAGCGCATCGGCGGCGACATCATGCCCACCTTCAAGTGGCGTCACACCGCCTGGGTAGATGAGCTTGGCATCCAGACGGTAACCTTGGCGCACCTGATCAAGGTGAGCAAGGAGGGTGCGACGGTAAAGACGGCCAAGGGCGAGGAGAAGTTCATTCCCTGCGACAGCGTTATCGTTTCGAGCCCGCGCAAGGCCAATCACGACCTGTTCTACGAGTTCCAGTGGATGGTCGACGAGCTGCACGGTGGCGGCGATGCCACGGTGCCGCGCGGGCTCGATGCGGCGATCCACGAGGGCTACCGTCTCGGGGTCAGGATCTGACCGCCAACAACCGGCAAGGAGAGCGCATGAGTTACAGCGCCCATATCGACAGCTTTACGCGCGACAACCTGCCGCCGCCGGAACAGCAACCCGAGTTCCTCTTCGACCTGCCGGGCCTGCGGTTTCCGGAACGGCTGAATTGCGCCAGCGAGTTGCTGGACCGGCATGTCGAGGCGGGGCGCGGGGCGCGCCTTTGCATTCAGGCACCCTCGGTGCGCTGGACCTACGCCGATCTGCAGGAGCGCGCGAACCGCATTGCGAATGTGCTGGTCAAGGACATGGGTCTGGTGCCCGGCAACCGGGTCCTGCTGCGCGCGCCCAACAATCCGATGCTGGCAGCCTGCTGGTTTGCGGTGATGAAAACAGGAGCCGTGGCGGTGGCGACCATGCCGCTGTTACGCGCGAAGGAACTGAAGCATGTCATCACCAAGGCCAGGGTGAGCCATGCGCTGTGTGATGCGAGACTGGCGGACGAACTGAAGAGCGCCGCCGCGGAGTGCCCCGAGTTGCAGCAGATTCGCTATTTCAACGACAGCTCGCCGGCAGGTCTTGAAGCGGCGATGGCGGATCAATCCACGGTGTTCAGCAATGTCGACACGGCCTTGACGGATACCTGCATGCTGGCGTTTACCTCGGGCACCACCGGGCAACCCAAGGCCACCATGCATTTCCATCGTGATGTCGTGGCCGCCTGCGTCTGCTGGCCGCCCCATGTGCTGCGCCCGACGCCCGATGACGTATTCATGGGGACGCCGCCGCTGGCTTTCACCTTTGGTCTCGGCGGGCTGCTGCTGTTCCCTCTCAGCATCGGGGCCTCGACGGTACTGCTGGAACAGGGCGGCCCACAGGACCTGGTCGATGCGATAGCTACCTACAAGGCCAGCGTGTTGTTTACCGCGCCGACGTCCTATCGCGCCATTGTGCCGCTGGCCGGCCCGTTGCGCGGCAGCAGTCTGCGCAAGTGCGTATCGGCCGGCGAGGCCTTGCCTGCGGCAACGCGAGCCTTGTGGAAGGAGGCAACTGGCATCGAGATGATCGATGGCATCGGCGCCACGGAATTGATGCATATCTTCATCTCAGCCGACGAGGCGCACGCTCGTCCGGGCGCGACCGGTACCGTGGTTCCCGGCTATACGGCGTGCGTGATGGATGCCGAAGGCAGGCCGTCGCCTGTTGGCGAGGTGGGCAATCTGGCGGTAAAGGGTCCCACCGGTTGCCGCTACCTCGCCGACGAACGCCAGGCCAAGTACGTCAAGGATGGGTGGAACTACACGGGTGATGCCTATGCGATGGATGCCGAGGGCTACTTCCACTACCATTCGCGTACCGATGACATGATCATTTCCGCGGGCTACAATATTGCCGGACCGGAAGTCGAGGATGCCCTCCTGCGTCACCCCAAGGTGGCCGAATGCGCGGTCATCGGCGTGGCCGACGTGGAACGCGGCCAGATCGTCAAGGCGATCATCGTGCTGCGCCCCGGTAACGATCCGACGCGCGAGACGGCGAAGGAGCTGCAGGATTTCGTCAAGCAGAGCATCGCCCCCTACAAATATCCCCGAAGCATAGAGTTTGCCAGCGTTCTACCGCGCACCGAGACCGGCAAGTTGCAACGCTTCAGGCTGAGAGAAACCGTTCAAGGAGAGCAACGATGAAGAAACTGCAGCCGCCCGGCTGGATGCAGGCCAAGGGTTACAGCAATGGCGTGGTCGCCCCCCGCGGCAGGCTAGTGTTTGTCGCCGGGCAGGTGGGATGGGACGGACAGTGTCAGTTTCATGCCCACGACCTGGTCGGGCAGGCCGCGCAGGCCCTGAAAAACGTCGTTGCGATACTGGCGGAAGCCGGTGCACGACCGGAGCACATCGTACGCATGACCTGGTACCTTGGCGACAAGGATGAGTATGACGTTTCACAAAAAGAACTCGGCCGCGTCTTCCGCGAGATCATCGGCACCTACGGTGCCGCCATGACCGCGGTGCAAGTCGCCGGCTTCGTCGAGAAGGGTGCGAAAGTCGAAATTGAGGCGACGGCGGTCATTCCCGACCCATGAGGCTGGATGAGTCGACCTGGACGCAAGTGTTGGCGGTGCTGCCGGTAGTTGAAGGCGAGGTGAGCGAAACGCTGGCAGTCGCCTTTGTCAACTCGGATGATTTTGCGTCGAAGAGCGGCTCGGCATGGCTGTGGTGGCCGCGTAACGGCCAGCCAGGCGGACGTTGCGACTTCGATGGTCGATTCGCGCCGGATTGGGGAATGCTGCTGGTGATGAGCGAACCCGCGCTCGAGACCTTGTGCGCCGAAGGCGATTCATGTTTGGCGGGTCTGGTGCGCCGGGTTCAGATCAGGCCCTTCCTTTTGCAGCAGATGGAATTGCTGGAAGCCGCCGGGCTCGCGGATTTCATCGAGTCACTTGAACTGGCTACGCCCAAACACTGATGATTACAACTACAGAGACAGAGCAAATATTCGGCGACATCGCCTTGTGGCAGTCCATGCTGGACCGCCAGCGGGAGCTGTTCGTCGAGATGGAGGCAGGTTCGCGAATCGGCTTCGTTTCCCGCGAAGCGTCGGGCATCCTGCCCGGCAAGCGCCTGGAGGGAGTGCAGGTGGCGGTGGAGGTGCCGATGCTGGCATGGCAGGTGGAGAACGGAGGCATGTCGGCCATGATCGAACGCTTTGCCGGAATGGCCTCGACACGCGTTGATCTCCTGCTGGTGGCCGACGAAGAGGCCGTGGCGACGATGCGGAACGAGTTGGGCGGCAACATGCTGAAGACCATCAAGCGCCTGATCCGGCATGGCAACATAATGTTCTTCGTGTTCAAAAACAAGGCCCAACTCCAGGATGCCGGCTACGAGGACTTTCTCGACTCGCTCGGACTGGCCTTCCTGGGATCCTGCAGATGATTTTCTACAACCCCAGGGGCGCGCCGGAACTGGCCTGCGACCATTGCGGCTGCCGCTGGGTCGACCGAACCCATGGCAACTGCTGCTACGAATGCGGCAGCGAAGTGCCTGCTGATTCAATTGCCGAGTTTCAGCGTGCTCTGCTGGACTTCTCGGCCAGGAGAGCGAATCAGGGAGATGCAACTCAAGGAAATGCCGGTGCAGCAGGAGATGACCCGGCGTAGCTCCAGGCAACTCGGAGCAGGGGCGTTCGTTCAGCCGGGCAGGGGCACCAGATAGTGCTCGAGTCTGGTTCTCAGGTCATTCGGAATCGGCACTGAACGCATGGTCGTCAATGCGGCAACCACGACGGTAAGCGTGGCCTGAACCCGGGTCTCATCGCCGAATTTGCCGGTCACGTTCAGTTGCAGCGAACTCTTGCCAATCCGGTTGATCGACAGCGACAGGCGCAACATCTCGCCGACCTTGCTCGGGGAGAGAAACCTGCATTCGATTTGGGCCATTGGCACCCCCAGTCCGTCCTCGACATGAAAGCGGGCGAAGTCGACGCCCAAACCCTGATTGAACCAGTCCTCGACAAGTTCGTTGAAGAGCACAAAGTACTGGGGATAAAAGACGATTCCTGCCGGGTCGCAGTGATGAAAGCGAATCAGCTTGTCACATTCAAAGGGGGTTGCGGTCACTACGTGTACTCCGAGGCGGCAGGGCACTGGATTATAAAAAAGAAAGAGAGCTTTCGCTCTCTTTCTTTGCCGGCCGAATCTCGGTTGATCTTCGGACTAGGCTACTTTTTTGGGCCAGTCGACCTTGGGCAGCGATGCCAGTGAGGCTTGGATAGCTTCGGCCGGATACTCGAAATCCTCCAGCTTGCCGGAGAAATAGCTTTCGTAAGCCGACATGTCGAAATGCCCGTGGCCGGAGAGATTGAAGAACAGCGTCTTCGGCTCGCCGCTGGCCTTGCAACGCAGCGCTTCGTCGATTACGGCGCGAATGGCGTGGGCCGATTCCGGAGCGGGGATGATGCCCTCGGCGCGGGCGAACATTACTCCGGCCTCGAAAGTGGCCTTCTGCGGTACGGCTATCGCTTCGATCAATTTCTCATGATAGAGCTGCGAAATCAGCGGCGAGTCGCCGTGATAGCGCAGTCCGCCGGCATGAATTCCAGGCGGCATGAAGTCGTGACCGAGGGTGTACATTTTCATCAGCGGCGTAAAGCCCGAGGAATCGCCGTAATCGTAGGCGTAGACGCCCTTGGTCAGCGTCGGGCAGGAAGCCGGCTCCACCGCGACCATGCGGATCTTCTGCGCGCGCTTGTCTCCAGCCGCGGCATCGCCGAGGAAGGGGAAGGCGACGCCAGCGAAGTTGCAGCCACCGCCGCAGGGGGCGAAGATCATGTCCGGATACTCGCCGAATTTCTCGAACTGCTTCTTGGCTTCCAGGCCGATGACGGTCTGGTGCAGCAGTACGTGATTGAGCACGGAGCCCAGAGCGTACTTGCTGCCCGGCGTCGATACCACATCTTCCACCGCCTCCGAAATCGCCATGCCGAGACTGCCGGGATTATCCGGGTCTTTTGCCAGGATTTCGCGCCCGGTCTTGGTCATATTCGACGGGCTGGCAAATACCTCGCCGCCCCAGGTCTCCATCATCAGGCGGCGGCCGGGCTTCTGGCCGTAGCTGACTTTAACCATATAGATGCGCACCGGCAAACCATATATCTGTCCGGCAAATGCGAGCGATGAACCCCACTGCCCGGCGCCGGTTTCGGTTATCAGGCGCTTGGTCCCGGCCATCTTGTTGAGATAGGCTTGCGGCACCGCCGAATTGGGCTTGTGCGAACCGGCCGGAGAAACTCCTTCGTACTTGTAGAAGATCTTGGCGGGAGTGCCCAGAATCTTTTCCAGTCGCTCGGCGCGACAAAGCGGGCTCGGCCGCCACAGGGCATATATCTTGCGCACTTCGTCAGGAATCTTGATCCAGCGCTCCGCAGACATCTCCTGCTCCAGTATCGGGCCAGGGAATATCGCCAGCATCTGTTCCGGCCCGACCGGGTTGCCATCGGGTCCCAGGGGCGGGAAAGGCGGATTCTTCAGGTCGGCCGCGATGTTGTACCAGTGCGTCGGGATTTCACTTTCATCAAGCACGATGCGGGTCTGGCTCATGTCTTGTCTCCTCGGTAATTATTGTCGGCTGTTTGAATAGCTTTGCTTGCTACTTTTAGTTGTGGCCACTGCGTTTAACGCCGGTGAAGCTGGCGTTAGCCTACATTGAAACTTTGTTTTCAATCCTGAATCAGGAATGGGTCGAAGGCGGACGGATGTCTGTATTCGCCTTCGGTCGGCACGTCTAATACCGGATACAGTACACTGTATGCAAACTAATGGCGTGGTGTCAATCTCTTTGAGATGGTTTTTTTGCGACCTTCCGTATGTGAGAATTCTCGATGTTTAAAGCAGTGGCGCTGCACTTTATCGGTAATGTCATTTTGCTTGATGCAATTGCGGCACAATCCACGGGTCGTCAGAACCGACGGCACCTGTCAGCGACAGGGACCACCCCAAAGAGAGGCGGAAGGCAAACGTGCATTCAGACACCGATTCCCTGTTTGAAACGCTCCAGCAGTGGCGGGCCGCGGGCAAGTCAGCAGCGCTGGCCACCGTGGTGAGCACCTGGGGTTCCTCGCCGCGCCCGGAGGGTAGCCACCTTGCGGTCGACGAGGCTGGGCATTTTGTCGGTTCCGTGTCCGGCGGCTGCATCGAAGGTGCCGTGATCGACGCCGCGGCCCAGGTCATGGCCTCTGGCCAGCCGCAATTGCTGGAGTTCGGCGTCAGCGACGAACAGGCTTGGCAGGTGGGTCTTGCCTGCGGCGGCCGCGTGCAGGTGTTCGTGGAGCCTGTCGAATGAAGCGTGCGGCTTTGGCGAGGATAGCCGAGGCGCAGAGCCGGCGGCGTCCGCTGGTGGCAGTGACGCGCCTGGGCGATGGAGCACAGTGCCTAGTGGACGCCGAAACGGTTGATGGTGAACTGTTGTTGTCGCCGCCGCAGGTTGCCGAAGCGAGAAGCCTCCTGAGTTCGGGCCGCAGCATGCCGCTGCCTGGCGCGACCGGCTTGTTTGCGCGCGCCTATACGCCCTCGCCGCGCCTGCTGATTGTCGGCGCCGTGCATATCGCCCAGGTACTGTCCCGGATGGCGGACGCGGCCGGTTTCGAGGTCGTGGTGATCGATCCGCGCGGGGCTTTCGCCTCGGCCGAGCGCTTTCCCGGGATTCAGCTGACCGACGAGTGGCCGGACGAAGCGCTGGCACGCCTGGGTCTGGACGGGGCCACGGCGCTGGTCGCCCTGTCCCACGATCCGAAACTGGACGATCCGGCGCTCGAAAAGGCCTTGCCCAGCGACGTGTTCTACATAGGTGCGCTGGGCAGTCGGCGCACGCATGAAAAGCGACTGGCGCGCCTGCGGGCGGCCGGACTGGATTCGCTGCTGGGCCGCATTCATTCCCCCATTGGTCTGGCTCTTGGCGGCCGTTCGCCCGCCGAGATCGCGGTGGCCATCCTCGCCGAGGTGATCCAGGTCCGCTACGAGGGCGAACGCAGATGATTTTCGGCGAATTTCCCCTGGCTGAATGCGAAGGCCTGCTGCTGGCGCATAGCTTGCGCTTGCCGGATCGCACAATGAAGAAGGGTCGCCGTCTCACCAGCGCCGACTGTCAGGTTCTGGCCGCAGCAGGCATCACGAAAGTGCACGGTGCGCGCCTCGACGAAGACGACCTGGATGAAGACGCGGCTGCCGGCGCCGTCGCCGCGGCGTTGAGCGGAGCGGGCATTGCGGCGCGTTCGCCGCATGCCGGCCGCTGCAATCTTTACGCCGGAGAGCGGGGCCTCCTGACAGTCGATGCCGATATCATCCACCGCATCAATCGAATCGACGAGTCGGTCACGGTAGCCACGTTGCCACCGTTGTCCGCGGTCAGAGGCGCCGCCGTCGTCGCCACGATCAAGATCATTCCGCTGGCCGTCAACCGGACGATCATCGACGCCTGCATTGCCCAGGCGGAACAGGGCGCCGCCTTGCACCTGCTGCCGTTCCAGCCGCAACGCGCGGCACTCATCGTCACCGAACAGCCCGGCGATCCGCAGCGCAACTATATTGCCGCAGTGACCAGCAGCCGGCGGCGCCTGGAAGAACTAGGCAGTCACCTCGGGCTGGTGCAGCGCTGCGCGCATCGCACCACCGCCGTTACCGGTGCGCTGCAGGAGGCGATAGCCGCCGGGTGCTCGCTGATAATGATTGCCGGCAGCACGGTGCCCAAGGACCGGGCCGATACGGTGCCTGCCGGGATCGTCGCGGCGGGTGGCGAGATCACTCATTTCGGCATGCCCGTCGAGCCCGGCAACATGCTGCTGCTGGCGAGACTGGGGACGGTGCCCGTCATCATTCTTCCCGGGTGCGCCCGCTCGCGGCGCACCAATGGCCTCGACTGGGTGTTGCAGCGCATGCTGGCAGGATTGCCGATGGCGGCCGAACAGATCATGGCCATGGGCGTCGGCGGTCTGATCCGCAGCCCGCTGGAAGCTGATGACGATGACCGGGCGGTGAAGCCGGAACCGGTTCGGGCGCCTGTCGGTCGCCGCGTTGCTGCGCTGGTTCTGGCGGCCGGCAGCAGTCGACGCATGGGCAACGGCAACAAATTGCTGCAAGCCATCGGCGGCGTGCCCATGGTGCGCCGCGTGGCGAACGCGGCGCTGGCGTCGCGATGCACTTCGGCGCACGTCGTCACCGGTTTTGCTGCAGACGACGTGCAAGCCTGTCTGAGTGGTCTGGAGGTGAAGTTCGCACACAACGCGGAGCATCTGACAGGCATGGCCTCGTCGCTGCGCTGCGGCCTGGCTGCGCTGGCAAACGATATCGATGCCGTGGTAGTCCTGTTGGCGGACATGCCCTGCATCGACGGCGGGCACATCGATCGCCTGATCGCGGCCTTCGATCCGGATCAGCCGAGGATAGTGGTGCCGATGAAGGCGGGACAGCGAGGCAATCCGATCCTCTGGCCGCGGGCTCTGTTTGCCGAAATGCAGGCCGTGGAGGGTGATGTCGGTGCCCGCGATTTGTTGCGCCGTCACGCGGAACAGATCGAATACGTCACGTTCGATGACGATGCGATTTTTGCCGATGTGGATACACCGGCGGCGCTGACCGAACTGGCAGGCCGACGAGCGTGATGTCTGCCTCCCTGCGCGACGAGTTTCCGCTGCTGGCGGCGGCGCCGCAACTGCATTATCTGGACAGCGCCGCCACCGCGCAAATTCACCGGCTGGCACTGGACGCCGTGGTCCGCCACGAGACCACCCGTCGCGCCAACGTGTCGCGCGGCACCTACCGCCTCGCCGAAGCCGCGGACCTCGCCTATGAGCAGGCGCGACAAACGGCAGCGCGCTTCCTCAACGCGAACTCGGCCGACGAGATCATCTTTACCTCAGGCGCCACGGCTTCCCTGAACCTTGTCGCCCATGCCTTCGGCAACACCTTGAAGGCCGGCGACCGCGTCCTGATCTCGGTCGCCGAGCACCACAGCAATTTCGTTCCATGGCAAATGCTGCGTGCGCGGAAGGGGATCGAACTGGGCCTGATTCCGGTCACCGCTTCGGGACAACTCGATCTCGCCCGCTTGCCCGAACTGATCGACCGCAAATGCCGACTGATTGCCGTTACTCATTGCTCCAATGTTACCGGGGCGCGGACCGACGTGGCTGCGCTGGTCGCGGCGGCGCGCAAGGTCGGCGCGAAGGTCCTGCTCGATGGCGCTCAGGCGGTACAGCACGGCCCGCAGGACGTGCGTGCGCTGGGTATCGATTTCTATGCGTTTTCCGGCCACAAGTGCTTCGGTCCGGGTGGCGTCGGCGTGCTCTGGGGCAAGGGCGAACTGCTGGCGGCGATGCCACCGTTTCTCACGGGAGGGGGGATGATCGGCGAGGTAACGCCGCAGGCGTCCACCTGGGCCGCGCCGCCGCAGCGCTTTGAAGCCGGGACGCCGCCCATCGCGCAGGCCGTGGGGCTCGCCGCAGCGCTGGAGTGGATGGTGGGCCAGTCCTGGCCACAGATTCATGCCCGGGAAGGCCGCCTGTGCGAACTGTTGATTGAGGGCCTGCTGCGCATTCCGGGCTTGCGCTTACTCGGGCCGGAGGCGTCGGCGGCGCGCGCACCGATCGTCTCCTTCGAGGTTGCCGGCCAGCATCCGCACGACATTTGCCAGGTGCTCGATGCGCACAATCTGGCGCTACGTGGCGGCCACCATTGCGCCCAGCCGCTTATGGCAGCGCTCGGCGCAGAGGTCTGCACGCGAGCAAGCATTGCGCTCTACAACGACGAAGCCGATATCCAGGCCCTGCTCGACGGTCTAGGCTTCGCGCTGCGGGAACTGGCATGAACGAAGGCAACTCGCTCTACCAGGACGCCATCAAGCAGTTTGCCCAGGCCGCCCACGGCCACGGGCAACTTGCCGCGGCCGCCGGCGAGGCGAAGCTCGATAATCCGCTGTGCGGCGATCGTGTCGGGGTTCAGGTCGCCGTGGCATCCGACCACATCACGGCGATCGCCCATGAAACCAGGGGCTGCCTGCTGTGTCGCGCCGCCGCCTCGGTGATGGGCTTGCGCGCGGTCGGCCAGGATGAGGCCGGCATCGAGGCCATCACCGCTGGTTTGGAAGGCATGCTGAAGAACGAGGCTCCGGTACCTGCTGCCTGGCCCGAGCTGTCGATGTTCGAGCCGGCACGAGCCTATCCAAGCCGTCACCGATGCGTCCTGCTGCCATTTCGTGCCTTGCTTGCCGCGCTGCTGGAAAGTCGGCGCTCGCGGCACGGCGATATTTAGGTCTTGTGATTCCCCATGCGGCTTTTCCTTAGCGAGATCAAACGTGCCTACACACAATGAGCGGGAACTGGTCCATACGCGGCAAATCAACTGTCGCGCTTTCCGTCTGAAGAACGGATTTCTCGAAATCGAAGCCACGGTGACGGACGAAAAGGGCCAGCAAGTGCCGTTCCGCTCCCGGCCGCCGGTTCTGGCGGGGGAGTTCATGCACCACATGTCTCTGTCCCTGACGATCGACAACGACTATGTCATACAGGACGTCAAGGCCGACACCTTGAAGGCGCCGTGGCCCATGTGCGGTGGCACCGACGAGGCCTACCGCCGGCTGGTCGGGCTGCGCATCGGCGCCGGCTTTTCGGGGAAGGTGAAGGAACTCCTGGGTGGAACTCAGGGCTGCACCCATGTCACGGAACTGGTCATGCAGGCCGCCAACACCTATATGCAGGCATCATGGCCGGACCGGATCGCCCGGCAGACGGCTATCGATCCCGACCCGCGGCGCTGGCCCGAAAAGAACACGCTGGCGTTCGTCGATAAATGTCATGCGTGGCGTCGGGATGGCGATACGGTGCTTCGGGAATACCCCGAACTGATGCCGCCGAAGAAGCAGGCCTGACCGAAGGCCGCTCCCAGGAATGCAGAGCGTTCGCTAGCGGCCGAAATCCGTCGCGCCTTTCCTCTCCGTGGCGGATACTCGTGTTCGCCAGCAAGTCCGGCGCATATTTGAGCGACGTCGGGGTCAACATCGCTGATTCGACAGGCAGGACGCTTCTGGATATCGCGTGCGACGGGCCATGGTTCCTGGCAAAGCTGCCCGCAGGCGATTATCAAATCGTCGCAACCTTCGCCGGCAATGCCGTAAGACAGCATGTCTCCGTCGGCGCAGAAAGACTCAAGACGGTCGATTTCCGGTGGGCCTCCGAATGATGGCGTCAGGCCGTCGCCTTAAGTTCATCGAGTTGTTGAACGAACCTGGGACGCAAGCCGACGCTGATGTTTCGTGACGGCATCTGCAGAGTTGGAAGTCATTCACAGACTGAGCAAGACTCTGACACACAGAGTCAGGGAGATCCGGTCTTCAGCTGAAATGTCCAATCCTGAAGAGCGCACTCCTGCTCAATCCACTTGCGAATCTCTGCATAGCGGAACTCGCCCCCACCAACGATCCCGCTATCGATTCGATTCTCCACGGCGTTCAGCCCCTTTTGCTTTGTAACGGCGAGGCTGACGGATGGTGGCGGAATGCCGATTGTGATCTCTGTAGCTGTTTCCTGCAGCACCAGGGACCTGTTAGATGCGCACAGACGCATAAGCGATGCCTGACGTGACGACTTTCAAGCAGCTACCCTGCCTGGATCACCAACTTTTCGGCCGTTAGTGAATTGCCTCGGAGTTGATCAGAATTGCTGTGTCGCGCGGCGGCACGCAAAAGTCTCAAGGACGCGGTTCCCGCTCGGCCATATGGTCGTGTTCCTAAAGGTTCCAGCAACTCTGTCCAGGATGCCCTCTACCGAATAGTTGCTGTTACCCGAAAGTGGGCCCGAAAATCTGATGAACTGGTCAGTTATTGTCGCAGCATACGGAGCGGAGGAAGATGGTCCGTTAGCGCCAGTACTAATTTGCGTGGCGGTACTGCGACTCGTGTCTATCAAGAGCCGAACGGTTCCGCTATTCCCGGCGCAGCTTACGTCAAGCATTTCACTATGCGCCGGGGATGCCTGCCCGAGAAGCGCAATTGCGATTGCTGCGCCCAGCAGCAAAGCGGAAAAAGAGTTTGCTTGAAACAAGCTATCGTCAGACGCCATGGGTTTCTCCCTGATTGATGCCGTGCTCATTGGCATAGTAGGCTTGATGTTACCAGCCATGGTTCTTGTCCAGAAATACTCAACTGATGATGCCGGAATCATCAGACCGGTTTGAAGAGGCGTTGGCAGATCGGCAACGCGTCGGAGTAATCTGGTCTTCGGTAATTGATGAGAAGGGTTAGGGAGCTGCGCCGTCTTGCAAATCAAGGTCGGCCGGCTACAAGAGCGCTACTGCTCTCCGAAACTCCATTCGCGCCATCATCCGTGAAGCCATGTTGCTTGTGAATGCAACGGCAAACCACTGCGCGCCCGGTTGCGTGAACATTGCAGTACCGCTGATACCTGACCATGCCATCTCGCCAGCAGCACATGGCATCGCAGCGGGCCCCCAGTCAAGCCTGACGGCGAGTCCGAGGCCAAACCCAAACCCGGAGCTGGTATAGACGAGCGGGCCTTCTACGCCATCTGGCAACTGATTGCGGCGCATGTCGGCGAACAGGCTTTCGGACAAGAGGCGCCTATTTCCAACGCAGCCGCCGTTTGAGAGCATTCGCGCAAAGGAAACATAGTCACCGAGGGTGGTTACGAGACCGCCGCCACCGCTTTCCATCCACGGCTGGTCTGCCTTGCGAATTCCGTAGCCTGGTACCAGTCCATGCCATGCTGCATCCGAGGGGTAGGCCGATGCCAAGCGTCCTTGCTCCGATACGGCAACTTCGAAGGAGGTCTCGGTCATGCCTAAAGGATCAAGAATGCGAGTCTTGAGCGACTGCCCCAACCGCACGCCGTCGACCTTTTCCACAATCATGCCGAGCACATCGGTTGAATAGCCATAGCGAAACGCGGTTCCCGGTTGCGCGACGAGCGGCAGTGCAACGAGGGCATTGAGGAAAGTATTCGAGTCGATATGGGGCATGCTTCCCACGATATTTGACCCCGCTGCGATCTCGCGAATCTCCCTGTCCTGGATTTCCCATGGGTACGAAAGTCCCGACGTGTGGCGCATCAGGTCTCGCACCGTCGGCTTACGCTCGGGTCGCACACCAGTTTTCATCCGCAGATTGTCCAAAACCGGAAGATAGTCGCTGGCTGGTGCATCAAGAGCGAGCGATCCATCTTGCACTTGCATAAGTGCCGCAAAGCTGACGACGGCTTTCGTCAGGGACGCGATGCGAAACAGCGCGCCGTCGTGCATCGGTTCATCACCGTCGGGCCGCAGCATGCCGACGGCCTTACGCGCAAGAACCTTGCCTGCACGCTCCACATGAACCAGAGCGCCCGGATAGTGGCGCGATTCAATTTGATAGGCAAGCAGGCGATCAATGCTAGTGGTCATTACTTTCCCCCGAATCTACATGCCAAAACCGACCATCTGCATTATTGCTAGTTTGACACTAGTCTGCCAAGAAAGACCGCTGGTTCTGCAAGGAAGACAATCTTGGGTCCAAGCGGCGTTCGCCGATCGAAGGGTGGTTTCCGGGGTGCGTGCCGACTGAACGACCGGTATGGCGGAGCAGCGCCAGTGACTGGCGATGGCCGGCACGTACACCCCGTTTTGCCGGGTGACGCTGCGCGGTACCTGTGGCTGATCGTTGCTCGGCGTGGTGTGGCATCTGTTCGTAATCGCCGGCAGCGCCGCGCATTACTTTGTCATCGTGCATTATGTGCTGTAAGCGTC
>JANXRC010000145.1 GCA_025353195.1 Rhodocyclaceae bacterium
GCCTGTCCAGTGCGAGAACTTCGCCACGTTTCTCGGCAGCGACGAAACCTTCATGCTCGGCGTCGGCCCGCTTTCCGGCGGCTTTCTGCTCGACGGCATCGCCGTCGTCACCGAGAACGAACTGTATGCCGCCACCGCACGACCGCGCGGACGCCGCTCCGACGCCCGCCGCGCCAACCTGGAAGGCTGGCTGCGCGACCTGTCGGAACTGAAGGTGGGCGACCCGGTGGTGCATGAGAGCCACGG
Source organism: Rhodocyclaceae bacterium (assembly GCA_025353195.1). Taxonomy (GTDB): domain Bacteria; phylum Pseudomonadota; class Gammaproteobacteria; order Burkholderiales; family Rhodocyclaceae; genus Sulfuritalea. The sequence goes on from JANXRC010000145.1 coordinate 247, forward strand.
CATCGGCCGCTACCTTGGCCTGCTGCACATGGATTTCGGCGAGGGTGACACCGAGTTCCTGCATCTCGAATATGCCGATGGCGCCAAGCTCTACGTGCCGGTCGCGTCCTTGCAGGTCATCTCGCGTTACAGCGGCGCCGACCCGGACTCGATCCAGCTGCACACGCTCGGCTCCGGCCAGTGGGAAAAGGCCAAGAATAAGGCCGCGGAACAGGTGCATGACACCGCTGCCGAACTGCTGCACCTGTACGCCCAGCGCGCCCTCCGCAAAGGCCACAACTTCAGCTTCAAGCAGCACGACCTGGAAGCCTTTGCCGACGGCTTCGGCTTCGAGGAAACCCCAGACCAGCAGACGGCGATCAATGCCGTGATCGAGGACATGAAATCCGGCAAGCCGATGGACCGGCTGGTCTGCGGCGATGTCGGCTTCGGCAAGACCGAAGTCGCCATGCGCGCCGCATTTGTGGCGGTGGCCGACGGCAAGCAGGTCGCGATCCTGTGCCCGACCACCCTGCTGGCCGAGCAGCACTACCAGAACTTTGCCGACCGCTTCGCCAACTGGCCGATCAAGGTGGCTGAGATCTCGCGCTTCAAGTCGGCCAAGGAACAGGACGAAGCGGTCGAACTGCTGGCCCAGGGCAAGATCGACATCCTGATCGGCACCCATCGCCTGCTGCAAAAGGACGTCAAGTTCAATCGCCTCGGCCTCATCATCATCGACGAGGAGCACCGCTTCGGCGTGCGCCAGAAGGAGGCGCTAAAGGCGCTGCGTGCCTCGGTCGACGTGCTGACGCTGACCGCGACGCCGATCCCGCGCACGCTGGGCTTGTCGCTCGAAGGCCTGCGCGACTTTTCGGTGATCGCCACGCCGCCGCAGAAACGCCTGGCGATCAAGACCTTCGTTACCCGCTGGTCCAACGGCCAGGTACGCGAAGCCTGCCTGCGCGAGTTCAAGCGCGGCGGCCAGGTCTACTTCCTGCACAACGAAGTCGACACCATCGAGAACATGAAGGAAAGGCTGCAGACCCTGCTGCCCGAGGCGCGCATGGTGATCGGCCACGGCCAGCTTCCTGAGCGCGAGCTGGAGCGCGTGATGCGCGAATTCACGCAGCAGAAGCACAACCTGCTGCTGTGCTCGACCATCATCGAGACCGGCATCGACAACCCGCACGCCAATACCATCGTCATCAACCGCGCCGACAAGTTCGGCCTCGCGCAGCTGCACCAGTTGCGCGGCCGCGTCGGCCGCTCACACCACCAGGCCTACGCCTACCTGCTGACCCACGAAGACGCCAAGCCGACGGCTCAGGCCAAGCGCCGACTCGAGGCGATCCAGGCCATGGAAGAGCTCGGCTCGGGTTTCTTCCTCGCCATGCACGATCTGGAGATTCGCGGCGCCGGCGAAGTGCTGGGCGAATCACAAAGCGGCGAAATCCATGAAATCGGCTTCGCGCTCTACACCAACATGCTCAACGCCGCGGTGCACGCGCTGAAGGCCGGCGAGAAGATGCCCGACCTCACCCAGCCGCTGTCGATCACTTCGGAAATCAACCTGCGCGTGCCGGCACTGCTGACCAACGACTACTGCCCCGATGTGCACGAGCGCCTGACGCTCTACAAGCGCATGGCGAACTGCGACAGCGAGGATGACCTGCGCGGCATGCAGGAGGAATTGATCGACCGCTACGGCGAGATGCCTGCCCAGACGCTGGCCCTGATGGAAACCCATCGCCTGCGTCTGGCCGGCCACGCCCTGGGAGTGGCCAAGCTGGACGCAGGCCCCGCCGCGATTCAACTGCAGTTTGTGCCCAACCCGCCGCTCGACCCCGCGGGAATCATTCGCCTGCTCCAGGGCGACCGCAGTTTCAAGCTGGCGGGACAGGACAAGCTGCTCTGGAAGAAGGAAACGACGAACCTCAAGGAGCGGACGGCGGCCGTGCGCGAACTGTTCCGCAGGCTGGGGCCGGCACCGAAGCGCTGAGCCTCGCGTGCCGGCACTTCCCGGCGCCGGCCTTCGCCTCAGGGACTACGGCTTCAGCTGCCCGCGGATCTCTCCGCCCTTGTTCTCGGCGGTGTGCACGTTGACGTAGAGCTCGCCGGCCTTGAAGGCCTGGTATTGAGCCTCGGTGAGCTTCGCGCCGGGCGGCACCGACCAGCCGGATTCGCCGTTTTTCGCCAGCGGCACGATGACCGGGCCGTTCTTGCCTGCCGCGGCCATGTGGATGTGCGCCATGGTGCCGCTGAGTCCCGTCGTGGTGACGCCGCCGCTGACCGTCATGTCGGGATTGATGGTGACGGTGCCGCTGCCCGATGCCATCGTCTTGACCGCAGGCACCTCTGAGTCGCCGCTCAGCATGACCTTCACCGGGTCAGCAAAAGCCGAAGTTGAAAACATGGCGCAGGCGAATGCCGCCGCCACGACGCCTCTGAACTTTGGACGGTCGAACTCACGCGAAGTATTCATGGTCTGCCTCTCTTGTTGGTTTGTTGGGGGTTGCGCAGAGATATCTGCAATGGCAGCATCCTATTGTTGACTTTAATTGTCAAGTATTTCTCGGTTGCATGGCGATGGCCGCATCCGACCTCGCCTTGCCCCGCGCCAGTGGGTCTTGTAAAATTTGCATGGTGCATCAATTCAACATCGCCGAAGCCAAGGCCCATATCTCCGAACTTGTCCAGCGGGCGCTGAAAGGCGATGAAGTCGCGAGTGCCCGCGACAACCAACCGCTGTTGCGAAGCGTGCCGATCAGGCGCGCACGCCACGCCGCCTCACCGGATCGGGCAAGGCCAAATCCGCCCCGGGAGCCGCAGCTTTCCACGGGCCGCGGGTCGCCCAGGCAAAGCACCGCAAGCTGCCCGTGATCAGTTCCGACCGGGCCTTTTCCGGCTACGGCATCAAACGCATCTGGTAACCGACATGCAACAAACCGAAAATCTCAATATTGAAGCCTTCGAGCCGATGCCGACGCCGGAGGAGATCCATGCCCGCGTGCCGCTGTCCGAAACCGCCGCTGAGTCGGTGCTGGCGGGACGGCGCAGCCTGGAACGAATTCTCGACGGCAAGGATCCCCGCGTCTTCGTCGTAGTCGGCCCCTGCTCCATCCACGACCCGGTGGCCGGCCTCGATTACGCGCGGCGCCTGAGGCGGCTGGCCGACGAAGTTGCGACGACCATGGTGCTGGTGATGCGGGTGTATTTCGAGAAGCCGCGCACCGCTACCGGCTGGAAGGGCTACATCAACGATCCGCGCATGGACGATTCCTTCCACATCGAGGAAGGCATGCAGAAGGCGCGCGAATTTCTCCGTGCCGTGAATGAAATCGGGCTGCCGGCAGGCACCGAAGCGCTGGACCCGATCGCCCCGCAATATCTGGGCGACCTGATTGCGTGGGCGGCGATCGGCGCGCGCACCTCCGAATCGCAAACCCATCGCGAGATGTCGTCCGGTTTGTCGACCCCGGTAGGGTTCAAGAACGGCACCGACGGCTCGCTGGATGCCGCGGTCAACGCGATCATTTCCGCCGCCAGCCCGCACAGCTTTCTCGGCATCAACATGCAGGGCCGCTCCAGCGTAGTGCGCACCGCCGGCAACCGCTATGGCCACCTGGTGCTGCGCGGTGGCGGCGGGCGGCCGAACTACGACACGGTCAGCGTCGCGCTGGCCGAAGCGGCACTGGCCAAGGCCGGTTTGCCGCACAACATCGTGGTCGATTGTTCGCATGCCAACAGCTACAAGAAGCCCGAAATGCAGCCGCTGGTGATGCAGGACTGCGTCAATCAGATCCGCGCCCAGCGCGCTGCCGGCCATCGCTCGATCGTCGGCCTCATGATCGAAAGCTTCATCGAGGCGGGCAACCAGACCATTCCCGAGGATCTGTCGCAGTTGAAGTACGGCTGTTCGGTGACCGATGGCTGCGTTGACTGGCCGACCACCGAAAAGATGATCCGCGACGCCGATGCCGCCCTGCGCGGCTCGCCCGCCAAAGCAAACAAACCTGAGAGCAATTCATGAGTCTGATCCGAGCTTTCCGCGGTCTGCGCCCTGCCGCCGGCCAGGCCCGTGCTGTCGCCGCCCCCCCCTACGATGTGCTGTCCAGCGACGAAGCGCGCCGTATTGTCCATGGTGGCGCCGCCGGCAAGCCCTGGTCCTTCCTGCACATCTCCAAGCCGGAGATCGATCTGCCGCTGGAGACCGATCCCCATTCCCCGGCGGTGTATGCCAAGGCTGCGGAGAACCTGGCGGCGATGCTCGCCGCCGGAGTGCTGGTCAGGGACGATGCGCCCTGCTACTACGCCTATCGCCTGACCATGCCCGGCCCCCGCGGCGACCATGTGCAAACCGGCCTGGTGGCCGCGGCGAGCGTTGCCGATTATGAAAGCAACCGCATCCGCAAACACGAATTCACCCGGCCCGACAAGGAAGACGACCGGGTGCGGCAGATCGAGGCGCTTAATGCGCAGACCGGCCCGGTGCTGCTCGCCTATCCCGCGTCAACAACGGCGGATACCCAGATCGATGCCATCGCGCAAGGCGCACCGGATGCCGATGTCACGGCTGACGATGGCATCCGTCACCAGATATGGGTGCTGCGGGATGCAGCGCGAATCGACGCGATCACGGCGACCTTCGATGCCATGAATGCCCTCTACATAGCCGACGGCCATCACCGCTCGGCCGCCGCCTCGCGCGTCGCCGCTGCACGCCGTGTGCACGGCCGGGAATCGTCGGCCGACTCATTCCTGGCGGTGATCTTTCCCCATCACCAGATGAAGATCCTTGACTACAACCGCGTGGTCGAGGACCTCAACGGCCTTCAGACGTGGGAACTGATGGAACGCGTCGCCCGGGCTTTCACTGTCGAGGACAGCGCCCAGCGCGTACATCCGTCCCGCCCCGGCGAGTTCGGCATGTATATGGCCGAACGCTGGCGCAAGCTCACCATCAAGCCGGAACTGATCCCCAACGATCCGGTGGCGAGCCTCGATGTGTCGCTGCTCTCGGATCACCTGCTGAGTCCGCTGCTGGGCATTGCCGACCTGCGCCGCGACAAGCGCATCGACTTCGTCGGCGGCATTCGTGGTCTCGCCGGACTGGAAAAGCGCGTCGACTCGGGCGAGATGGCCGTTGCCTTCGCCCTCCATCCGACGCGCATGGATCAACTCATGGCCGTCGCCGACAGCAACAATGTCATGCCGCCGAAGTCGACCTGGTTCGAGCCCAAGCTGGCCGACGGACTCGTATCCCACGTACTGGACTAGATCGCCGTTCGGCCGGTAGTGTCCGCCGTGCATCCGGTGGATGCCGTAACATATCCCACCGGGGGATACCGTCCCGCCCGTCCCGGGCGGGACATAAAAACAAAGGGCAACCCGCGGGTTGCCCTTGTCAATTGAAACCTGCCGGTCTTACTTTTTCTTGGCGGCGGGCTTCTTGGCAGCTGGCTTCTTCGCTGCGGCGGGCTTCTTGGCAACCGGCTTCTTGCCGGCAACAGCGGCTTTCAGGCCAGCGCCCGCAGAAAACTTCGGTACCGACTTGGCGGCAATTTTCAGCACGGCTCCCGTCTTCGGATTCTTGCCGGTGCGTGCGGCACGATTGACGGACTTGAAAGTGCCAAATCCAATCAGGGCAACCGGATTGCCTTTGGAAATTACGGCGGTGATAACTTCGGTCAACGCATCGATGGCCTTATTGACAGCCGCCTTGGAAAGCTCGGCACGCTCGGCCACTGCTTCGATCAGTTCGCTTTTGTTCATCGAATTCCCCTTTGGTTAAGAAGATCGCATTGTTCCACTAAATCCGCTGTGGTTGCAAGCCCCGCAAGCGAATCTTGTCGCAAAAAGTTTGCCTCTGTCGCGAGTCGAGGTCTCCCGGATCTCGGCCAATCGACGGCGGCGATCCTTACAAGCCCTTGACCGCGTACACCGCCGGCAGGTTGCGCCAGGCGCCCTTGACGTCCATGCCATAGCCGAAGACGTAGCGATTCGGCAGGTGCACGCCAACAAAATCGGCGGCAATCGGCTTGCTGCGACCGAGGTTTTTGTCCGCGAACACCGCGCTCAGAACGTCGCTGGCGCCTTGTGCGCGCAGGCGCCTGGCGATCTCGGCGAGGGTCACACCCTCGTCCAGAATGTCATCCACCACCAGGACAACCCGTCCCGCGACGGCAGACCGCGGCTCGACGATCCATTCCAGCCGCCCGCCGGTAGTAACGTCGCCGTAGCGCGAGACATGCAGGTAGTCGAAATCCAGCGGGAAGATCAGCTGCGGCAGGAGTTGCCCGGTGAACACTACCGCGCCACCCATCACTGCCAGCACCAGTGGATTGGCGTCGGCGAGACGAGCGGTAATCTCGGCGGCAACACGCCGTACCGCCAGCGCCGACTCTTCGGCCGAACACAACAGGTCGGCCTCCGCGAAGATCTTCTTCGCTTCCTGCGGGCTCATTTCATCCGCTTCAGCACGGCGGCAAAGTCCTTGCCCACTTCAGGGTGACGCAAGCCGAAAGCCACGGTCGCTTCGAGGTAGCCCAGCTTGGAGCCGCAGTCGTAGCGCGTGCCCTGGTAGCGGTAGGCCAGCACCTGTTCTTCGGCCAGCAGCGCGGCAATGCCGTCGGTCAACTGGATCTCGCCGCCGGTGCCCTTGCCGATGAGGGCAAGGTGATGAAAGATGCGTGGCGTCAGCACGTAGCGGCCGACCACCGCCAGTGTCGAAGGCGCCTCTGCGGGCTTGGGCTTTTCGACAATGCGCAGGATCTGCTCGATCACATCGGTCATAGGCTTGGTGTCGACGATGCCGTAGCTTCCGGTATCCTTGCGCGCCACCTCCTGCACCCCGATCACCGAGCTGCTGTAATGGTCATAGACATCCACCATCTGTTTCATGACGGGCGGATTGCCATCGATCAGGTCGTCGGCGAGCAGTACGGCGAAGGGTTCGTCGCCCACCGCCGGATAGGCGCAGAGCACCGCATGGCCCAACCCCAGCGCCTCCGGCTGCCGGATGTAGATGCAGTTGATGTTCTTCGGCAGCAGGTTCTGCACGAACTCCAGCAGTTCGGTCTTGCCGCGATAAGCCAGTTCGCTTTCCAGTTCATAGGCCTTGTCGAAATGATCCTCGATGGCGCGCTTGGAACGGCCGGTGACGAAGATCATGTCGGTGAGACCGGCAGCCACCGCCTCCTCCACCGCATACTGGATCAGCGGCTTGTCCACGATGGGCATCATCTCCTTGGGACTGGCCTTGGTCGCCGGCAGGAAACGGGTGCCGAGACCGGCCACGGGGAATACGGCTTTGGTGACTTTTTTCATCTTCTTACCAACTCCCTGAATTGCGTCTCATCGAGAATGCTTACGCCCAACGCCTGCGCCTTGTCCAGCTTGGAGCCGGCTTCGGCGCCGGCCACCACGTAATCGGTCTTCTTCGACACCGAGCCGGCCACCTTGCCGCCCAACGCCTCGATCATGTCCTTCGCCTCGTCGCGCGTCAGCGTCGGCAGCGTCCCGGTGAGGACGAAGGTCTTGCCGGCAATCGGCGAGTTCGCCGCCGCCGACGGCGCGCCATCGGGCCAGCTTACTCTGGCGGCACGCAGCTGCTCGATCACCTCTATGTTGTGCGGCTCGGCGAAGAAGTGCGCGATCGATGCCGCGACCACCGGGCCGACGTCGGGCACCTGCTGCAGGCGTTCGACATCGGCCGCCATCACCGCGTCGAGATTGCCGAAGTGGCGCGCCAGATCCTTCGCGGTTGCCTCGCCGACGTTGCGGATGCCGAGCGCAAAAATGAACCGTGCCAGCGTCGTCGTCTTGCTCTTTTCGATGGCGGCAATGATATTCGCTGCCGACTTCTCGGCCATGCGCTCCAGATTGGCCATCGCCAGCAAACCAAGTTTGTACAGGTCGGCCGGCGTCTTGACGATGGCATTGTCGACCAGTTGCTCGACCAGCTTGTCGCCGAGGCCCTCGATGTCCATCGCGCGCCGGCTGGCAAAATGCAGCAGCGCCCCCTTGCGTTGCGCCGGGCAGAACAGGCCGCCGGTGCAGCGCGCGATCGCCTCGTCCTCGGGCCGCTCCACCGACGAGCGGCAGACCGGGCAGGTCTTCGGCAGGGCAAAGGGTGGATGCAACGGGTGGTTGAGGTCCTTCATCGGCCGCCGTTCCATGACCACCGACACCACCTCCGGAATCACGTCGCCGGCACGCCGCACGATCACCGTGTCGCCGATACGGACATCCTTGCGCCGCGCCTCGCCCTCATTGTGCAGCGTGGCATTGGTCACCGTCACGCCACCGACGAAAACCGGCGCCATGCGTGCGACGGGCGTAATCGCCCCGGTGCGGCCGACCTGCAGCTCGATCGCCTCGACCGTGGTCAGCGCCTCCTCGGCCGGATACTTGTGCGCGACGGCCCAGCGCGGTTCGCGCGTGACGAAGCCGAGGCGCTGCTGCAGCGCCAGCGAATTTACCTTGTACACCACACCGTCGATGTCGAAAGGCAACGCGTCGCGCTTCTCGCGGATACGGGCGTGGAACGCGATCAACCCGTCCGCGCCCTGCACCGCCGCGCGATGCTCGCAGACCGGCAGGCCGCAAGCCGCGAGCGCATCCAGCACCGCGCTATGCGTTGCCGGCAGGTCCCAGCCGCGCACCTCGCCCAAGCCATACGCATAGAAGGATAGCGGCCGCTCGGCCGCCATGGCCGGATCGAGCTGGCGGATACTGCCCGCCGCGCCATTGCGCGGGTTGACCAGCGTCGCGTGTCCGAGCGCCCGCTGCTTCTCGTTGTAGCGCTCGAAATCGGGCCGGCTCATGAAGACCTCGCCGCGCACTTCCAGCACCGGCGGCACACAGTCGTGCAGGCGCAGGGGAATGCGATGCACGGTGCGAATGTTCTGCGTCACGTCTTCGCCGGTTTCGCCATCGCCGCGCGTGGCAGCCTGCACCAGGACACCGTCTTCATAGCGCAGATTGATGGCGAGGCCGTCGAACTTGAGTTCGGCCGCATAGTCGATGTCCGGATCGCCTTCGCTCAATCCCAGCTCGCGCCGCACGCGGGCGTCGAAGGCACGCGCGCCCGATGGCTCGGTGTCGGTTTCGGTGCGGATCGACAGCATCGGCACGGCGTGGCGCACCGGGGCGAATCCGGGCAAGGGCTTGCCGCCGACCCTCTGCGTCGGCGAATCGGTACTGATCAGCTGCGGATGTTCGGTCTCCAGCGCCTGCAACTCGCGGAAGAGCTTGTCGTACTCGGCGTCGGGAATGGTCGGTGCATCGAGCACGTAATAGGCATGGTTGTGCTGCTCGATTTCACGGCGCAGCTTTTTGGCCTGCGCCGCTGCATCCTGCAGAGGCATCAGAAAAACAGCCGCAACGCCCGTGTGCTGCCGGGCACGATGCCGCCGTCACGCATGCGCTGTTGCAATTCGGCCGTCTTGGCGCGAATCGCTGCGATCATCGCGTCGGCCAGCGGTGCGCGTTGCGCATCGACCAGCACACCGCCCAGTGCTGCGGCCAGTTGCCGCGCCGTCGCCAGCATGCGGTCGAGCGCCAGTTCGCCATCCACCACCCGCGGCACATCCAGACTCAGGGTCAGGCCATGTGTTGCCAGCGACTTGATGGAGTCGGCGTCGAGGCGCTCGGCGCCAAGATTCGCCACCGTAAACATTTCGCCGCCCGCCTCGTCCCGAGCGCGAAACACGCCATCCGCTTCCAGCATCAGGCCCGCCGCCTCCGCCACGCCGCGCAACTTGGTGCCGGCAAATACCCCGCCCGAGGCTTCAACCACGTGCAGCACGAACTGGATGTCCACTCCCGCGCAGAATTCATCGAGCGCGCCTGCGTGCAGCACCAGTTCGCCGCGCGAAGGCAGCTCCAGCGCGGCGGCTGTCTGGGTCGCCACTTGCTGAACCCCGTCGAGGAAACGCGCCAGTTCTCCGTCCGAGACCGGACCGCGCCGATCGACCAGTTGCAGTGCAACGGCCCACTCGCGGTAACGCCCGGAGTCGTTCGCATCGATCTGCTGCCAGACCCCATCAACGTCGCCCCTGGCCAGCCAGCGCAACGGTTTGCTCAATTCTCCCGCCCATGCGTTTTGCATGGCCCAGACCGCCGGCGCCGGCAGCGACTCAGCCGCCATCAGATGCAGCACGCAATCCGCAATGCTATCGGCGTACTCGATCGGCACCACCGGCTCTGGCGCGGGTTCCGCTTCCATTGGCTGCGCGTCAGCGACGGCAAGTCCTGCCGGGCTGGCGTCGCCGCTCGCCTCCCACGAATCACTCGCTTCGTGCGCGAGATGCGGCTCCTGGCGCTCTCCGGGTTCGCGGCGGGCATCGTCATCCGGGCCGGCTGCCTGCGCTCCATGCAGCAGTGCATCATCCTGCCCGTTCTTGAATATCCTGTCGGCGGTCTTGCGGTGCTGGCGGTCCTGCCAGACGTTATAGCCCCAGACCAGGGCCACGCCCGCCGCACCGGCCCCGATCAAAGCGACTTGCAGTTCGCTGAT
>JANXRC010000199.1 GCA_025353195.1 Rhodocyclaceae bacterium
CCGATGAATTCGCCGGGGCCGCGCAGGCGCAGGTCCTCGCGCGCGATCTCGAAGCCGTCCGTGCTTTCGAAAACTATTTTCAGCCGCGCCCGCGCCAGCTCGCCCAGCGGCTGGGCGTAGAGCAGGATGCAGGCCGAAGCGTCGGTGCCGCGTCCGACGCGGCCGCGCAACTGATGCAGCTGCGCCAGGCCGAAACGCTCGGCATGCTCGATGACCATCAGGCTGGCATTCGGCACATCGACACCGACTTCGATCACCGTGGTCGCCACCAGCAACTGAATTTCGTTGGCAACGAAGGCCGTCATCACGGCGACCTTCTCGGCGGCTTTCAGGCGGCCATGGACCATGCCGATGTTCAGGTCGGGCAGGTCGGCACTCAAGCGGGCGAAGGTTTCCTCCGCAGTCTTGAGCTGCAGGGTTTCGCTTTCTTCAATCAGCGGACAGACCCAGTAGGCCTGGCGTCCTGCCCGGCAGGCCTCATGCACCCTCGCCACGACCTGGTCGCGGCGGCTTTCCGACACCAGCTTGGTGGTCACCGGACTGCGGCCGGGCGGCAGTTCGTCGAGCACCGAGACGTCCAGGTCGGCGTAGTAGCTCATCGCCAGGGTGCGTGGGATCGGCGTCGCCGACATCGCCAGCTGATGCGCGAAGAGGCCCTTCTCTTTCAGCGCCAGGCGCTGGCGCACGCCGAAGCGGTGCTGCTCGTCGACAATCGCCAGGCCGAGGCGGGCGAACTCGACCTTGTCTTCGATCAGGGCGTGGGTGCCGATCACGATCGGCGTCTCGCCAGCGCCGACTCTTGCGATCACCGCCTCCTTGTCGCGCTTCTTCAGGCTGCCGGTAAGCCAGGCGACTTCCAGACCGAGCGGCTCGAGCCATGCCGCCAGCTTGCGGTAATGCTGCTCGGCGAGGATCTCGGTCGGCGCCATCAGGGCCGCCTGATAGCCTGCCTCAACCGCATGCAGCATGGCCAGCGCGGCCACCACGGTCTTGCCGCTGCCGACGTCGCCCTGCAACAGGCGCTGCATAGGATGCGGCTGGCCGAGGTCGGTAGCGATTTCGCGCCAGGCGCGCTGCTGCGCCGCGGTCAAACGAAACGGCAGCGAGTCCAGCAGCGCCGCGGTGAGTTTCGCCGTCGCCACCAATCGCGGCGCGCCGCGCGCGCGGCGCGCGGTGTAGGCGCGGCGCAGACTCAATTGCTGCGCCAGCAACTCGTCGAACTGCACCCGGCGCCAGGCCGGGTGGTCGCGCGATTCCAGCACCGCCTGCGCCATGTCGGGCGGCGGCGTGTGCAGGCGCCGAATCGCGGCGGCGAACTCGGGCAGCTGCAGGCTTTTGCGCAGGGCCGGCGGCAGCGTGTCGGCCAGATCGGCGCGTTGCAGCGCGCGCCCGATCAGGCGGCGCAAGGTGGCCTGGCCGAGACCGGCCGTGGTCGGATATACCGGCGTCAGGCGTTCCGGCAGCGGCTCGTTGGCGCCGACGACATGAAATCGCGGATGGATGATTTCGGCCCCGAGATGGCCCTCGTGAAGCTCGCCAAAAATGCGCAGATGCGCACCGGCCTGCAAGGTCTTCTGCTGGCTCGGATAAAAATTCAGGAAGCGCAGCAACAAGCGGCCGCTGGCATCGCTGACCCGTGCCAGCAACTGGCGGCGCGGCCGATAGGCGATTTCGCTGTCGATCACCTCAACCTCGAACTGCGCGGCGACACCCGGCTGCGCATCGCGGATCGCCGTAATGCGGGTTTCGTCTTCGTAGCGCAGCGGCAGGTGCAAGACATAGTCGGCATCGGTGCGCAGACCGAGCCTGGCCAACCTGGCCGCAAGGGTGTTGGCGGACTGCTTTTCAGCCAAGGACGAGCACGGCATCGGCCTCGACCAGGGCGCCGCGCGGCAATTCCTTGACGCCGACCGCGGCGCGCGCCGGGTAGGGCTCGCTGACATACCTGGCCATGGTTTCATTCACCTTGGCGAAGTTGGCCAGGTCAGTCAGGTAGATGTTGAACTTGACCGCGTCATTCAGCGTCGCGCCGGCCGCGGCGGCAACGGCCTTGAGGTTCTCGAAGACGCGCACGATCTGCGCCTCGATGCCGTCGGCCAGCTGCATGCTGGCCGGGTCGAGGCCGATCTGGCCCGACAGGTAAATTGTGTTGCCCGCCTGTACCGCCTGCGAGTAGGTACCGATCGCAGCGGGTGCGGCGGCGGTGGAAATGATTTTGCGGTTCATGGCTGTTGTCCTGTTCACTTGCTCGTGGTAACCAGCACGCCGCCATCGAGGCCAAGGTCCTTCAGTTTGGTGCGGGCGGTATCGACGTCTTCCGGGCTCCGGAAAGGGCCGACGGTAACGCGCGTCTCAACGGTGGTGGGCAGGCCATGCCGTTCCAGCTTCGCGCGCAAGTCTTCGGCGCTGGCCGCACTGCTGAAGACGCCCATTTGCAGCACATACTGGCCTTCGCCCGCCGGCGCACCAGGGGCAGCGGGAAGCTGCCGCACGGCCGGCTCCTCGGTCCGCGCCGCCGCGGCGGATTCCGGCCTCGGCTTGGCAGCAGGCACGCTCTTGGGCGACACGCCGCGCACCAGGGGCACGGGCTGGCCGGGGGTGTAAATCGCATCGAACATCACCCAGCCGCCAACCAGGCCCACCACCACCAGGGCAGCAACCAGGATGCCATTGACAAGGCGCCGCTTGCGGGCGAGATCGGCTGTGGGCTCGCCGTCCGGAGTGGATATCTGGTCCATTGCGATCTATGCCCTTCTCATGAGGTCAGAATCCGGCTGCGCCGCGCTCGAGCGCCTGATCAATGTCCCACAGGATGTCGTCCAGCGTTTCCAGCCCGACCGACAGGCGTACCAGGTCAGGCGTCACACCGGACGCCTGCTGATCCGCTTCGCTCAACTGCCGATGCGTGGTCGATGCCGGATGGATCACCAGAGTCTTGGCGTCACCGATGTTGGCCAGGTGGGAGCAGAACTGCAATGCATCGATGAAAGCCTCGCCAGCTTTCTGCCCGCCCTTGATGCCGAAGCTGAGGATCGCTCCCGCGCCGGCATGCCCGTTTGCACCGAGGTAACGCTGCGCCAGTGTGTAGCCGGGGCTGGCCGCCAGGCCCGGATAATTGACCCAGGCCACGCGCGCATGGCTTTCCAGATGTCGCGCCACGGCCATGGCGTTTTCGCAATGCCGCTGCATGCGCAACGGCAGCGTCTCGATGCCCTGCATCAGTTGCCAGGCGGAAAACGGCGACAGTGCCGGGCCGAAGGTGCGCAGCGTTTCCATGCGCGCCTTCATGGTGAAGCCGAAATCGCCGAAGGTTTCGAAGAACTTGACGCCGTGATAGCCGGTCGACGGCTCGGTCATGCCGGGAAACTTGCCGTTGCCCCAGTCGAATTTTCCCGACTCGATCACCACGCCGCCCAGCGTGGTGCCGTGGCCGCCGAGAAACTTGGTTGCCGAATGCACGATGATGTCGGCGCCGTGGCGGAAGGGCTGGCACAGGTAGGGCGATGGCAGCGTGTTGTC
>JANXRC010000204.1 GCA_025353195.1 Rhodocyclaceae bacterium
GTCGTGCTTCAGCCGGACCCTCGAATCCGCGAAATAGCTTTGCTCCGCAAGGCATATCAACCCTGCATTCGTGATGGGATTGGCGGACCCGCATCCCTATGGCGGGAACGATATACTCGGACCCGCCATCGAATACGCATGTACTGCGACTGGCCATCCAATCGACCCAACCCTGTTCAGCGGAGGGCAAGATCATGATCGACGAACTGAGCCGGCTAATGTCGATAAACGGCTATCTTCCCCACGGGTATTGCATTAGCTGGTCACCGACGCTGCTGGTGACCTACGTCGCCAGCGACATCCTGATATTCCTTTCGTATTTTTCCATGCCGGTGGCCATCGGCTATTTTTCACAACGGCGCAAGGACTTCCCCTACCGTTGGTTATTGTGGCTGTTTGCGGCCTTCATCATGGCTTGCGGTGCGACCCACCTGATGGGCGCCGTCGTGCTGTGGCAGCCGATGTATGGCCTGGATGCCCTGCTCAAGGCGATTACCGCCGTGGTTTCAGTGGTGACCGCGATCGCGCTCTGGCCCCTGATTCCTCATGCCCTGAAACTGCCCAGCCACGATCAGTTGCGGCGCTTGAACGAAGAACTGCAAAACGAAATCGCCGAACGCAAGCGCGTCGAGGAAGCCCTGAGACTGGCCAAGGCGGCGACGGAGGACAGCCTGCAGAACGAGCGGACGCTGATGGCCGCGATTGTCGAATCCTCCGAGGATGCGATCATCGGCAAGACGCTGGACGGCATCGTCACCAGCTGGAACCGGGCCGCTGAAAGGATTTTCGGCTACCCGGCCGCGGAGATGATGGGGCAATCCGCGCTCGTCCTGGCTCCTCCAGAGCTCCACGATGAGAAAGAGAACGTGTTTGCCACCATCCGGCACGGCGAATCGATCGAACACTTCGAGACCGAGCGCATCCGCAAGGACGGCAGCCGGATAGACGTGGCCTTCACCGTATCGCCCATCCGGGACAAGGAAAACCGGATCATCGGCGCTTCGATGATCGCTCGCGACATCACCGAACGCAAGCAGGCGGAAACCGAAATCAGAAAGCTCAATGCCGATCTCGAACAGCGAGTCCTGGCGCGTACCGCCGACCTCAACACAGCCAACCAGGCGCTCACCCGGGCGAAGTTCCAGGCTGAAGCCGCCAGCATCGCCAAGAGCGCCTTCCTCGCCAACATGAGCCATGAAATTCGCACCCCGATGAACGGCATCATCGGCATGGCCAACATCCTGCGCCGCGAAGGCGTGTCGCCGCAGCAGGCACAGCGCCTCGACACCATCGACGCCTCCGCCCTGCACCTAATGGAGGTCATCAACAACGTCCTCGACATCTCGAAGATCGAGGCCGGCAAGTTCACGCTGGAAGAAGCCCCGGTCGTCGTCAGCAGCCTGCTGGCCAATGTCAGTTCGATCCTCTCCGAGCGCGCCAAAGCCAAGGGCATCCACCTGCTGATCGAAACCGGGCACCTGCCGCACAATCTGGTGGGCGACCCGACGCGACTGCAACAGGCGCTGCTCAACTACGCCACCAATGCCGTCAAGTTCAGCGAAAAGGGCACCGTGACCCTGCGTGCCATCAAACAGGAGGAGACCGCCGAATCGGTGATGGTGCGCTTCGAGGTCCAGGATACCGGCATCGGCGTCACGCCCGAAGCCATGTCCCGGATCTTCAGCGCCTTCGAGCAGGCCGACAACTCGATGACGCGCAAATACGGCGGCACCGGACTCGGACTGGCGATTACGCGACGCCTGGCCGAACTGATGGGCGGAGAAGTCGGCGCTGACAGCACGCCGGGCGTGGGCAGCACCTTCTGGTTTACCGTGAAGCTGAAGAAGAACACGGAGGCGGTGGCGACCCAACCGGCACTGGCTACCGATGCCGAGACGCTGGTCCGGCAGCGCCATGCCGGCAAGCACATTCTGGTGGTCGACGACGAGCCGATAAACCGGGAAGTGGCTCAAATCCAGCTGGAGGCTGCCAATCTGGTTGTGGACACCGCGGCGGATGGCGCCGAAGCGATCGCTCTGGCACGGAAGACTACCTATGCGGCTATCTTCATGGACGTGCAGATGCCGAACGTCAACGGCCTGGAGGCGACGCAGCAGATACGCGAACTCCCCGGCTACCGGGAGACACCGATCATTGCCATGACCGCCAATGCATTTGCAGAGGACAAGGCGCGCTGCCTCGAGGCGGGGATGAATGGCTTCCTGATGAAGCCATTCGACCCCGACACGCTGTTTGCGACCCTGCTCAAGGCGCTAACCAAGTCAGCACCTTGAGTGGATGCACTCGACCGTCATTTCCTTGACCCGACGCGCGAGCTCGCCGCAGGGCGCGCCCGGGAGAGTGCCGGCTGGGCGCATCACTCCGACCGCGCCGGCCGGAGTATCTTGCGCACCGTCACCAGGGCGGCCGGATAGTCGAAGGCTGCCACTTGGCGTGCCAGTTGCGTCGCGGGCGCCCCAAGCGTGGCCAGCAGCAGCGACCGATTCGCCTCGAACAGATCGCTCGCCGCCGTGTCATCGCTGGCCAGCAGCGGTTGCAGCTGCGTGAGCACCGCCCGCGCCCGGCGCGGATCGGCCGCCGACCCGCCGCCATTCGCGTGCTCGTCAGGCAATTGTGAGAGCACCGCGTCCAGCGCACTCTGCTCGGTCTGCAGGGCAGCCAGCAGCGCCGGCAAACTCGCGGCCGGAGCTACGTCGCGCAAGGCCAGCTCAAAGGCCGCTGCGGCCGCCTGGAGCCGGGTCAAACCCAGGCTCCCGGCCGCACCCTTGAGCGAATGCGCCCGCTGCCGGGCCGCATCGACCTGACCCGCGGCAAGCTCGTCCTGCAGCAGCTGCGCGTCCCCGCGG
Organism: Rhodocyclaceae bacterium; assembly: GCA_025353195.1. Taxonomy (GTDB): domain Bacteria; phylum Pseudomonadota; class Gammaproteobacteria; order Burkholderiales; family Rhodocyclaceae; genus Sulfuritalea. Next base: position 2,868 of record JANXRC010000204.1, read on the forward strand.
TGACTGGCGGCAAGCTGCCGCAGCAGCTTCGTGTAGGCAACGCCATCGCCGCGCAGGGCGGCCAGCCCCCGCTGCGTATCGATACCGCTGAACGCTGACAGCAACGGCGGCATCCCTGCCCGCTCCTGCCGAGGCGCTGCCGGCGTAGCGATCCCGGCGCGCGCCCGGTCCGCCCCCGACGCAGCTCGGTTATCTGCGGTGGCTGCCGGCATCCATACCAGCAATGCGTGGTACAGCGCGTCGGGCTCGACCGGCTTGGTGATGAAGTCATTCATGCCGGCCTCTTCGCAGGCCAGGCGGTCCTCCTCGAAGGCGTTGGCGGTCATCGCCAGGATCGGTTTGCTCTCCCATCCCGGCAGGGCGCGGATGGCGCGGGCGGCTTCGAGGCCGTTCATGTTCGGCATCTGGATGTCCATCAGGATCAGCTCGTAGTCATTCGCCTGCGCCTTGGCCACGGCTTCGCGGCCGTCCACGGCGGTGTCCACCACCAGACCGGCACCATGCAGCAGTTCCAGCGCCACTTCGCGGTTGATGAGGTTGTCCTCGGCCAGCAGCAGCCGGGCACCGCCATGCAGGAGGCGCAGGTGCGCCTCGACATCCTCTTCGTCGGCAGGCACCGGGACGGCGGGCATGATGCCTCTGCCACGGTGCAGACGGGCGGTGAACCAGAAGCAGCTGCCTTGTCCCGCCGTGCTATCAGCGCCGACTTCTCCGCCCATCAGTTCCGCGAGGCGCCGCGTGATCACGAGGCCGAGGCCGGTGCCGCCATACTTGCGGGTGGTCGAGCTGTCCGCTTGCGCGAAGGCCTTGAACAATCGGCTCATCTGCTCTGGGGTGATGCCGATGCCGGTGTCCTCGACCTCGAAGCGCACCAGAATTTCGTCGCCTTTTTCATGCAGCAGTTTGGCGCTCAGGGTGACGGAGCCCTGCTCGGTAAACTTCACGGCGTTGCCGGCAAAGTTGAGCAGCGCCTGGCGCAGCCGCATCGGGTCGCCGCGCAGCCACGGTGGTACCCCATCGCTGTCCACCCTGATCCGCAACCCCTTGTCCTGTGCCGCACCGCCGATCATCGAGGCGACATGGTCGAGCACGGCCGCGAGCGGGAAATCGCTGGTGTCGAGTTGCAGTTTGCCGGCTTCGATCTTGGACAGGTCGAGGATGTCGTTGATGATGGAGAGCAGGTGCCGGCTGGCGCCGTCGATCTTTTCCAGGCGCTCGGCCTGTTCCGGGGTGGTCCCGGCGCGCCGCAGGAGGTGGGTGAGGCCGATGATGGCATTCATCGGGGTGCGGATCTCGTGGCTCATGTTGGCCAGGAAGCTGCTCTTGGCCAGGTTGGCGGCTTCTGCCTGGTGCTGTGCCGCGACCAGTTCCGTGGTGCGGCTATCCACCAGCTGTTCCAGATGGTGCCGGTGACCATCGAGTTCGCGGCCCAGGCGTTTCTTCTCGGTGATGTCTTCCTTCACCGCGACATAGTGGCTGACCGCCCCGTCGGCCTGGCGCAGCGGCGTGATGATGGCGAATTCGACATACTCGCTGCCGTCCTTGCGCTGGTTGTGGAATTCACCCTTCCATGGCCGGCCCTCGCTCAGCGCAGCCCACATGGCGAGATAGGTCTCCTTGGGCGTCTTGCCCGATTGGAGAAACTTCGGGTTCTGCCCGATCGCTTCCTCGCGGCTGTAGCCGGTGCCCTGGACGAAAGCTTGGTTGACATACTCGATCTTGGCGTCGGTGTTGGTGATGACGATGCTTTCCGGGCTTTGTTCTACCGCCAATGACAGCTTGCGCAGTTGGGCTTCGGCGGACTTGCGCTCCGTGATGTCGCGGGCGATGCCCTGATAACCGACCGCGTTGCCATTCAGGTCGCGAACGGTTACTCCCTTTGCGGAATGCCAGCGAACCTCGCCGTCCCGGCGCGCGACCCGGTACTCCACCGCGACGGACTCGTCCGCGGCGCCGGCCTGTTCGAGGAGACTGCGAACCTTGGCAACGTCGGTGGAGTCGATGTAGGCCGTGATCGACTTGCCAACGGCCTCGGCCGCGGGTTCGCCCATGAATGCCAGCCAGTTCGGCGACACGAAGCGAATGATGCCTGCCGGGTCCAGTTCAAAAATAATGTCGCTGGCGCGCTCGATAAACCCGCGGAATCGTTGTTCGCTTTCCTGCAACGCTGCAACCGCCTGCTTGCGCGCGAGGTCGCGGGCAATGTTGTCCAGCGCAAAGCTGATATCGGTCGCCATTTCAATCAGCAGTTTGCGTTTGTCCGCGTCAAAGGCATCGACCTCGCTGGCGTAGATGGTGAAAGCGCCGACGGTCACGCCGTTGCGCTGCAGCGGCAGCGACGTCGATGCCGCCAAGCCGGCGCGTTTGGCGCGCTCATGCCAGCCTGCAGTACGCAGATCGTGGAGAAAATCCTGACACCAGACCGGCCGGCCTTCGCGAATCGCAATCCCGGTGGGACCCTGCCCGGCAGGGTCCGATGCATCCACTGATACATTGATGCCTGTCAGATACCCTTGGTCATCGCCAAAAGAGGCGACCGGCCTGACCTGCCGACTTGCCGCATCCACCAGCCCGACCCATGCCATTCGCATGCCACCCAGGGTCACCGCGGCGCTGCAGATCTGGGGGAACAGTTCTTCTTCGCTGGTGCAATGAACAATCGCCTGGTTGCAGCGGCTCAGAACCGCATACAGTTGAGCGAGGTGCGCGACCTTCTTCTCGGCAACCTCCTTCTCCGTGATGTCCTGAATCGTGCCGTACATTTTCAGGGGACGATCTTGCGCATCGACTTGCAGCTTGCCCAGTCCATGTACCCAGCGCACGGCCCGGTCGTGGTGACGGACCACGCGATACACCTTGTCGAACTCTTGGCGCGCACCCAGCACCTCGTCCCTGAAATAGTCAAGCATCATGGAGCGATCTTCGGCATGGACCAGGGCCGCCCATCCCTCGATCGTGCGCTCGTATGCCTGGTCTATCTCGAACACCCGGTCAAACACCGCCGAACTCGTCCACCGCCCGCTGACGACGTCCAGAACATAACTACCCAGGTTCGCGATGCTCTGCGATTCCCTGAGCGATAGTTCGCTGTCGCGCAAGGCTTTGTCCGTCCGGCGCTGGTTCACAACGCGCCAGATGCCGTAGGCCAGCAGCTTGACTGTCTCCACATCCAGATCGGTGTAGGGCTCGGGCTTGTTGCCTACTCCGGCCATCATGCGCACCCGCCCGCCTTCGATCACCGGCACGCTGATCAGGCGTTCCAGGTGGGCATGGCCCTCGGGCAGACCGTGCTTGTCCGGCGTGCTGGCGTAGTCATTGAACACCACCGGCTCCCTTTTGCGCAATGCGTCGGCCCAGATGCCGGCCTTGCCCAGCGGGTAATGGCCGTCCGCCACGGCCTGGCAATAGTGCTCGAGGGTGGCATGCGACCAGGCCACCAGTTCGATGGTTTGCTGGTCCTCATGGACGAAATGGATGAAGGCGATGCGGCTGCCGGTGAGTTCCTCGGCCTGCTCCTGGCCGTATTGCACGAATTCCTGCTCGCTCATCTTTTCGGCGACGCCCGGCAGAGCCAGCAACACTTCGGCACGACGGCTCGTGATGATCAGGTGTGTTTCATTCTTCTTCCGTTCGGTGATGTCCTCGATGCAGGACAGGACGCTCTTTTCGCCGTCTATCAGGACGATGTCGGCCGAGAAAAGTCCCACCAGCGACTCCCCGGTCTTTTTGCGGAAATACCTCTCCAGCCCGTGCACCTTGCCTTTCCCTGACAGAGTGTCGAGCACGGTGGCGCGATCGTCATCGTGCTCCCAGAGATGCAAGTCGACCGCTTTCTTCCCCACCACCTCGTCGCGCGCATACCCCGAAATGGCACAGAAAGTCTCGTTCACGTCGGCTATCGTCCCGTCGGACACACGCGCAAGCGTGATGGCGTAGGGAGCAGAGTGAAAGGCCGTGGCGAATTTTTCCTGCTCGGAACTGACCTGCATGGTCAGGCGCTTGCTCACCATCAGGATTAGGCTATAGATGAGCAGGATCATCAGCGTCTGGTAGGACACCAGCGTCAGCGCTTGAAAAGCTCCCGCCTGGAACAGATCGTTCCCCGCTTGCGTGCTGAGGAAATACTCGACGATCTGGATGATGCTGAGCACACAGTAAGCGCCGCATACCACTCCCACTCCGAATGTCAGCGGACGCAAGGCAAGCTCGGTTCGTCGCCACAAGAGCCACAGGCACTGGAAACAGACGATCAGCAAACCCACCGAAACGATCAGCCTGCGCAAATGCAGATCGGGATGAACGAAGGCGCCAAAAACCAGGCCACCGGTGCAAAGAGCGAGCAGGACATAATTGCGAAGCTGCGAACCGACCTTGCCGACGAAGCGCTCCAGGCCCATGTACATCAACAACGCTCCGGCCAGCAACAGGGAATTGGCGAGGACAATGGACATCCAGTCCGGAACGGTGCCCCGCAAGGCAACCAGGCCGAGAGCCGCCGTTTGCAGGACGAAGTTGAAGACCCAGAATCCGGTGCCGGCAAAGCGGCTGCGGTTCTGTCGCCACAACTGCACGACAAACAGCGTGCAGACCACGTAACTGATGACGCAAAGCAGGAAGACAGTGCGTATGTCCAGGGCGGTCATGTCAGTTCCAGCAACACCGGCAGCTCAAACGTCCTCCCGATATTTCTCGGCAATGGCGACAAACTCGTCGAAACCGGCGAGGAAGGTATCGCAGACATCAGGGTCGAAGTGCTTGTCGCGCCCGGCAGCAATGATCTTGCGGGCCTCGGCAAAAGGCATCGCCGGCTTGTACACCCGCGCCGAGATCAGCGCGTCGAACACATCGGCCAGCGCCATCAGCCGTGCGGAAATCGGTATCGAATCGCCGGCCAGGCCGTCGGGATAGCCGCTGCCGTCCCACTTCTCGTGATGCCAGTGGGCAATCTCCTTGGCCAGGACGAGAAAGGCGAGAGGCTTCTCGACGTCGGTCTCGGCCTGTTCGATGGCGTCGGAGCCGATCTTGGCATGGGTCTTCATGATTTCCCATTCCGCTGGCGCCAGGGGCCCGGCCTTTTGCAGGATGTTGTCCGGTATGCCCACCTTGCCGATGTCATGCAGCGGCGCCGACCTGGTCATCAGGTCAATATTGCGCTGAGTGAGCAAGGCAGAGAAGCGCGGGTGCTGTCTTAACCGCAAAGCCAGGAGATGAACATAACCCTGGGTCCGGTTGATGTGGTTGCCGGTCTCCGGATCGCGTGTTTCGGCCAGGTGGGCCAGCGCCCGGACGGTGACCAGCTGGGTCAGATCATTTTCGGCCATGCGCCGGGCGACTTCGGCTTCGAGACTGGCGTTCTGATCCTGCAGCCAGTCGCGCGCCTGTTTTGCCTGAAGTTGCGTGCGCACCCGAGCCAGCACCACGACCGGATTGATCGGCTTGGTGATGTAATCGGCGGCGCCGAGTTTCAGGCCGCGCTCCTCGTCTGGCGCCTCGGCCAGCGCCGTCAGGAAGACCACCGGGATGTCTTGCGTGGCAGGGTTCTCGCGCAGTTGCGCCAGCACCGCATAGCCATCCATCCCGGGCATCATCACGTCGAGCAGCACCAGATCCGGCTGCGGCTCGCTCGTCGCTGCGCGCAGGGCGCCTTCGCCCGAGCTGACGGCGCGCACCATGTACTCGGACCGTAACAGACTGGTGAGCAGATGCAGGTTCGTCGGTTCATCGTCGACGATGAGGATCGTTGATGCGGCCACGAATGCGCTCCTTGCCTATCGATAGCCGGGTCATCATACGCCGGGACACCTTGCCGGTGCCGACTTTTCAGGGTGGCGCGCACCCGCCAGCGGCGCATGCCGTGGAGCATCCGGATTGGATTATTGATGCCGAAATCCGCTGGCTCCGTATCTCCTGTCCGGTGCTTGCTTTGCTTCATGCTTCCAGATGCCGATACGACATGGCTGACAGCCAAGGACCGGATGATGACCGCCGCCAGCCTGCGCCGGTGGACGCCCTGCTGTCACCTGACAAGGGGCATAATGGCTTGGTTGCCGGGGCGCCGGAACCAGACGGGGAGCGAACAAGAGATGGGACGCATGGACAAGGAGGCGGTAATCCCCACCTCCATAGAAGAAGAACAACTTCACGGAATCTCACGGTCCGTCGGCGAAATCGAATGGCTGCTGCTGATTGTGGTGCTGCTGTACCACGTTTTCGGCGGCACCGAGCCGGACGACAGGCCGGGCATCGTCCTCGCCATGGTGCTCTATGCCATGTCCATCATGGGCCTGCGCTATGCCGCCTTTTTCAAGCGCGAGTCGCGCTGGAAGTTAGCGGTAGAAACCTGGATCATGACCGCTTTCATCACCTGGGCCCTATTGCACACCGGCCGGCTCGAGAGCCCCCTGCTGAACTCCTACCTGCTGATAATCATTACCAGCGCACTGGCTCTGGGCAAACTCACCACGCTCCTCGAACTGGCGTTGATCGCCGTCTGCTTCGTTTTCCTGGGCGGGGATATCTCCCTCGTTGAAATAGTTTCGCTCAAATACGTCGCCGGCATCTTTGCCCAGTTCGCGCCTCTGGTACTGGTGGCCTACATCACCACCATGTTCGCATCCGACATACGCTACGGCCTCAACCAGGCCAAGTTCCTGCCGGAAACCGACGAGGTGACCGAGGCCCTAAACGGGCGCGGATTCGCCATCATCGCCGACAGCCTGTTCGGTCAGGCCATACGCTACAACAGGGCCATAACCCTGCTGGTGATTGAATGCGACACGCTGAAACAAGTCAACGACGAGCAAGGTTATAAGGCAGGCGATGCCCTGCTGGTGTCGCTGGTCAAGATGATCCAGGGACAACTGCGCAGTTCGGACGTACTGGCACGGCAGAGCGGCGAGGAGTTCGTCGTGCTGCTGCCGGAAACCCCCGCTGCCGGAGCGCTCCACATCGCCGAAAAGATACGCATGGCGGTGGCAATGACCTCGCTGACGCTGATCGGCAGAACCGTCACCACCACAGTCAGCATCGGCACGGCGAGTTACCCCCAGGATGGCAACAGCCTGGACCTTTTACTGGCGCAAGCCACCCGCAACATGTACCAGGCCAGGCTCGCCGGCCGCAATCGCGTCCAGCAGACGGCGCGTTGATCCGCCGCCGGTCAGGGATATAGCCCGCGCTGCTCGCGCGCGGCAAGTACGCGCTGACAGGCGATGATGAAGGCCGCGGTGCGGATCGACACCTGACGTTCCTGCGCCGTCTGCCAGATGGCCTCGAAGGCCTTGATCATGATGCTTTCAAGGCGGGCGTTGATCTCATCCTCGCTGATCGGCTCGGCGCCAAAGAAACCCGGCAGGCTACCATGCGCAGCCGCGTGGGCGAGTGCGGCGGGCAAGTCTATCCCTGCCGCTGTGTGCCGGGCTGAAACTGGACGGCTATCAAGTCGGGCCCCTGACTAAAATCGGATCAGCCGGCTGACGGTTACAATCGCGTCATGCACACACCCCTCTTGCGCTGTTCCGAATTGCGTACCCTTGAAGCGCGCTACGCCAGCGTCGTGCCGCCCCTGATGGAACGGGCCGGCCGCGCCGCCGCAGAC
>JANXRC010000281.1 GCA_025353195.1 Rhodocyclaceae bacterium
GCGGCAGTCGCGGCCCGGTTACCGGCAAGCTCCAGAGCCTGTTCTTCGACCTGGTCAACGGCAAAGTACCCGCACACGCCGACTGGCTCAGTCTTGTCCAAAGCACTTGAGGTAAATCATGTCCACTCTCGACGAATCGCAGCGCCAAGTCACCGTTACCGCCCACGACCTGCCACTGGCCTGTCCGCGCCCCGACGCACCCTTGTGGGCCCGCCATCCGCGGGTCTTCATCGACGTGTTGAAAAGCGACACGGGCGAAGCGGCCTGCCCATACTGCGGCACGGTGTATCGGTTTACCGGCGAGCGCCCCAAGGGCCATCATTAACTTTCGTCACCAGGCCTGAGTTCCACTTCTGACGTGAAGATTCTTGTCGTCGCTCCGTCGTGGATCGGCGACACGATTCTCGCCCAGCCGCTGCTCGCCCTGCTCAAGCGCAACCATCCGGCTGCCTGCGTCGAGGTGCTGGCGCCGGACTGGTCGGCGCCGCTGTTGGCGCGCATGGCCGAGGTCGACGCGGTGATCGCCAACCCCTTCCGCCATGGCGAGTTCAGTTTCGGCGCCCGCCGCGCGCTGGGTCGCCGTCTCGCCAGCGCCGACTATCAACAAGCCTATGTGCTGCCGAACTCGTGGAAATCGGCGCTGGTTCCCTTCTTCGCCGGGATTGCCCATCGCATCGGCTATCAGGGCGAGAGCCGCTACCTGCTGCTGAACGAGCGCCATCGGCTTGACGTCACCGCGCATCCGCAACTGGTCCAGCGCTATGCCGCGCTGGCCGGGCCGCTGCCCGCGATATTGCCGCAGCCGCACCTCAGTTCCACCGCAGAACAGCAGAAGACCGCGCGCCTGGCCTTGGACCTGCCTCTTGATGCGGCGCCGGTGATCTTCTGCCCGGGCGCTGAATACGGGCCCGCCAAGCGCTGGCCGGCGCGGCACTTCGCGGCGCTGGCACGACTCGTCGCGACGCCGCAGAACCCGGTCTGGCTGGTCGGCGCGGCCAAGGATGTCGCTGTCGGCGAAGAAATATCCGCAGCGGCAGCAGGCGCGGCGCTCAATCTGTGCGGTCGCAGCACGCTGGAGCAGGCCATCGACCTGATCGCCTCCGCGCGTTGCGTGGTGAGCAACGACTCCGGCCTGATGCACGTCGCGGCGGCGCTCGAGAGACCGCTGGTGGCGCTCTACGGTTCGTCGTCGCCGGCCTATACGCCGCCGCTGTCATCAAAGGCGGAGATCGTTTCGCGAAACCTGCCGTGCAGCCCGTGCTTCAAGCGCGAATGCCCGCTCGGGCATTTCGACTGCATGAACGGAATCAGCCCGCAGCAGGTGGCGGCAATCATCGCCACTCAACTTGCCCCGTCCGTCTGACCGTGCCCAGCCAGAAGATCTTCGCCAGCCCGCAGGATGTCGAAGCCGCCTTCTACGAGGCGCTCGAACGCTGCGACATCGAAGCCATGATGGCCGTCTGGGCCGAAGATGAAGAAGTGGTTTGCATACACCCCGGCGGCCCGCGCCTGATCGGTTACGCGATGATTCGCGACGCCTGGCAGCGTTTCTTTGCCAACGGCAGGAAACTCCGCGTGAGCCTGTCGCAGCAGACCGCCGTGAGCACGCCTTTCGCCATGGTCAGCACCGTGCTGGAACACATCGCCACCCTCGACGACGAGAATTTGAGCGCGCCGGTAGCCGCCACAAATGTCTACGTGCGCGGCGCCCTGGGCTGGCGCATGGTCGCCCACCACGCCTCGCCGGTGCCGCCCGACAGCGTCGGCGAAGTGCCGCGCATCCTGCATTGAAGGCAAAGTGACCGGGCAGCATTATTCCGCTCCGGCGTGGCTGCCGGGTGGCCACGCGCAAACCATCTGGCCGCTGCTGATCAAGGGGCCGCTGCCCGACTACCGGCGCGAACGCTGGGACACCCCGGACCATGACTTCATCGATCTAGACTGGGTCGCCGGCAAACCCGGCGCACCCTGCGTGGTGCTGTTTCACGGGCTCGAAGGCAGCTCGCGCAGCCATTACGCGCGGCGCCTGATGCACGCCGTGGGACGTCGCGGCTGGCATGGCGTGGTGGTGCATTTTCGCGGCTGCTCGGGCGAGCCGAACCGCCTGCCGCGCGCCTATCACTCGGGCGACTCGCAGGAGATCGACTGGGTCCTGCGCCGGCTGCAGGCACGCGGCTACCCGGCGCTGTTCGTCGCCGGCGTTTCGCTCGGCGGCAATGCCGTGCTGAAATGGCTGGCCGAACAAGGTGGTCAGGCCTCCGGCGTAATGACTGCGGCGGCGGCGGTAAGCGCGCCGCTGGATCTGGCGGCGGCCAACGCCGCGCTGTCGTCCGGCTTCAATCTGGTCTATGCGCGGCATTTTCTGCGCACCCTGATTCCGGCCTCACTGGCCAAGGAGCTGCGCTTCCCCGGCCGCATCGACGTTCGCCGCGCGCAGGCAGCGCGCACCTTGCGCGACTTCGACGACGCGGTCACCGCACCTTTGCACGGCTTTCTCGGCGCCGACGACTATTACGCGAGAAGCAGCGCCGGCCCGCTGCTGGCTGCCGTACAAGCGCCGACGCTGCTGCTGCACGCGGCTAACGACCCGTTCCTGCCGCCGGCGGCATTGCCACGCCCCGAACAATTGCCTGATGCGGTGACACTCGAAGTGCTGCATCACGGCGGCCATGTCGGCTTCGTACACGGCGCCCTGCCCGGCCACATCGACTGGCTGCCGCAACGCCTGCTGGCGCATTTTGACGCCCATCTTCCGCGCTCATTCGGCGTGCGATAATTCTCGCACCCATCGTTTCCAAAAAGGCCGCATGCATATCCCGGCGCCCGAGATCTTCAAGGCCTACGACATTCGCGGCATCGTGCGCACCACGCTGACGGCAGAAACAGTGCGCCAGATCGGACTGGCGCTGGGCAGCCAAGCGGTCGCCCGCGGCGTCAAGTCGATTGTCATCGGCCGCGACGGTCGCCTCTCGGGTCCCGAGCTTTCCCGCGCCCTGGCCAGCGGCATTACCCAGACCGGAGTCGATGTCATCGACATCGGCCGGGTGCCGACGCCGATGACCTACTTTGCCGCGCACGAACTGGGCACCGACAGCTGCGTCTCGGTCACCGGCAGCCACAATCCGCCCGAATACAACGGACTCAAGATGGTGCTGGCCGGCCAGACGCTGTACGGCGAGATGATCCAGGACCTGCGGCGCCGAATAGAGAACAATGCGGCCAGCACCGTCCCGCAAGGGGATACCGCTTCGCATGACTATTGCCAGGGCCGCGGCAAGGTGCGCCACGCCAGCGTGCGCCAGGCCTATCTCGATCGCATCGTCGGCGACGTCAAGCTGTCGCGCCCGATGAAGATCGTCATCGATTGCGGCAACGGAGTGGCCGGCAGCGTTGCCCCGGCGCTATTCCGCCGCATGGGCTGCACGGTGACCGAACTGTTTTGCGAGGTGGACGGCAACTTCCCCAATCACCACCCGGACCCATCCAAGCCGGAGAACCTGATCGATCTGCAGCGCGCCTTGCGCGAGACGGATGCCGAACTGGGGCTGGCCTTCGACGGCGACGGCGACCGCCTCGGCGTCGTCACCAGGGACGGCGAAATCATTTTCCCCGACCGCCAGCTGATGCTGTTCGCCGCCGACGTGCTGACGCGCAACCCGGGCGCACAGATCATCTACGACGTGAAATGCTCGCGCTGGCTGGCGCAATCGATTCGCCACCAGGGCGGCCGGCCGCTGATGTGGAACACCGGCCACGCGCTGATCAAAACCAAGCTGAAGGAAACCGGCGCACCGCTGGCCGGCGAGATGAGCGGCCACATGTTCTTCAAGGAACGCTGGTTCGGCTTCGACGACGCGCTCTACACGGGAGCACGCCTGCTCGAAATCGTCTCGCGCTGGGAAGACTCCAACTGGCCGCTGAAACATTTGCCCAACGCCATCTCGACGCCGGAGCTCAACATCAAGATGAATGAGGGCGAGCCCCATGCGCTGGTGGCCAAGCTGCGGCAGGGCGGCCGCAAGCTGCTGCCCGGCGCGCGCGAACTGATCACCATCGACGGCGTGCGCGCCGAATACGCCGACGGCTTCGGTCTGGCACGCGCATCAAACACGACGCCGGTCGTGGTGCTGCGCTTCGAGGCCGACACCCAGGCCGCGCTGACGCGCATCCAGAACGAATTCAAGGCGGCGCTCACTGCCGCCTGGCCTGGCATCGACACGAACTTCTGACGGCGGGCCGACAGCAGCCCCATGTTCGCGGCTATCATCACTGACAACCATGGCGCATCCTCACTCGTGAGACCAACAACAATGAAGAATCCGGAATGAACAGAACCGTCGCGATAATCATTGCCAGTTCGGGCGTCTTTGTCGGCTCGTTGCTGAGCGACG
>JANXRC010000282.1 GCA_025353195.1 Rhodocyclaceae bacterium
TTCGGGGCGCGACGAGCAATATTTCTTCGTCAACGGCCGCTTCGTCCGCGACAAGCTGCTGACGCATGCCGCGCGCCAGGCCTGGGCCGACATCCTGCACGGCCAGCGGCACCCGGCCTACGTGCTGTTCCTCGAACTCGACCCGGCCGGCGTCGATGTGAATGTGCATCCGGCCAAGACCGAGGTGCGCTTTCGCGATGCCCGCGGCATTCACCAGTTCGTCTTTCACGCACTGCAACGCACGCTGGCCGCGCCGCTGAGCAGTGCGGCAGGACCGGCAGAGGCCTCATCGGCGTTTGTGCCGACGGCCTTTTCCTATGCGCGACAGTCCGGGCTGGCGGTCGGTGAGCCGGCCGCGCGGTCCTACCTCGAATTCGCCCGGGCAGCGTTCGATGCTGCTGAAACCGCCGTCTCACCAGCGCCGACTCCTGATTCGCAGGACGGCAACGCGCCGCTGCTCGGCTACGCCATCGCCCAACTGCACGGCGTCTACATCCTCGCCCAGAATGCCAACGGTTTGGTGCTGGTGGACATGCATGCCGCGCACGAACGCATCCTCTACGAGAAACTGAAACACAGCCTCGACGCAGGGCCGCCGGCCACGCAGTCCTTGCTGGTGCCGCTGCTGCTTTCCGCCAGCGAAGCCGAAATGGCGACGGCCAACGAACAGAACGAGGCACTCACCCAACTTGGATTCGCCATCACCGCCGCCGGCCCGCGGCAACTGGCGGTGCGCAGCCTGCCGGCGCTGCTGGCGGGAGGCAACGCGGTCGAGCTGGTGCGCTCGCTGCTCAAGGACCTGGCCGAGCACCCCGCCAGTCGGGTGGTCGAAACGCAACGCAACGAACTGCTGGCGACCATGGCCTGCCACGGCGCGGTGCGCGCCCACCGGCTGCTGAGCCTGCCGGAAATGAACGCCCTGCTGCGCCAGATGGAGGAAACCGAGCGCGCCGACCAGTGCAACCACGGCCGGCCAACCTGGGTTCAGCTCTCGATGGCGGAACTCGACAAGTTATTCATGCGCGGTCGTTGATGTCGCTGCCGCCGGCGATCCTTCTGATCGGCCCCACCGCGAGCGGCAAGACCGCGCTGGCCTTCGAACTGGCGACGCATTTTCCCTGCGACATCATCAGCGTCGACTCGGCGCAGGTGTTTCGCGACATGAACATCGGCACCGCCAAGCCGGATGCCGCCACGCTGGCGCGCTTTCCGCACCGGCTGATCGACCTGATTACGCCGGAACAACGCTATTCGGCCGCACAATTCCGCAGCGACGCACTGCGCGAAATGGCGGCCATCATGGCGGCCGGACGCATTCCGCTGCTGGTCGGCGGCACCATGCTCTACGTCAAGGCCCTGCGCGAAGGTCTGGCCGACCTGCCGCGGGCGGATGCGGCCCTGCGCGCCGGGATCGATGCCGAAGCCGCCGCACGCGGCTGGCCGGCCCTGCACGCCGAATTGGCGCTGCTCGATGCGGAGACGGCGGCGCGCCTGAAGCCCAACGACGCCCAGCGCATCCAGCGCGCCATGGAGGTGCTCCGCTTGACCGGCCGTACCCTCGGCAGTTTTTTCGCCGAACAGACGACCAGTTCCCTGCCCTTCCGCTGCCTGACGCTGGCGCTGGTGCCCGGAGATCGCAGCGAACTGCACCGGCGCATCAGCCAGCGCTTCGACGCCATGCTGGCCGCCGACCTGGTCGATGAAGTGGTGATGTTGCGCAAGAAATACCGGCTCGATGCCGGGCTGCCTTCGATGCGCTGCGTCGGCTACCGGCAAGTCTGGGACGTGCTCGAAGGCCAGATACCACGCGCCGAATTGCGCGATCGCGGCGTGTTCGCCACGCGTCAGTTCGCCAAGCGGCAACTGACCTGGCTGAAGAGCATGGCAGACCTTCAGGTCATCGATCCGCTGGCTTCAGACGCGACGGCTGCCGTGCTTGCGACGGTCGCTGCGCACCTCCAATAGTCGGCGCTGGCGAGACGGCGGTTCAGACGACGATGGTCTGCGCCCGGCCTTCGCCGCGTGCCTCGATCCGTCCGATGTGATAAACCGTTTCGCCTGCCGCCGCCAGCAATTGCATCGCCGCGCCGGCGTCGGTCTCGGCGACGATCACCACCATGCCGATGCCGCAGTTGAAGACGCGATGCATTTCGGCGTCAGCCACCTGGCCTTCCTTTTGCAGCCACTTGAACAACGGCGGCAGCGGCCAGTTCTTGCTGTGGAGGATTGCCGTCAGATGATCGGCCAGCACCCGCGGAATATTCTCGGTCAAGCCGCCGCCGGTGATGTGCGCCATGCCCTTGACATGGATCGCCTGGATCAGCGCCAGCAGTGGCTTGACGTAGATGCGCGTCGGTGCCATCACCGCATCGGCCAGCCGCACGCCGCCGATGTCCAGCGCCGGATCAGGCTTGGCGCGCTCGAGAATCTTGCGGATCAGCGAGTAGCCGTTGGAATGCGCGCCGGAAGACGCCAGGCCGAGCACCACATCTCCGGGCCGGATCGATCTGCCGTCGATGATCGCTGACTTCTCCACCGCACCGACGGCGAAGCCCGCGAGGTCGTATTCCCCGTCCGGGTACATGCTGGGCATTTCCGCCGTCTCGCCGCCGATCAGCGCGCAGCCGGCCATTTCGCAGCCTTTGGCGATCCCTTCGACGACGGTTGCCGCGGTATTCACGTCGAGCCGGCCGCAGGCGAAGTAGTCGAGGAAGAACAGCGGCTCGGCGCCCTGCACCAGGATGTCATTGACGCTCATCGCCACCAGGTCCTGGCCGACCGTGTCGTGGCGGTTCCACTGGAACGCCAGCTTGAGCTTGGTGCCGACGCCATCGGTGCCGGATACCAGCACCGGCTCGCGATACTTCTTCGAAATTTCGAACAGCGCGCCGAAGCCGCCGATGCCGGCCAGCACTTCCGGCCGCATGGTGCGTTTCGCCGCCGGTTTGATGCGTTCGACCAGCGCATCGCCGGCATCGATGTCGACTCCCGCATCGCGGTAGGTGAGCGGGGACGAGGAAGTGGTCAATTCAGTCAAGATGAAGTCCTTGAAGACGCAAGCGGATTCGATGACAAGAGCGCGATTGGCCGCCGGATGGGCGATAATCCGTGCTCCCAGCCACAGCCAATCAGCGAATTTTACCGGAAATGATCTCGCCTCCCGATGCCGACCGCAGCGACCGTGTGCAATCCACCCTGTGGATCGCGACCGGGCTGGCGATTCTTGCCCTGCTCTACGCGCTCTCGCCGATTCTCACGCCCTTTCTGCTGGCTGCCATCCTTGCCTACATCTGCAACCCGGTAGCCGACCGCCTCGCCGGATGGGGTTTGCCACGAATCCTGGCGGTGGTCCTCGTCATGCTGGCGCTGGCCGCGCTGGCCGCCGGTCTGATCCTGATCATCCTACCGCTGCTCTACGAAGAAGCCTCGGTGCTCGCCGCGCGAGCGCCCGAGGCGCTGGAACTCGCCAACACGAAACTGGCACCCTGGCTGCTGGAACATTTCGGAGTGCAAGTGCACTTCGATTCCGTCTGGCTGCAGGGCCTCGCCGCCGGCAACTGGGATACCGTGCAAGTCATTCTCGAGCGGATCTACAGTTCGCTGAAGATCGGTGGCGTGGCGCTGGTCGGCCTCGCCGTTAACCTGATGCTGGCGCCGGTGGTGATGTTCTACCTGCTGCTCGACTGGCACAGCATGAGGGCACGCATGGGCGGCATCATTCCGCGCCCCTGGCATGCCAAGCTGGTCAGCATGGCGAATGACATCGACGCCGTACTTTCGCAATACCTGCGCGGCCAGATTCTGGTCATGGCGCTCCTCGCCGCTTACTACTGCGTGGCACTATGGCTGGCCGGCATTCCTTCGGCGCTCTCGATCGGCGTCGTCACCGGCTTGCTGATCTTCATACCCTATCTCGGCTATGCCACCGGCCTGATCCTGGCACTGCTGGTCGCCACGCTGCAGTTCGCCGGCTGGGGGCCGATCATCGCCGTGCTGGTCGTGTATGGCATCGGGCAGGTGCTGGAGGGTTTTCTGCTCACCCCGTTTCTGGTCGGCGAACGCATCGGACTGCACCCGCTCGCCGTCATCTTCGCCCTGATGGCCTTCGGCCAGATCTTCGGCTTCTTTGGCGTCCTGGCTGCCTTGCCGGCTTCGGCGGCGCTGCTGGTCGGCTTGCGTGAACTACGCGCGCTATATCTCGCCAGCCGCTTCTATCAGGGCTCCTAGATGGTTACGCCGCAGCAACAGTTGCTGCTCGATCTAAAGCCGGAGCAACCGCCCACGCTGGACAATTTCGTCGTCGGCGCCAATGGCGAGTTGGTGGCGCGCCTCCGCGGCCTGCGCGAGACAAGCAGCTTCGAGGCCCTTTACATCTGGGGGCCGCAGGGTTGCGGCAAGAGCCACCTGCTGGAGGCGACCGCGGAGGCTGCGCGCGGGCAACGGCCCGTCGTCTTTCTGCAGGGCAAGGCTGCCGGCAGCGAACTGACGCTCGCCCCCGGCAGCCTGCTGGTGATCGACGATGTGCAGGGGCTGGCGGCCGAGGCCCAGGTCGCCCTGTTTCGCGGCTTCAATGCCGCACGCTTTCTCGGCCTGGCCCTGCTGCTTGCCGGTGAGGAACCCCCGCTGCGGCTGGAACTTCGTGAAGATCTGCGCACCCGCATCGGCCAGACCCTGATCTACGAAATCCAGTCGCTGTCGGACGAAGAAAAGGCTGCCGCCCTGCGCCGCCATGCGATCGAGCGCGGTATGCTGATGGATGCCGGGGTGGTGCAGTACCTGCTGCGCCACGGCCGTCGCGACCTGCCTTCGCTGATGGCCATGCTCAACAGCCTGGACCGCGCCTCGCTCGAACAGAAGCGTCCGCCCACCCTACCCCTGCTGCGCGAACTGATGCAGACCTCACTGGATCTCGACAAGGATTCCGACACGCCATGAACCTCGCCCTGTTTGATCTCGACAACACGCTCCTGTCAGGCGATTCGGATTTCGAGTGGGCGCAATTCCTGATCGGCAAGGGCGTGCTCGACCGCGAAGTGCATGAAGCGCGGAACATCGAATTCTTCGAGCAATACAAGGCCGGCACGCTGGACATCCATGCCTTTCTCGATTTCCAGCTGGCGCCCCTGTCGCGCCACTCGCGCGCCGAACTGGACACCTGGCACCAGGAATTCATGAGCACGCGCATCCAGCCGCTGATCAGCACGGCCGCCCGCGAACTGGTGGCAAACCACGCCGCCAACGGCGACCTGCTCGCCATCGTCACCGCTACCAACAGCTTCGTCACCAGGCCGATCGCACGCGAGTTCAATGTCCCCCACCTGATCGCCACGGTACCCGCGCAGGAAAACGGCCGCTTCACCGGCCAGCCGCGCGGCGTCCCGTCCTTCCGCGAAGGCAAGGTGGTGCGCATCGACGCCTGGCTCGAATCGCTCGGCCTGTGGCTGGGCAGCTTTGAACAGAGCTGGTTCTACAGCGATTCGCACAACGACCTGCCGCTGCTGGAAAAAGTCACGCATCCGGTAGCGGTCGATGCCGACGCCACGCTGGCGCAAGTCGCCACCCAACGCGGCTGGCCGCAGATCAGCCTGCGCAGCTAGACAGGTCCTCCCGGGGCGCCGGGACTTTTGCCGCATCTGCCAACAGCGGAAGGCGATTCGGGTATACTCCGCCCCCTGCAAACGGCTGTGAACTTGATGTTGATCGCCGTTTTCGGAGACGTGGCCGAGTGGTCGAAGGCACGCCCCTGCTAAGGGCGCATCTGGGCAAAACCTGGATCCAGGGTTCGAATCCCTGCGTCTCCGCCA
>JANXRC010000021.1 GCA_025353195.1 Rhodocyclaceae bacterium
CGACCAGGGAAATGAACATGCCCGAGAACACCGGGTTGCCCCAGGGCGCCTTGCGCAACCACTCGAAAAGGTCTCCCGTTTCGCCTTCCTGCTCTACATCCTGTTCCTGCAACTGGCCAGCGCGCACCACCTGCTGTCCGACCCGGGCATGAGCGCGGAATGGAAGGTATTGAATACCTCCTACTTCATGTACTTCGCGGTACTGGCCTCGATGATCCACGGCTTCACGGTTCCGGGTGCGATCGAAGCGGCGCAGCGCAAGAAGGGCTTCACCAACGGCCTGTTCGAGTGGTTGCGCAAGGCGCCCTGGGGCAACCCGGTGTTCTCGGGCATGTTCATTTCCCTGGTCGGTTTCGGCTTCATCGGTGGCATCTCCGGTGTCGTGCTGGGCACCGAGCAGATCAACATGCTGATGCACAACACCTTCTACGTGCCGGGCCACTTCCATGCCACGGTCGTCGTTGGCACTACGCTGGCCTTCATGTCCATCACCTACCTGCTGGTACCCACGGTGTTCAAGCGTGAAATGATTTTCCCGAAGCTTTGCCAGATCCAGCCCTACCTGTACGGCCTGAGCATGATCGTACTGTCCTTGGTGATGATGGGTGCCGGCACCCTGGGCGTTTCCCGTCGTCACTGGGACATGGCCTTCTCCGGTGCGCCGTTCCAGTATGAATGGCCGGGTGCTGCCTACCTGATGATGGGTCTGACCGGTATCTTCGGCGTGATCGCGGTCATCGGTGGCGGTTTGTGGATCCTGCTGGTAGTCGGCTCCCTGCTGTTCGGCAAGAAGCTCGACGGCGGCGCGACCCACGACAAGCCGGTGCCGATCCCGGACCAGTCTGTTGCCGCTGCCGCTTCCGGCACCGGCAGCGAAGAGCACACCACCGTACCGGGCACAGTGGTACTTGCAATAACACTGCTGGTCTGTTTCGTGCTCTACTACTTCGTGAATTGGAAGTACCTGTCCGAAGTCTGGGGTCTTAGTTGATGCCTGACTGAATCAGGAATCAGGTTTCCCGCACTCCGGTGCGGGGAGCCTGCCTGAATCGGACTTTGCAAACAGGCCCGATTCAGGCAGGTTACGATAGCGAACAATCAGGACGACGCCCCGCGAACAAACCATGGAATCAACGCTGCCCACAAAACAATCCTCCGGCTTGACGTTTCGAGCCATCGCCGGAGTGTTCAAGCTGCGCATCGGCGTTGTCATCACCTTCACCGCACTGGCCGGCCTGTCGGTGAGCGCCGGGCCCAGCTTGAGCCTAGCGCAGTTGATAACCCTGACCCTCGCCGTGCTGATTTCCTCGGCCAGCGCAGGCGCCTTCAACCAGTATTACGAGCACGACACCGATCCCCTGATGTCGCGCACGCGCAATCGTCCGTTCGCCACCGGAGAAATCAAGCACGGTCCGGTCTGGCTGCTGGTCATCTTCGGCCTGATGGCGCTGTCCGTCGCCGCCGCGTGGATAGCACTCAATGCCTGGTCGGCGCTGTTTACCTTCCTCGGCGCCTTCTTCTACGCCATCGTCTACACGGTCTGGCTGAAACGTCGCACCTGGCTCAACATCGTCTTTGGCGGCCTGGCTGGCAGTTGGGCCGTGCTGGCGGGGGCCACCGCCGCCGACCCGCATCTCGGCGCCGTACCGCTGACCTTGGCTTTAGTGCTTTTCCTGTGGACGCCGCCGCACTTCTGGAGCCTGGCCATCGCCTACCGCGACGACTACGCTGCTGCAGGAGTGCCGATGCTGCCCGTGGTGGTGGGCGACAAACGTGCCGCGCAAACCATTTTTGCCAGCACCCTGGTGCTGGTCGCCGCTTCCTTCCTGCCGCTGGCCTTCGGCCTCGGTGCCATTTACTTCGCCGGAGCCACCGTTGGTGGCTTCCTGTTCGTGCAGAAGGCATGGCGGCTGGCACGCAACACCAACCGCGAAACCGCCATGAGCTGCTTCCATGCCTCGCTGGCGCAGTTGACCCTGGTGCTCACGGCTGCGATCATCGACGCCCGTTTTTAAGCCGTCGCTCCCATGATCCGTCCCTTGCTCAATGCCGCTGTCGCGGCAGTCATGCTTGCCGCTGCGCCAGGAGTCGGCGCCGACGACACGGCGCCAGGGCCGAAACTCGTGGAACGCCCCCAGGGCGCACGCACCGGCCTGGTACTCAACACGCTCGACGACAAGGCGGCGCTGCAACTGTCGCAGAGCGTGATCGGCAAGCCCGTCGGCGACCATGTGCTGCTCGATCGCGAAGGGCGACCGACACCCCTTTCAAAATATGGCGGCAAGCCGCTGCTGGTGAATTTTGTCTACACGGCCTGCTTCCAGGTCTGCCCGACGACCACGAAGAATCTGCAAAAAGCCGTGGAGGGCACGGTCAACGTACTTGGAGCTGACCGTTTCAATATTGTCAGCATCGGCTTCAACCAGCCCTTCGACTCCCCCCAGGCGATGAAAGCCTTTGCCTTCCAGTACGGCATCCACTTGCCCAACTGGGAATTCCTCAGCCCGGCCGCAGCCATCGTCGGCGATCTGACGCAGAATTTCGGCTTCAGCTATGTGGCCACCAGCGCTGGCTTCGACCACATGAACCAGGTCACCCTGGTCGATGCCGATGGCAAGATTTTCCGGCAGATCTATGGCGAGACCTTCACTGCCGCAGACCTGGCGGAACCCCTCAAGGCGATGATCACCGGCTCCCCCATCCCGCCGCAGACCAGCACCCTGGCCGAGATCGTCGACCGCGTCAGGATCCTATGCTCGGTGTATGACCCCATCAGCGGCAAATACCGCACCAACTATGCGCTGTATTTCGACATTGCCGGTTTCGTCACCTTCTTGATCTTCATGGTCTGGCTGGCCTTCAGCTTCATGAAGAATCGCCGCAGCGACAAGATTCAATCCGGTTGATTCGAGTCAAGTCGGAATGCTCCCGACTTGCATATCATCAAGCGCTAATAGTCGGCATTCGTCAACTAGTCCCGGCGTCATGGAACCCCCTCAACGTGAGCGTACACGCAGCCTTGCGCGGCAACGCGCAAACCCTCTTCGAACGCATCGAGAACTCTTTCGATGGGTCGTTTGGCGGCGCCGACAATCCGCTGCGGCATCTGGGTGCCTTGGGCCTGTATTTCCTCTGGATTCTGGTGGCCACCGGGCTCTATCTCTACGCGGTGCTGGATACCAGCATCCAGGGCGTCTACACCTCCATCGGCCACCTGTCGCAGGAACAGTGGTATCTGGGCGGCATACTGCGCAGCCTGCATCGCTATGCCTCCGACGCTTTCGTGCTGGTCATGATGCTGCATCTGGTCCGGGAGTGGGCGTACGGTCGCTACTACGGCTTCCGTCTCTATTCGTGGGTCACCGGCGTGCCGCTGATCTGGCTGGCCTATGTCTCCGGCATCGGCGGCTACTGGATCGTCTGGGATCGCCTGGCACAGTTCTCCGCCATCGCCACCACGGAACTGCTGGACTGGCTGCCCTTTTTCAACGAGCCGACGGCACGCAACTTTCTCGCCCCCGACTCGATCAATGACCGCTTCTTCACCGTGCTGGTGTTCATTCACATCGGCATTCCGCTGATGCTGATCCTCGGTCTCTGGGCCCATGTCAATCGCATCAGCCGGGTGGACTACCTGCCTTCGCGGCGACTGATGCTGGGAACCCTGGCCAGCCTTCTGGCATTGGCCCTGATCAAGCCGGCGCTGAGCGAAGCGCCCGCCAACCTGGCCCTGGTCCCTGCCGGCCTGCCGCTGGACTGGTTCATCCTGTTCATTCATCCGCTAACCGACATCACCTCGCCTGTGGCGGTGTGGACACTGGTATTCGGCGCCACGATCCTGCTCTTCGCGCTGCCTTTTCTGCCCCATCCAAAGGCTCAGCCCGTCGCCCTGGTCGATGCGGCCAACTGCAACGGTTGCAGCCGCTGCCACGCCGATTGTCCGTATGAAGCAGTCACCATGGCGATTCATCCCGACAAACCGGGCCACAAGATCGCCATGGTCGATCCCGACCTGTGTGCCGGTTGCGGCATCTGCGCCGGTTCGTGTCCCTCGTCGACCCCATTCCGCAGCCAGGAAAGACTGGTGACAGGCATCGACATGCCGCAGCAACCAGTCGATGTCATGCGCCGGCAACTCGAAGCACAACTGGCGCGGCTCGGGACGCAAGCTGCCGGAAAGACCAAGCTGGTGGTCTTCGGCTGCGATCAAGGGGTCGATGTGCGCGGCCTGGAAACTGCGGACACCGCTGCCATCAGCCTGCTATGCACCGGGATGCTGCCGCCGTCCTTCATCGAATATGCGCTGCGCAGCGGCGTCGACGGCATCATGGTCACGGGGTGTCGCGAGGGCGGCTGCGATTTTCGCCTCGGCATGCAATGGACCCAGGAGCGTCTTGCCCACCAGCGCGAACCGCATTTGCGCAGCCTCGTGCCACAGGATCGGCTGCGGCTGGTTTTTGCATCGCGCAGCGAGAGCAAACTAGTCGCCGCCGCCGCAAAGGAATTCAGGACTCAGCTCGAAACCCGGTTGGTTACAAGCAGCAAACCGCCCGCATATTCCCGGAGAACACTTCATCATGCCTAAACCCGCCGCCATAGTCGGCCAGACCATCCTTTATGGCGCATTTGCCGCCTTCATCGGCTACTTCGCCACCGCGCCCACCTACACGCAGATACCGAACGACGTGGCCCTGATCAAGCTCTCGATGAGTCACCTGGGAGGCCGCGAGTGTCGCAAGCGCAGCCCCGAGGAACTGGCCAAGCTGCCGCCCAACATGCGCGCGCCGCTGGACTGCCCGCGCGGGCGCTCCGACATCAAGTTGCAGCTTGAGCTCGATGGCAAGCCGATGTTCGAAACGGTGATGCATCCCACCGGACTTTCCGGAGACGGCGTGTCCACTGTCTACAAACGCTTCGAGGTCAAGGCCGGCACCTACCAACTCGCCGTGAAGATGAACGACAACCTGGTCAATCCCGGCTTCAACCACGTCAAGGAGGCGCAGGTCACACTGAAGCCGGCGCAGGTACTGGTGGTCGACTTCAATCCGGACAAGGGTGGCCTGTTCTTCCAGTAAATGCAAATGCGAATTGAACTCCCCCACCCCAACCCCCGCCCGGGCGGGGGTGACCGTTAGCTCGCTACGCTCGACAGTGACGGTGTACTTCGCTCATCGCAACGAGTGCATTCCACATTAATTCCCATCCTTCTGCGCGGATCAAGACCATGCTGACCCTCCTTCAAAAACTCGTGCGCTGGTTCTTCATGCGTGCGGAGAACCTGTTCAACGTCGCCTTCGGCGAAAAGATCAACCCTTTCTACCATCTCGGGACCATCACCTTCTGGCAGTTCTGGCTGCTAATCGGTACCGGGATCTATCTCTACATTTTTGCCGAGACCGGCGTGCACGATGCCTACCAGTCGGTGCAACGCATTACCCACGACCAATGGTGGGCCGGCGGCATCATGCGCAGCGTGCATCGCTATGCCACGGACGGCATGATCCTGACCATGCTGCTGCATCTGCTGCGGCACTTCGCCTATGACCGCTATCGCGGCTTCCGCTGGTTCTCCTGGGTCACCGGTGTCGCCCTGATCTGGCTGGTGTATGTCTCGGGCCTCAACGGCTTCATGCTGGTGTGGGACAAGCTGGCGCAGTTCGTGGTCGTGGCGATCGCCGAGTGGTTCGACGTGCTGCCGATGTTCAATGGCACCCTGATTCGCAACTTCATCTATCAGCAAAACGTCACCAGCCGGCTGTTTACCCTGCTCGCCTTCATCCATCTCGGCGCGCCGCTGATCGCCGGAGTCCTGGCCTGGGTTCATGTGCAGAGGGTACCGCGCGCCCACATCAATCCGCCGCGCCCGATTGCCATCGCCGTGACCGTCATGTTCATCGCGCTCGCCCTGGTCAAGCCGATTGTCAGCCAGGGCGGCGAGGCGGACATGCTGGTGGTGCCCACCAACATCCAGTTCGACTGGTTCCAGATGCCGGTGCTGGCACTGGTCTATGTCGTCAACCCCCTGTATCTCTGGTTCGGCGTAATCGGCTTCACCGGCCTTCTGTTCCTCACCCCATGGCTACCGCCCAAACGCCGTGGCACGGCGCTGGCAGAGGCCGCAGTCACCTTCCACCCGGATCACAGGACGGTCCCCATCCGGTTCGACGAAACCCTGCTGGATGCGGGCCTGCGGCAGGAAATCAACCTGCCCTACGAATGCCGCAACGGCGGCTGCGGCCAGTGCAAATGCACCGTACTGAGCGGCAACGTCGACCCTGGCCTCTATCAACCGAGCGCGCTGTCGGCCGAAGAACGCGCGGCAGGCAAGGTGCTGCTGTGCTGCGCCACCGCACTCGGCGACGTCGAGATCGAATACGAAGCGTCGGCCACGCCCAGCGCCATCCGCCAATACACGGCCCGTGTGGCGACGATGGAAAAGCTCACCCACGACGTCATGCGCGTCCTGCTCAAGCTGCCGGAGGGGCAACAGATCCCGTTCAGGGCCGGGCAGTACATCAACATCATTCTTGACGATGGACAACGCCGCGCCTTCTCCTTCGCCAATCCGCCGCACCAGGCAGCCCTGATCGAACTGCAGATTCGCCTGATGCCGGGCGGCCGCTACACCACGCATGTATTCGAACAGATGCGGATAGGCGACACTGTGACGTTCGAAGGCCCGCTGGGCGATTTTTCCCTGCGCGAATCGGAGCGGCCGATCGTTTTCGTCGCCGGCGCAACAGGCTTCGCACCGGTCAAGAGCATGGTCGAGGATGCCTTCCATCGCGGCCTCAAGCGCCCCATCTATCTATACTGGGGCGTGCGCAAGCTGGCCGACCTGTATCTGCCCGATCTGCCGCAGGACTGGGCGCGTGACCACGAAAACTTCCACTTCATTCCGGTGCTGTCGGATGCTGCACCCGACGACAAATGGAGCGGTCGCACCGGCCTGGTGCACGAAGCCATTCTGGAAGACTTCCCGGACCTCAAGGGCCATGAGATCTACGCCTGCGGCTCCGTGAAAATGGTCGAGGCAATCTTCCCCACGCTGAAGAATCAGGGCGCCGAAGAAGGCATGTGCTTCTCCGATGCCTTCACCATCTCCGGGCGCTCGATGGCATTCCAGCCGAAACAATAGGCAGGCAATCGCCTGCGATGCGGTCCCCGACCGAGAGGTCGGGGATCTGATCCATTCCGCTCCGGAAAGAGTCTTTGCGCTCACCTAGCGCCCGAAAATGCCCTTCAATAATTCAATGGGTTGCGGGATCTTCGGCATGTCGTCGTTCTGACCTTTGTTTTGCTCGGAACGCCCCTCGCCCGCCTCTTGCGATGCTGCCGAGCGACCTCGCGTACCCTGCCCCGACATCCCGAGGAAACCACTGGTGACGGCCTTGACGCGTACCTTGACTGCCCACACGGGTGCCCATTTGGTCTTCGGGTCCTTGGGCCGTGGCGGATGCACCAGATTCAACTCGTCACCGTAGGCAATCACCCGCAGCATGCCTCCGTGCTCGCCGAAAATTCCCTTGGGGACGGTGCAACTGGTGGTGTTCGGCATCAGCAGCACCTTTTCCTTGAGCCAGCGATCGACAGCGGCGTTGGTCTGATAGTCCATCAGCCCGAATCCGGTATCCGCCAGTTCACTTGAACTCCACATCACCATGTCTTCCTTGCCGTTGCTGCCCATGGCCGAAACGAAGTAGCCGCGCGCGGTGGAAATCGAATTCCAGCTCAAGTCCGTGGCTCCGTTCTTGTCAGCCTGTTCCAGCGACAACGCCGGCATCAGATCCTGTGCCGCGGGTATCTGGAAGCGAAAGCCGTCGGGGATGCCCTTGCCGGAAAACGCGTGCTCGCCGAGCAGCGAAGCATTGGCCGGGACCATCCGGTTGTCTTCCGGATTGGGCCACACCGGGCGTCCGGCGGCGCTGTGAGCGCCACGCTGGGTTGCGCTGCGGGCGACAAAGAACTTGGCGTAATCACCGGGACTTGCCGTCGCCATGTCGAGAATCTTCGGTTGCCCCGGGCGAATTTCGCTGCCGCAGCCCCAGTAGAGCAGCATCCGCCCCTTGGGCTTCTCGGGGGCCTCGCGCTTTACGTCCTCATCGTCGCGGGGCGCCGGCGGGGCATTCTTCGGTGTCTTCAATGTCAGGGCCGGGCTCAGAAACCCGGCCGGCACTGCCTGCTGAGCCTCGTCAAGATTCTGGTCGGCGCGCGATCGAACAGTGACATCCACCCAGCGGCCGGCGCTCATGGTGCGGGTGTTGCCGAAACTGTTGCCACCGGCACTTCCCTTGCCGCCGAACATCCCTCCAAGGGCGCCCATCGGGCTGCCGCCCATCGGCATGCTCATGCCGGAAAATGTGGCAATGTCGATCCAGGCTTGCGCTTCGGGTGATGCCACTTCCTGCGCAGCGAAGGCAACTGGAATGTTGAGAACGACCGAGAACAATGTCGCGGTCACTAAATGATTCTTGCTTGGCACTGGCTTCACCTTGTCTCCTCCTTATGTCGGAGAAATGATACTCCCACAAGGGCTTCCTGGCGGACGGTTTCTCCCCCGGGGCAATGCGCTCGCGCTTCTCGAGCAGACCCTTGCCGGGAGGCAGGTCGAGTTACTCGCTCACCATGACCAGGTCGACCGTTCGGGTGAAGACGTCTTCCAGCAATTCACGGGCCTTGCCGAAGTCCAGCACGGCTTCCTCGTAGGCCTCCCGCGCCAGCGAATAGGCTTCTACCAGTTCGGTATTGATGCCATCGCCATGCAGACGCCGATAGAGTTCCTGGCATTCCTCGAACAGGCGATCGGCCAGCAGGCGCCGACGCATGTAGATGCGCGCACCCTCCTGCGGCCACGGGCTCATTTGCGCATAGCCCGGCACCTGCGCGCGCTGCAGGGTGGCGAAATCCCCTTTCAGCAACTGCCACATGCCTTCCCAGTCGGCAGCCGCATCGCCGAATGGCGTGTATCCGAAGCGCTTGAGCTCGGCGATCTCGCCGTCGATCAGTTGTTGTGGAGACCCCGCCATGGCATCAGGCGGCCAGCGGATGCTCCGCTTCGTAACCCATGCGCATGTCGTAGTCGGCTTCGACTCCGGTGGGCATGATCAGGCCGACTTCCTTGAGGCGGGAGTCGAGCAGTTCCAGATATTCGGTCTGCAGCTCTTCCGGCTTCTTCACTTTGATGCCATATTCGTAATAGATGTCGAACATCTGCGACTTCACGCCACCGGCCGACGGGCGGCCGTAAAAACCCAGGCCCATCTGCATGAATTTTGGAATGCGCTGCTGCATGAATTCGCGGGTCTTCTCACCGCCGAACTCGATGCAGCGCTTCGACGCCCAGACGCCGAAAGCGAGATGGCCGTACTCCTCCTTGTGGATGCGCACGTTGACGCGCGCCCACGGCAAGTAGGAGCATTCGCGATACTGCCCGAGGAAAGCCACGGCGGCCGGCGTGACTACAGTCGAGAACAGGGCGACATCCTCCCAGCACTCGAAAAACTTGGACCAGTTCTCCTTGCGGAACCCGTTGATCACGTTGACCTTCGTCGGATCGGGGTTCTCCGGATTATGGGAAAGCTCGTAGAGGCGGGCATCGACATCGATGCCCAGTTCCTGCAACAGGTTCCACACATAGAATGCGTGTCCCATTTCCTCGAATACCTTCTTCGACAGGCGATAAGCCTCTTCAGGGCGGGTGGCATAGCGATGATTCTCGGCCACGCGCTGGCCGCCCGCGTATTCTGAATCAGCCTGGAAGCACATCAGGTTGATCAGAGCCTTCTTGTAATCCTCGGGCAGAACATCGCCTTTATCGTAAGTCTTGAACGTGCGCATTTCCGCTCTCCAGATGGTATCTGCGCAAACGGACTGTCGCGCAGACTCGATGACAATGTTTGCAAGATCCGAATTCGCCTCGCCTTGGCAATAATCGCGATACATTGGTATTGGCTTGCATAAATGATAGTGTATCACTTATATGCTGTCAATTTGTTTTTTATGCTTCAACAACTACATTGTTACTCATTGTTTTATCATCACTTTAATGATCTACTCTAAATTCGCGGCGTTTCCATGGCGACCTCGTGCAGCTGTACTAATGGGAGATGTGTTACATATCCACAACAGCAGTGATATCATTTGAACCATCTAATCAGGGGAAGTTGCAGGCATGAAAAGCCGCTTCATCAGCCAGTGGCTGGATGCATTTTTAACCGGCCATACGCTGCGTGCCAACTCGCTGATCATCACCATCTACGGCGACGCGATTGCGCCGCACGGGGGCACCGTCTGGCTTGGCAGCTTCATTAAACTCGTCGAGCCGCTGGGGCTGAACCCGCGCATGGTGAGAACCAGCGTGTTCCGACTTTCCAAGGAAAAATGGCTGGTCTCGGAACAGATTGGGCGCAACAGCTACTACAGCCTGACCGCCACCGGCCACCGGCGTTTCGAGCACGCCTACCGGCGCATCTACGATGATCCGCGCCAGAAGTGGGACGGTGACTGGCAGGTGGTGTTCACCGGCGGCGGCTTACTGTCGCCACCGCAGCACGATGCCCTGCGCCGCGAACTGCTGTGGGAGGGCTTTGGCGTCATTGCCCCGGGCGTACTGGCGCACCCCTATGCCAACCACGAGTCGGTACTCGACATCCTGCAAAGCACCGGCACGCACGACAAGGTAGTGGTGATACAGGGCCGCACACTCGGCGCCCTGTCCAGCCGTCCGCTGCAGGAACTGGTGCGCGAATGCTGGAATCTGGACGCCATCGCCGAGGACTACAAGCGCTTCAGCGATTGCTTCCGCCCGGTGACGAGGGCAATACGAGCCGCTCGCGAGCTCGACCCTGAACAAGCCTTCTGCGTGCGCACACTGCTGATCCACGAATTCCGCCGCGTCCAGTTGCGCGACCCGCAGTTGCCCAGGCAGTTGCTGCCCAACGACTGGCCCGGAGATGTCGCCCGACAGATTTGCAGCGAGCTCTACACGCTGACCCGGCAGCAGGCCGAGCGCCACCTCGCCAATGTCCTGGAAACAGCCAACGGGCCGCTGCCCGAAGCCGCGCCCTATTTTCAGCTGCGCTTTCGAGCGATGGCGGCGGACGGGATCGAGGAAAAGGCGTGAGCCGGAGCGGACTCCACATCGGCATCGTCGGCGCCGGCCCGTCAGGTTGCTACGTCGCCGACGCCATCGGGCGCAAGCTGCCCGGTGTCCGCATCGACATTTTCGACCGCCTGCCCACGCCCTTCGGCCTGGTGCGCGGCGGTGTCGCACCCGACCATCAGGGCACCAAGAACATCGCACGGCAATTCGAGCGCACGCTCGGCAAGGATGGCGTGCGCTTTCTCGGCAACATCAGCATTGGTCGCGATATTTCCTACGAGGAACTCAAGGCCGCCTACGACGTACTGGTCATCACCATCGGCGCGCTGGAGGATCGCCGGCTCGGCATTCCCGGCGAGAACCTCGACGCGGTGTATGGCTCGGGGCAATTCGTCGCCTGGTACAACGGCATTCCCGATGGCCGCGACCTCGATCCCAGGCTCGACGGGAAAACGGTTGCCATCATCGGCAACGGCAATGTGGCGCTCGACATTGCGCGTCTGCTGGGCAAGACGCCAGACGAACTGGCGGCTTCAGATCTGTGCGCCCATGCCCGCGCCGCGTTCGAATCCGCCCGCATCGAGGACATCTGGCTGATCGGTCGCCGCGGTCCGCTCGAGGCAAGCTTCACCACTGCAGAGTTGGCGGAGTTCGGCGACCTCGCGCGCGCGGCAACGCTGGTCGATCCGGTTCAGTTGCCGCAGACCTTGCCGGATGGCCTGAGCGAGGAGCAGGAAAAGGTGGCGGCGAAGAACCTCGACGTGCTGCGCGCCTATGCCGCACGCGGCGAGCAGAACGATCGGCCGTTGCGCATTCATTTCATGTTCCACGCAGCGCCGGTGGCGATCCTTGGGGCAGGCCGCGCACGCGAAGTTGTTCTGGAAAGGACCCGCGTCGAAAACGGCCGGGCGGTTCCTCGCGGGGAGACGTTTACCATTCAGGCCGACACCGTCATCAGTGCCATCGGCTATCGCAGCACGCCCTTCCCCGGCCTGCCCTTCGACGCGGCGCGCGGCATTGTCGCCAACGCGCAAGGTCGCGTCGAACCCGGCGTCTACACCTCGGGCTGGTGCAAGCGCGGGCCACAGGGAGTAGTGCCGGCCAACCGGGCCGACTCCCTGGCGGTGGCCGAACTGATCCTGGCCGATCTCGCCGGCCATGACGGAGTCGGTAAGCCCGGTGCGGCGCTGATCGACGCCCTGCTTGCCGGACGCGGCGCGCGAGCGGTCGACTTCGCCGGCTGGCAGAGAATCAATGCGGCGGAGGTCGCCGCGGGACAGGGACGACCGCGCGAAAAGCTGGCCCGCCTCGAAGATCTGCTGGCGGCCGCCGCAGGCTGACCGCCCGTCACTGCGGTCGCCATCAGGCGGCAGCAGTGACCGGCCAGGCGGCGACGCGCTCGTGGTAGCGCGCGCGGTAAAGCAGCCGCTGGCGCTGCGGTCCATCGACAAAACCGGAGCGGTCGTGCAGCACGTTGTTGCAGACGAGGCCCATGCCCGGCTCCAGGCGTCCGCGCAGCGTCCATGCCGTCGGTGCCGCGAGCAGGCGCGTCAACGCGGCGACCGCCGCCCGCATGGCGGCATCGTTGCGCCATTCGATGCTGATGGTGCGCGCCGTGTAGCGCATGTGCAGGAACCCCTCGCCATCCACCGAAAAGACGGGACCGGACTGGGCGGCGCGCGCCACACCGTTCTCGTCATTGCGCGGCGGAATGGTCATGGCATCGGCCCGCGACAGGGCGCGAATGTAATCGTGGCTCTCGTCGCGCAGCAGGATGTAGGCGATCTCGTGGTCGAGCAACTGGTTCTCGCCGCCCGACTCGGCGCTCTGCACGCAATGCAATAGCACGCTGCGAACGGTACGCTCGGGCGGGTTGTAGTAGCCGTCGGTGTGCCACTTGATGGGCTTGTCCGTGTAGGGGATGAATTCCCTGCGTTCGCCGCGTTCCTCTGCGCCGCGCACTGAAATCGGCGAAATCGCGTCGTCGTCGGTAAGCCAGTGGCTGTCGAGGCGATGCAGGCCGAGGCTGCCACCCAGCCGTCGTGGAATTTCCTTGTCGGGATCGCCCGCGGTGTTGCTGGTATAGATCGCCATGTTGGTCCTCGCGCAGCGTTCCAGCAAGGCCTCGAGTTCGGTCGCCGTCAGCGCACGCGGGTCGTCGAGTGCGACCAGAATGTCCTCGATGCGGCGCGGCGCGCTGTCGAGTTTGCGCTCACGCCACCGCCGGTAGCTGGCAGGGTCATCGAGGTCAAACGGCCCCGGCATTGCTATTCGGTTTCGCTTACGGCGCCATGTCGCGGGCGCCGACTCCCGGCCTCGGGATGAAACAGGCCCGCCAGGGTTTTCTCCAGTGCCTTGATGGCCTCGGGGGATTCGATTTCCATCACCTGATCGACCGCCCAGAGCTGGTCCTTTTCCGGCAGCACCTCCTTCAGGCAAGCGGAAAAGCACCGGCGAAAACCGAAGTCCGGCCCGCTCTCGGTGTAGCCGTGATCGCCATACTCCGCGCCGCGCTGGTTGAACAGATCGACAAAGTGCTCCCGGCACTTGCCCGGCGTAACCTCGACCAGCAGCATGTCGCGATTGTCTTCGATCGCTTCGGCCATGCGCTGCGCCAGCGCCGTGGTGAACTCGCTGCGTTGCTCGGCCGTCAGTTCGCGGTAGGCGATGCGATCCGCCGCATGGGCGAGAAACACCATGAACTCGCAGACGAAGTCGAAATAGGCGTTGCCCAGGTCGATATCGTATTCGGCCTCGCGCATGCGCTTGATCGAATCGATCGCCAGCTTCCAGCCCAGCATCGCGATAACGCCGGCGAGTTCCGCCATTGAGCGTGGCTTGCCGCCGGCGTGGAAACTGGAGCGGATGCGAATCGCCACCGCAGCCTAGTATCCGGCTTTGCCCAAGGGCATCGGCAGGCCCCCGACCTTGCAGCCCTGCTTGGCGGCGCCACCATCGGGGAACAGTTCGAACAACAGCGCACTGTCGGCTTCGGGCATGCCGCCATCTTCCTGCAGGCCCTTGATCAGGTTGCGCAGATTCGGCGTGTGGCCATCTTCCTTGTACTTCTCGCGCAGAAAATTGATGACCGTGTGGTGCTGCTCGGTGAGGGTGAGACCCTCCGCAGCCGCGATGACCTGAACCGCCTCATCGCTGAAATCCGGCTCCAGCAGGTAGCCGTATTCGTTGACGTCCTTTTCAACTCCGTTGATGGTGTAGCTCATGGGTGATCTCCTCTCTAACTGGTCACCCCTTTCCGCGGGAAAGGGGCTGGGGGATAGGTCAATAAAAAATCGATTTGAAGATTGCCGTCAGGCCTTCTTCAAATAAAACTCATGGACACCGCGCCCGGACTCGTGTGAAAACACCAGTTGGGCCGCGCCTGCCTTGGCCCAGGACGTGATGTCGTCGGCCGCTCCCGGGCAATCGCTGACCAGTTGCAGCACCTCGCCCGCTTTCATGCCGTCCAGCAGCTTTTTCGCCTGCACAATGGGGCCGGGGCAGGACACGCCACGCATGTCCAGCGTCACATGCGCGATCGGCGTGGCATTCGCGCCGCCCGCGCGCTGGATCAGGTAGGCGCTCTTGCGATCCGCAAGCTTCTCGCTGCCGAGTACGACATTGCCGGTCACCTTTGCCCAGGCAAAGAGATCGTCCGCAGTACCCGGACAGTCGGAAATCAGTCGCAGGGTCTGACCGGGCTGCAGGTCGTCGATCAGTTTCTTGGCGCCCAGCAGCGGCGCCGGACAGGGCAGGCCGCTTACATCGAGCGTCACGGTGGCAACTTCAGACATGAGGAACCTCCTCGTTCAGTTATGGTTAGCCGCCAACGGCGACGACCGATTTATGGGGCACAAAAATACCGCAGCCGAGCGCACGGTGTTCGCCCAGGCCGCTTTCCTGCAAAGCCAAGGATTCAGCGGCTCCGAGACCGTGCAACATCAGGCTGAAACCGCGCACCAGACCGTCCACGGCACGCAACTCACGCGCCTTGCCGGTAATCAGTTGCGGCTTCAGGCCGCGCGCTGCCAGCAAGGACGCGCAACACTCGAGGAATTCGATCTCGTCGTCCGTACCGACGCTGACGAAATGCGAATACACCACACCGCGGGCAGGAAGCAGAGGGCGAACACTGCTCGCGCCGACCTTCAGCGCAGTGCCGTCCAGATCGAGGCGGGCGCCGGTCAGAGAGTCGGCGCTGGCGCTACGGTGAATCGGCAGGCGCAACACCAGACGGCTGCGGCGACCGACAAAGCGCACGCCATCGCCGCGGGCCAAACCCGACAACGGCAGGATGGCGGCCTCCGGCTCATCATCGAACCAGGGCAAAACGCGCCGCACCGCCAGGAACAATGCGCTGGCGTGGTCGTCGCCGAGCGTACCCTCTTCGAGCGAAAACACCACATCGACCATCAGGCTTGAAGCCTCATCCGATGCGCGATTCAAACGGCCTCCCGTTCCTTGTCAGGCATCCCCGGCTGCGCCGCGGCCCAAGCGCACAGCACCTTGCCCCAGCGCGCCGCGGTGACCGGATCGACGTCAAAAATAGTGAAGCGACTGGCCTCGCGAATGCGCGTGCGCAGCATGGGCATGCCGCCGGCCTCGAAGACGAACTGCTGCAGTTCGATCTCCTGATTGCCGATGGGCACGCGAAACTTGTCGAGCGAGGTAACGGTATCCAAGGATTTCCTTCTGTGTGGGAACGGACTATGGCACCAGCGACGGGTCAACGGCCATCACCGGATGGGAGTGCAAGCATATAACTCTTTCGGGTAGGTCGAATTACCTCTCGGGAGTATGGTTTGTGCACCGCACAGACTTCTAAGATCGCTCAATCGAGTTACCCCCGACCACGAGGAGACAGACCATGGCCAAGCCCATGCACCCAACACCGAATCTGGATCAACTGGAAAGCGGCCCCTGGCCGAGCTTTGTCACCGGCCTCAAGCGCATGGCGAAGGACAAGGACTACGTGGTCGACATCCTCGGCCATCTCGAACACTCCTACCAGACCCGCAAGGGCTACTGGAAGGGCGGCACGGTCGGCGTGCGCGGCTACGGCGGCGGCGTCATTCCGCGCTTCACCGAAATCAAGGACGCAGACGGCAAGGCAGTATTCCCCGATGCCGCCGAGTTCCACACCCTGCGCATCATGCCGCCCGCCGGCATGCACTACGACACCAAGACGCTGCGCCAGTTCTGCGACATCTGGGAAAAGCATGGCTCCGGCCTGATCGCCCTGCACGGTCAGTCGGGCGACATCATGTTCCAGGGCGTCACCTCGGAAAACACCCAGCCGGCCTTCGATGCCTTCAACGAGATGGGCTTCGACATGGGTGGCGCCGGCCCGTCAGTGCGCACCTCGATGTCCTGCGTCGGCGCCGCACGTTGCGAGCAGTCCTGCTACGACGAGGCCAAGGCGCACCGGCAGGTGCTCAACACCTTCCTCGACGACCTCCACCGTCCGGCCCTGCCCTACAAATTCAAGTTCAAGTTCTCCGGCTGCCCGAACGACTGCATGAACTCGATCCAGCGCTCGGACATGGCCATCATCGGCACTTGGCGCGACAACATCCGCACCGACGAAGCGCTGGCGAAGAAGTGGTTTGCCAAGCACGGCATGAACGAACTGGTCAACGACGTCGTCGCCCGCTGCCCGACCAAGGCCATCCAGATAAAGGAAATCAAGGACGTCCGCAAGACTGCCGACATCAGTAGCGTGGCGCTGAACGACAGCCAGGCGCTGGAAATCGACAACAAGGACTGCGTGCGCTGCATGCACTGCATCAACGTCATGACCGGCGCCCTGGCCACCGGCACAGACAAGGGCGCGACGATTCTTGTCGGCGGCAAGCGCACGCTGAAGATCGGCGACCTGATGGGCACCGTGGTCGTTCCCTTCATGAGACTGAAAACGGAAGAGGATTACGAGGGCCTGGTCGAACTGGGCCAGAAGATCATCGACTTCTTTGCCGAAAACGCACTGGAACACGAGCGTACCGGCGAGATGATCGAGCGTATCGGACTGGTCAATTTCCTCGAGGGTATCGAACTTGAAATCGACGCCAACATGGTCTCGACGCCGCGCATGAATCCCTATGTCAATACGATTGGCTGGGATGACGAAGTTGCCAAGATCAACGCCAAAAAAGCCGCTGCGTAAGCGTTGCGACTAGGAGATTGAACATGAACGCACCTATACCTGCCGCCGCCGCGCCGCGCAAGACCGTCGAATGCGGCGTGCCGGACAACAAGCCTTACCTGCACCCGAAATTCATCGCCAACTACGGCAACTGGAAATATCACGACCGGCCCCGTCCCGGCGTGCTGCACCACGTATCGCATACCGGCGATCAGGTCTGGACGGTGCGCGCCGGTACCCAGCGCCAAATGGACCACTACACCATCCGCAAGCTGTGCGACATTGCCGACAACTTTGCCGAAGGCTTCGTCCGCTTCACCATCCGCTCCAACATCGAGTTCATGGTCTCCGAGGAGAAGCAGGTCGCCCCGCTGATCGCCGAACTGGAAAAGTCGGGCTTCCCCGTCGGTGGTACCGGCAATTCGGTATCCATGGTGTCCCACACCCAGGGCTGGCTGCACTGCGACATCCCCGGCACCGACGCCTCGGGCGTGGTCAAGTCGATGATGGACGAACTGTATGAAGAGTTCAAGCGCGAAGAGATGCCCAATCGAGTCCATCTGTCCACCTCCTGCTGCGAAATCAATTGCGGCGGCCAGGCCGACATTGCGGTAATTATCCAGCATACCAAGCCGCCCAAGATCAATCACGACATGGTTGCCAACGTCTGCGAGCGCCCCACCGTGGTCGCCCGCTGCCCGGTTGCCGCCATCCGTCCGGCGCTGGTCAATGGCAAACCCTCTCTCGAAGTCGATGAGAAGAAGTGCATCTGCTGCGGCGCCTGCTATCCCCCCTGCCCGCCGATGCAGATCAACGATCCGGAATACTCCAAGCTGGCGATCTGGGTCGGTGGCAAAAACTCCAACGCACGCGGCAAGCCCACCTTCATGAAGATGGTTGCCTCCGGTCTGCCCAACAACGCGCCGCGCTGGCCCGAAGTCAATGCCGTGGTGGGCAACATCCTGCGCACGTACAAGGCCGACGCCCGCCCCTGGGAGCGTCTCTCCGACTGGATCGACCGCATCGGCTGGCCGCGCTTCTTCGAAAAGACCGGCCTGCCATTCACCAAGTACCTGATCGACGACTGGCGCGGTTCGCGCGCCAATCTGAACGCCTCGACCCACATCCGCTTCTGAGCGCATTTGAGGAAAACCAGCTCATGCTATTTGCAGTCACCATCAACGAAGGGCCGTACCAGCATCAGGCAAGCGATTCCGCCTACC
Organism: Rhodocyclaceae bacterium; assembly: GCA_025353195.1. Classification (GTDB taxonomy): domain Bacteria; phylum Pseudomonadota; class Gammaproteobacteria; order Burkholderiales; family Rhodocyclaceae; genus Sulfuritalea. Next base: position 18,467 of record JANXRC010000021.1, read on the forward strand.
TGTTCTGCCGGGCGGTACTGGAGAAGGGCCACGAGCTTCGTCGCGTGTTCTTCTACAACGACGGCGTGAACAACGCGTCGTCCCTTACCGAACCGCCGCTGGACGACCGCAACATCGTCAACCGCTGGTCCAAGCTCGCCGCAGACCACAAAGTCGACCTGGTGGTCTGCGTTGCCGCCGCCCTGCGCCGCGGCATCCGCGACGAAAACCTGGCCGCAGGCTTTCGCATCTCCGGACTCGGCCAACTGGTCGAAGCCGGGATCGAGGCGGACCGCCTTGTGACGTTTGGAGACTGACATGAGCGAAGGCACCATCAAGAAGTTCATGTTCGTCAATCGCAAGGCTCCCTACGGCACCGTCTATGCGCTCGAAGCGCTAGAAGTTGTGCTGATCACCGCAGCCTTCGACCAGGACGTCAGCCTAGTCTTTATGGACGACGGCGTGTTTCAGTTGAAGAAGGGGCAGCAGACCAAGGGCATCGAGAACAAGAATTTTTCGCCCACCTACCGCGCCCTGGATGGCTACGACATCGAGAAGCTGTACGTCGAAGAAGAAGCGCTGGCCGCCCGCGGCCTGGCGGAAGAAGATCTGCTGGTCGACGTCACGGTGATGTCGCGCGCCGAACTGGGCAAGCTCATGGAAGAGATGGACGTTGTCCTGACCTTCTGAACGGAGAAGAAAGAACATGCTGCATATCGTCAATAAATCGCCGGCCGAACGCAACACGCTGGAATCCTGTCTGCGCGTCGCGCAGGAAGGCGGAGCCATCCTGCTGATCGAGGATGCCGTCTATGCTGCCACCCGCGGCAACGAAGGCGAAAGCAAATTGCGCGACGCGCTGTCGCGCTTCAAGGTATATGCACTCGCGCCGGATCTCGAAGCGCGCGGCATGCAAGACCGCGTCATGGAAGGCATCACCACCGTGGATTACGGTGGCTTCGTCGACCTCGTCGCAGAACACAAGACCTGCCAATCGTGGCTGTAAAACATTTGCTATAAGCAAGACATCACACCCCCAATTCACCAAGGAGACACTCATGGCTAGCATCGAAGTCAACGGCAAGTCCTACGAAACCGACGAAGAAGGCTATCTCGTCAACCTCACCGAATGGAACGAGGACGTCGGCAAGTACCTCGCACAAACGGAAAGCGTCGAGATGACCGATCAGCACTGGGAAGTGATCAACTTTCTGCGCGATTACTACAACGAGTTCCAGATCGCCCCGGCCGTGCGTGTCCTGACCAAGGCCATCGGCAAGAAGCTCGGCGCCGACAAGGGCACCAGCCAGTATCTTTACGAGCTGTTCCCCTACGGTCCCGCCAAGCAGGCCTGCAAGATCGCAGGACTGCCCAAGCCGACCGGCTGCGTTTAATCGGGTGGCAGCGGACAGAGGACAGAAGACAGAGAAACACTGACACCCGACATGTCGCTATTTTTTGCCCTGCTGTTCTACGCCGCCACGCTGATTCTCGTCGGCGGCGTCGCGTACAAGGTCTATGACTACGCTCGCACTCCGGCGCCGCTGTGCATTCCCACCACGCCGGCGCCGACCACCACGGGCGGCGTGGTCTTGCGCATGTTCCGCGAAGTGGCGTTTTTTGAAAGCCTGTTCAAGGCCAACCTGTGGATATGGGCACTGGGCTGGCTGTTCCATGTCAGCCTAGCATTGGTGCTGCTGCGCCATCTGCGCTACTTCACCGAGCCGGTGAACTTCATCATCGCCTTCATCCAGCCTTTCGGCATGTATGCTGGCTTCGCCATGGCTGCCGGTCTGGCCGGACTGTGGGCCCGACGCTTCCTGGTGGAGCGCATACGCTACATCTCGACCCCCTCCGATCACCTGATGCTGGCCCTGCTGCTCGGCATCGCCGTCACCGGCCTCTTGATGAAGTTCGTCATGCATACCGATATCGTCGCCGTGAAGACTTTCTTCCTCGGGCTGATGGTGTTCGAAGTCAATCCGCTGCCATCGCAACCCGGCCTCTACCTGCACCTGGGAATGGTCGCGCTGCTGATGATCATCTTTCCGGTCAGCAAGCTGCTGCATGCCCCCGGCGTGTTCTTCTCGCCAACCCGCAACCAGGTCGACAACCCGCGTGAGACGCGCCATCTGGCGCCCTGGGCGGCCAAATTCGAGACGAAGAACTGACATGGCCGACGAAACCACACCGGTCGCCGTAGCGCCAGCGCCGACTCCTGCCGCGGCTGCAAAGCCCGCCGAAAAGGCCAAAATCGAAGCGCCCGCCTATCGCGAACTGCCATTCATTCCGGCATTGCAGCCGGGCTCGATGAAGGACAGCAGGCCTTACGTCGCCAACGAAAAGATTCAGGAAGCCCTGGGCTTCAACACCAAGCTCGACGATGACTGGCAGGTAACCCATGACGTGGCCATCGCCAAAATGGGCGAACTGCTCGGCCAGAGTCGCGCACTCAAGGTGTTCATGGACTCCTGCGTCCATTGCGGCGCCTGCACCGACAAGTGCCACTACTTCCTCGGCACCGCCGATCCGAAGAACATGCCGGTGGCGCGCCAGGAACTGATGCGCAGCGTTTACCGGCGCTACTTCACGTTGCCCGGCAAGCTGTTTCCCTCGCTGGTCGGCGCCAAAGATTTGACGAAGGAAGTTCTCGACGATTGGTACACCTACTTCTGGCAGTGCTCGCAATGCCGGCGCTGCTCGCTGTACTGCCCCTATGGCATCGACACCGCCGAAGTGACCATGGCCGCCCACTCGATTCTCGACTCCGCCGGCTACGGAGAGAAATATTCGAACGAGATCATCGGCAAGGTGCACAGGATCGGCAACAACCTGGGACTGCCCGGTCCGGCGCTGATCAATACCCTGGAGGGCGTCGAGGAAGACGTACTGGAAGACACCGGCGTCGCGGTCAAGTATCCGCTCGACGTGCACGGCGCTGAAGTGCTGCTGGTCACCCCTTCCGCCGACTTCTTCGCCGAACCGCACATCGAGAGCCTGATTGGCTACGGCAAGGTTTTCCATGCCGCCGGCATCTCCTGGACGCTGTCCTCGAAGGCCTCCGAGGCGGGCAACTTCGGCATGTTCATCGGAAACTACGAACAACTGCGCAAGATCGCGCTCCGCGTGCGCGAAGCCGCACTGGAACTCGGCGTCAAGCGCATCGTGGTCGGCGAATGCGGCCACGCCTGGCGCGTTGCCTATTCCTTCTGGAACACCCTGGTCGGCATCGGCGCCGGCGCCAACGATCCGTTTGCCATCCAGTTGCAGAAGCAGCTCGACCCGAACTACCGGCAGCCATCGCATATCTGCGAGGTGACGTGGGATCTGATCCAGCAGGGCCGGCTCAAGTTCGACAAGTCGGCCAACGACCACCGCATCATCACCTTCCACGACTCCTGCAACGTCGCTCGCGCCTCGCGCATGGGCGACATGCCCGGCGGCCAGTTCGAGATTCCGCGCAACATCATCAAGGCCGTCGCCAATCACTACGTCGAAATGGCGCCGGACACGATACGCGAGAAGACCTTCTGCTGCGGCGGCGGCGGCGGCGTCCTCACCGACGAACTGCTCGACCTGCGCCTCAAGGGTGCCCTGCCGCGCATGCAAGCGATCAAGCAGGTCGCCGATCATGACAGCGTAAATTTCGTGGCGATGATCTGCGCCATCTGCAAGGCCCAATTCACCAAGGTGCTGCCCTACTACGGCTTCAAGATGGGCATGGCCGGCGGTGTGCACCAGTTGGTCAGCACTGCGATCGTGCTCAAAAACGAGCAATGACGAACAAGACTTCAATGGAGACCTCCAATGTCCGCCTCGACTGAAATTCAGCCCGAAAAACTCAACTTCCGCCGCTACAAGGAGGGCGAGACCAAGGTCAAGCGCTGGCAACAGCAGATCTTTCAGGCCAGCTACACCTACAAGTGCCCGACCTATGTGCAGTCGACCCCGCCGTGCCAGGGTTCCTGCCCGTCCGGTGAAGACATCCGCGGCTATCTCAACATCGTGCGCGGCATCGAAAAACCGCCGCTGGGTGCCGACGGCAAGCCCAGCATGACATGGCAGGAATACGCCTGGCGCCGCCTCACTGAAGCCAATCCGCTGCCGTCGGTGATGGGCCGCGTCTGTCCGGCGCCCTGCGAGACCGGCTGCAACCGCAATGAAGTCGAAGACCATGTCGGCATCAATTCGGTCGAACATTATCTCGGCGACTGGGCCATCCAGAACGGTCTCAAGTTCAAGGCGCCGGAACAGAAGACAGGGAAGAAAGTCGCCGTCATCGGCGGCGGTCCGGCCGGTCTCTCGGTGGCCTACCAGCTGGCGCTCAAGGGCCACAGCATCACCATTTTCGAAGAGCACGAATTCCTCGGCGGCATGATGCGCTACGGCATTCCCGGCTACCGCACGCCGCGCGACACGCTCGACGCCGAAATCCAGCGCATCCTTGATCTCGGCGTTGAAGTGCATCTCAAGACTCGTATCGGCACCGATGTCACCCTGGAGCAGTTGCGCGCCAGTTACGACGCCATTTTCCTCGGCCTCGGCGCCCAGGCCGGTCGCGCTTTGCCTATCGAGGGCGACGCAACTGCCAATGCAGCACCCAATATCGTTACCGCCACGGCTTTCCTCAAGGCTTTCAACGACGGCCGCCTGAAGCACGTTGGTCAGCGCGTGGTGGTGGTCGGCGGCGGCGACACCTCGATCGACGTCGCCACCGTGGCGCGTCGCCTCGGCCATATTCAGAAAACCCATCCGTCGGACTTTGAAGCCGCCATCGCCGGTCATCTGGCGCAGGACGTCGCCGATATCTCCCTGCGTCAGGGTGCGGAAGTCACGCTGACCTCGGTCTTTGCGGTCGACAAGATGATGGCCAGCAAGCCGGAAATCGATCACGCTCAAGCCGAAGGCATCGCCATCATGGGCGGCTGGATGCCGATCGGCGTCGTCAAGGGCGCCGACGGCCGCGCCACCGCGCTGCGCGTGATGCAGTGCGAAGCGAAAATGATCGGGCCCCGCCTCGACATCAAGAAAATCGAAGGCACCGAAAAGGATCTGCCGGCCGATCTGATCGTTTCCGCCATCGGCCAGGCCGTCGATTTCACCGGCATCGAGGAATTCAACTCGGGCAAGGGCATGGTTGCTGCCGACAAGAACTACCAGGTGACAGGCAAGCCGGGTGTGTTCGCCGGCGGCGACGTTATCCGCCCGCACTTGCTGACCACTGCCATCGGCCACGGCGCCATCGCCGCGGACGGCATCGACCAGTATCTGGCCGGCCTCGAACCCGGCCGCCGGCCGAAGATCGATGTGCATACCTTCGACCTGATGCGCAAATACGTCGAAAAGGGCGTCACGCTGGGCGAGGTCGAAGGCGCCTTGCGCGGCACCGACAAGAGCAAGGAGGTGGTGCACAACTACGAGAACCGCTCCGACCGCTACGTGATTCCATCCGATCAACTGTTCCTCGGCCACTTCCAATTCACCGCGCGCAACAAGCGCCACATCACTCATCTGAACAAGGATTCGGCGCTGGGCAACTTCCAGGAGCGCATCGACCCGCTCTCCGAAGCGCAGGTCGTTGCCGAAGCCAAGCGCTGCATGAGCTGCGGCCAGTGTTTCGAGTGCGACAACTGCGTCGTGTATTGCCCGCAGACCGCCGTGTACAAGGTCAAGAAGACCGAGACCATGACCGGCCGCTACGTCGCCACCGACTACGACAAGTGCATCGGCTGCCACATCTGCGCCGACGTCTGTCCGACCGGTTACATCCAGATGGGCCTCGGGGAGTAAGGCTTTGCTGCGCCTGGTCTGCCTTCTGCTGCTGATCGCCGTGTCGCCAGCGCCGACTCTTGCGCACAACGGCGATGCGCATCCCCAGCGCACGCCGGTCCCGAACATGGTGATTGAGAATCCCGGAAAGTGCGTCGCGCCCGCCGAGGAAATGCGCCGCAACCACATGGAAATGCTCAAGCACCAGCGTGACCGTACCCTGCGCCAGGGCATACGCGGCGAACCGGTCTCGCTCAATGGCTGCATCGAGTGCCATGCCAGCAAGAAGACCGGCTCGGTACTCGGCAAGGGCGACTTCTGCGAGAGCTGCCACGCCTATGCAGCTGTGAAACTCGACTGCTTCGAGTGTCATCAGCCCAAGGCCGGATTCAAGGCGGCCGGAGTAAAACCATGACAGCCCCGCAATCGAGCAGCAACCCGCGCCGCGCCTTCCTCGCCGCTGCCGGCGGCAGCGTCGCCAGTCTCGGCTTCGTCGCCGTCGCCCCCGGACTGCACCTTATGGCAGTCGGCGAAGCCAATGCCGCGACCGACGCGCGCAAGGCAGGCACCGCCGCCTCGCCAACGGTGCGCTGGGGCCTGCTGATCGACGCCGGCAAATGCGTGCCAGGCTGTACCAAGTGCATCGACGCCTGCCACACAGAAAACGGCGTCACCGAGAAGCTGCCTGACCCACGGCAGAATTCGCAGTGGATACGCAAGATCGAGCTGGTCGAGCGCCGCACCGGGCACGCCACGCAGCTGCCCATGATGTGCCAGCACTGCGCCAACCCGCCCTGCGTAGACGTCTGCCCCACCGGTGCATCCATGAAGCGCGCCGACGGCATCGTGCTGGTCGATCGTCACACCTGCATCGGCTGCCGCTACTGCATGATGGCCTGTCCCTACAAGGCCCGTTCCTTCGTCCATACGCCGTTGCACGCACAGAATCCCGAAGTCCCGCGCGGCCAGGGCTGCGTCGAAGCCTGCACGCTCTGCGTGCATCGCGTGGACAAGGGCCAGCAGCCGGCCTGCGTCGAATCCTGCCCACAAGGCGCAATGATGTTCGGCGACCTCAACGATCCCGCCAGCGACATCGCCAGGCGTATCGCCAGCGTGCCGACTACGCAGGTTCGCGCCGATCTGCGCCTGAACCCCGGCGTGCGTTACCAAGGCATCTGATCATGTTCACACCCAATCCCCGCCACGAAGAACGCCTCTTCTATGTGCTTGCCGCGATCGGCGGGCTGGTTTCGGCGATCGGCCTCGCCGCCGCCCTCTACATGGAGCATGAAGGCCACGTCGTCACCGGCATGAACAACCAGTTCGTCTGGGGCCTGCCGCATGTCGTGTCGATCTTCCTGATCGTGGCCGCCTCGGGCGTGCTCAATGTCGCCTCCATGGGCTCGGTCTTCGGCCGCGTACTCTACAAACCGCGCGCACCCCTGTCCGGCCTGCTCGGCATCGCCATGATGAGCGGCGGTCTGGCGGTCATCATGCTGGACCTGGGCCGCGCCGACCGGGCGATGGTGGCGGCAACCCACGTCAACCTGACGTCGGTGTTCGGCTGGAACATGATTCTCTATCCGGTCTTTTACGCCCTCGTCGCCGTCTATCTGTGGACCATGATGGAGCGGCGCATGAACCCCTACTCCAAGGTGGCCGGCCTGGCGACCTTTATCTGGCGCGTCATTCTGACCAGCGGCACCGGCTCCATCTTTGCCTTCCTCGTCGCCCGCCAGGCATACGGCTCCGCGCTGCTGGCGCCGATGTTCATCGTCATGTCGTTCTCGTGGGGGCTCGCGGTCTTCATCGTGGTGCAGTCGACGATGTACGCGTGGAACGACCTGCACCTGCCGCCGCTGATACTGCAGCGCATGAAGAACCTGCTGGCCACCTTCGTCGCTGCCGTGCTGTATTTGACCGCCGTGCTGCACCTGGTCAATGCCTATTTTGCCCAGCATCTGGATTTTGAACGCTTCATCCTGCTTGGCAGCGAATTTGCCGGCCTGTTCTGGGTTGGCCAGGTTCTGATCGGCAGCCTGCTGCCACTGGCCCTGTTGTTTCATCCGGCCACCCGGGGACGCGTGGTCTGGGTCAACATCGCCGCCCTGCTGGTGATCCTCGGCGCATTCTTCCAGCTCTATGTCTTCATCGTCGGCGGACAGGCATTCCCGCTGGAGATCTTCCCCGGCTATGACGTCAAGAGCAGCTTCATGGATGGCGCAGTCGATCACTACACGGCCAGCATGCCGGAAATCCTGCTGTCACTCGGCGGCCTGGCCATAGCCTTCACCATGACCACCATTGGCGTGCGCGTGCTGCATTTCCTGCCGCAGGACGACCTCGTCGAACTTGAAGCCGCCGGCAGCATCACCGACTGAACCTCGCCGTCCGGCCTGCGCGCCATGCATCGCTTCCTGATCTCCGCCGCGCACAAGTCCTCGGGCAAGACCACGATCAGCATCGGGCTGGCCGCGGCCCTGAGTTCGGGAAAATGCGGCCAGCCACCACGCTCGGTACAGCCCTTCAAGAAAGGGCCGGACTACATCGATCCGCTGTGGCTGTCGGTCGCCGCCGGCCGCCCCTGCTACAACCTGGATTTCTTCCTTTCGCCGGATAGCGAACTGCAGGCCGAGTTCGCCCGTCATGGCCACGATGCCGAGGTCTGCCTGGTCGAGGGCAACAAGGGGCTGTATGACGGGCTCGATCTCCACGGCTCGAACAGCAATGCCGCACTGGCCCGTCTGCTCGACCTGCCGGTGATTCTGGTGCTCGATGCGCGCGGCATGACGCGCGGCATCGCGCCGCTGATCCTCGGCTACCAGGCCTTTGACCGCAACATCCGGATTGCCGGGGTGATCCTCAACCGCCTCGGCGGTCGCCGCCACGAAGCCAAGCTGCGCGCCGTGATCGAGCACTACACCGATGTCCCGGTGATCGGCGCGGTACAGGAAGATGCCGAGCTGGCGCTGGTCGAACGCCATCTGGGCCTGATGCCGGCCAACGAAACCGCGGAAGCCGAGCGGCACATCGCCGCCATCGGCGAACGAATCGCCGCTCAGGTCGACCTGGATCGCCTGCTGGCCATCAGTCATACCGATGTTGCATTGACGGCGCCGGCAGCGCAATGGCGCAGCAATGAAGAGCCGGTGCGCATCGCCATCGCCCGCGATGCCGCCTTCGGCTTCTACTACGCCGACGACCTCGACGCGCTAACCGCCGCCGGCGCGCAAACCGTGTTCTTCGATACCCTGCACGACTCCAGGTTGCCGCCCTGCGACGGCCTGCTGATCGGCGGCGGTTTTCCCGAGTGCTTTCTCGGTGAACTCGAAGCCAATACTCCCCTGCGTGCCGACATCCGGCGCGCCATCGAGGCCGGGCTGCCGACCTATGCCGAATGCGGCGGCCTGATGTATCTCGCGCGCAGCATCGAATGGAAGGGCAAAGCCGCGGCAATGGTCGGCGTGATTCCCGGCGACATCCAGATGCACGCCAAACCGGTCGGTCGCGGCTACGTGATCCTCGAGCCGAACGCGAACCATCCGTGGCGCGCGACCGAAACGGGCGCCGGTTCCGACCCCGCGGCCGAATCCCCTGTGCTGCATGCCCACGAATTTCACTACTCCAGCCTGCACGGGCTGCCGGCCGACACCCGATATGCCTATGCAGTCCGCCGCGGCTATGGCATTGACGGCCAGCACGACGGCGTCATGCTGCACCGGCTGCTTGCCTCCTACACACACCTGCGCGCGACAAGCCGCTGCGACTGGCCGGCGAAATTTGTCCAGCACGTTCGTGCCTGCCTGACTGCCGATCACAAGGAATCAATCCCATGTTCAACCTGACCCCGGCTGCCGCCGAACAGATCGCTCGTGCCGCCGCCGAACAGCCCGACCGCCAGCGCATGCTTCGCGTGGCCGCCAAGCACGACGAAGTTGACGACGAACTGGTCTATGGCATGGGCTTCGACGAGGAACGCGAAGACGATCTGGTACTCGACGCCAATGGCATTGTGATCCTGATCTCGCCACTCAGCCAGCCTCTGCTGGAGAACACCACGCTGGATTTCAGCGAAGTGCAGCCCGGAGAATTCCAGTTCATCTTTCGCAGCGGCTGCACCACGCCAGCCGCCACCAAGGGCTGCGGAAGTTGTGGCGGAGGTTGTTCCTGATGGACCAAACAAAGACGGCATGAACTACTCCCCCTCCCGTCCTCCCCCGCCCGGGGGAGGTGACCAATTTGCTCGCTCTGCTCGGATATATTGAGAGCCGTCGGGTATATTTCACGCCTATGAAACCCACTCCTGCCCAACCCGGCTGGGTCTATCTGGTCGGCGCCGGCCCCGGCGACCCTGAATTGCTGACCCTCAAGGCCGCACGCCTGATCGGCGAAGCCGATGTTCTGGTTTACGACAACCTCGTGTCGCAACCGGTGCTCGGGCTCGCGCGCGCCGGTGCCGAAAGGATCTATGCCGGCAAGGAACGCGGCAATCACGCCATTCCCCAGGAAGAAATCAACCAGTTGCTGGTGCGCCTGGCCAAGAGCGGCAAGCGCGTGGTGCGCCTCAAGGGGGGCGATCCCTACATCTTCGGCCGCGGCGGGGAGGAAGTCGAAACCCTGCACGCCGACGGCATCAACTTCGAGGTCGTTCCCGGCATCACGGCAGCCGCCGGTGTCGCCTCGTATGCCGGCATACCGCTGACCCATCGCAACCACGCGCAGGCCTGCGTCTTCGTCACCGGCCATCTGCGCGACGGCAGCATGAACCTGGACTGGCCGGGCTTGGCCCGGCGGCGCCAGACCGTGGTGATCTACATGGGCCTGTCGGGCCTGTCGCATCTGTGCGCCAAGCTCATGGAGCACGGCCTGCCCGCAGACTGGCCGGCCGCCATCGTGCAGCATGGCACCCAACCCAGCCAGCGCACGGTGACCGGCACGCTGAGTACGCTGCCGACCCTGGCCGCTGCCGCCAGCCTGCGTGCGCCGACCTTGATCATCGTCGGCGAAGTGGTGACCCTGCGCGACAAACTGCGCTGGTTCGCCGAAGACGGCGACTGAGGGACCAGCGCGCAGTACGCTGCATTTGGTCGACCGCGGCCGGAATCGCCGACCGGTTGAGGACAAGTTAACGGTATATTTGACCAGCGGACCGCCACATGGGTCCGCCAAATCTCGTTATCTACAATAGGAAACAAGCATGATCCGGAGAATTGTCGCATCACTATTGGCAACACTGTTCCTGGCTGGTCTATCTGGCACGATTGCAGGCTGCAACACCATCGAGGGCGCCGGCAAAGACATCCAGAAGGGCGGTAAAGTGATTTCGGATGAGGCGGGGAAGATAAAGAACAAACTGTGATGCCCGGCTGCGGCAACGCCATCGTCGAACAACGCGCGATCAGGGTGGCTTCATGACAAAGCACATAGACTTCTGGTTCGACTTCGCGAGTACCTACTCCTATCTTGCGGCCTTGCGCATCGAGCCTCTCGCGGCAGCCAAGGGCGTCAAGGTCAATTGGCGGCCCTTTCTGCTCGGTCCGGTGTTTACAGCGATGGGCTGGAACGACTCGCCCTTCAACATTTATCCGTCCAAGGGTCGCTACATGTGGCGGGACATGGAACGCCTCTGCAAACATTACGGCTTTCCCCTGAAGCGGCCCTCGAAATTTCCCCGCAATGGCCTTCGCCCCTCTCGCATTATCTGCGCCCACCAGGACGCCCCCTGGGTTCCGGATTTTGTCCGGGCGGTGTTTGCCGCGGGCTTTGCCGCGGATCAGGATATCGGCGAGCGTGAAGTGGTCGCCGGTTTGCTGCGCAGCCTGGGGCTTGACGCCGAGGCCCTGATCGCTGCGGGAGAAAGCCCTGAGGGCAAGGATCTCCTGCGGCGTCAGACAGACGAGGCGTTCAACCTGGACATTTTCGGCGCTCCCACCTTCATGGTCGGCGGAGAGATGTTCTGGGGCAATGACCGGCTGGAACAGGCACTGGACTGGGCGGAGGGCATGCCGGCCAAGGGGCGCGAATGAACCGGCGATAGGCCGGCCGCGCTCAGGAGCGTGCGTTCGCTGCCTATGATCATTCTATTGGGTACCAACCCATGTTGAAGAATACCTTCCGCTCCCTTGCCGGGCGAGATTTTCGCTATTACTTTTTCGGCCAAGGCATCTCGCTGATCGGTACCTGGGTGCAGCAAGTCGCGCTGTCCTGGATCGCTTACCGCGTCACGGGGTCTGCATTCATGCTCGGCCTGGTAGCCTTTTCAGGGCAAATTCCGATGCTGGTTGCGACACCGCTTGGAGGAATGCTGGCTGACCGTTTCAGCAAGCGCAACATACTGCTGTGGACACAGGTAGTCGAGATGGCGGTCGCCACTGCGCTATCGGTGGTTGCCTGGCAGCAAAGTTTCAGTCCATGGATATTGATCACGGCCTCGGCTGTACTGGGTGTGGCTGGCGCCATGGAGATGCCGACCAGGCAGGCGTTCATCACCGAAATCATTCATGATCGCAGCCTGTTGTCCAATGCAATTGCACTCAATTCCCTGACATTCAATGCGGCGCGCCTGCTTGGGCCAGCCGTGGCAGGATTCACCCTGGCGATTTTCAACGAACCGGCCTGCTTCGCCATCAATGCGGTCTCCTATGTTGCTGCCATTTACACGCTGCTCACCATCCACCTCGAAAAGCCGGAACGGAACGGGACATCCGGTTCGCTGATCGAGGCCATGGAATACGTACGTCGATTCACGCCAGCACGCTGGCTGGTGGGCACAGTTGCAGTGACCAGCATTTGCGTCTCGCCATTCATGACCTTCATGCCGGTCTATGCTCAGGACATTTTCAATGGCGGCCCCGACCTCCTCGGAATACTTCTTGGCGCCTCGGGAGGCGGAGCTCTGGCGGCGGCACTCTTCCTGGCCAGCAGAAGGTCATTGGCCGGCATCGGCAACCGCATCGTACTGGCCTGCCTGGTGGGCGGCGTCGCCTCCGCCGCCTTTGCCTACAATCGTCTGCTGACGCTGGCATTGCCGCTGCTGTTCTTCTCTGGCGGAAGCTTCATCATGATCGTGACATCCTGCAATATCCTCTTGCAGTCGCTGGTTCCGGAACACCTGCGCGGGCGGGTGATGGCGCTATACACGATGTCGTTCATCGGCATGCTGCCTTTGGGCAGTCTGGTTTACGGCAGCCTTGCGCACCAGATCGGAAGCGTAAAACCGGTATTCGTCATTGCCGGCGTCATATCTGTGGCCTATGGCTCCGTTTTGATGAAGGCCATGCCCGGATTGACGCAATTGGCGCAACGAGCCCTCAGGACGCCTTGAACGTCACCGAGCTGCTTTCGCGAATCAGGTGACCGAATCGTGTGTACTGGACGCAGGAATTCGGCACGCCGCTGGTCAAATAGCTCCGCTGTTCTGCTCAGGTTGCGAAAAAATCGGAGGGCGGTTTAAGCGGCCTTCCAAGCGCCGCTGCGACGACGGGATGGGTGATCTGCCCGGCGCAAACATTGAGGCCGTTGGCCAGGCCGGGGTTGTCCCGCAGCGCCTGTTTCCAGCCTGTGCCGGCGAGCGCGCGCACCGAGGGCAAGGTGGCGTTGTTGAGCGCCAGCGTCGAAGTCAGCGGCACGGCACCTGGCATGTTGGCGACGCAATAGTGCAGCACGCCTTCCTCGACGAAAACCGGATCGGCATGTGTCGTCGGACGTGACGTTTCGCAGCAACCACCCTGATCGATGGCAACGTCCACAATCACTGCGCCGCGCCGCATCTTCCGCAGCAGTGCACGATCGATCAGTTTCGGCGCGACGCCGCCAGGCTGCAGAACTGCGCCGATCACCAGATCGGCGCCGCACACCGATTCCTCGATTGCAGCTGCGCTCGCCATCAGCGTCCGCACGCGTCCCGGATATTCCCGGTCGAGCGCATCGAGACGCTGCCGTGTGCGGGCGATGACCGTCACCTCGGCATCCAGCCCCACCGCCATGCGCGCCGCATGGGCACCCACGGTGCCGGCGCCGAGTATGGTGACGCACCCCGGGGCAACGCCGGGAACCCCGCCGAGCAGCACGCCGCGCCCACCATGGGGTTTCTCGAGAAAATGCGCGCCAGCCTGCACCGCCATGCGTCCCGCCACGGCAGACATCGGCGCCAGCAGCGGCAGCTTGCCGTCATGATCGGTGACCGTTTCGTAGGCGATGGCGATGCAGCCTGAGCGCAGCAGTGCTTCGGCCTGGTGCAAATCCGGAGCGAGGTGCAGATAGGTAAACAGCACCTGACCCGGCCGCAGAAAGGCGAACTCAGTCGCCTGCGGCTCCTTGACCTTGACCACCAGTTCGGCCGCCCACGCCTCCGCTGCGCTGGCTACGACGCGCGCGCCGGCCGTCGAATACTCCGCATCGCTGAAGCCTATCGGAGCTCCGGCGCCCGACTGCACGAGGACATCGTGACCGGCGGCGCAGAGGTCCCGCACCGAAGCGGGAACCAGGCCGACGCGGAACTCTCCGGACTTTATTTCGCGGGGGACACCGATGCGCATCTTCGTCTCCTTGTCTGTCTGCGACCTTGCCGCAAGTATGCACTCGTCTCTTATTTCGGCCGGCGTTCGAAAGCTTGTCCGGGTTCATCCCTCGAGGTGCTACCATTTCACCCATGATCGAATGGACAGTTGACCTCAGCACAGGCGTTCCGCTGCTCGATGTGCACCACAGGACAATTTTTGAGTGGCTCGCGGAACTGGAGCGCGCCGCCGTCGACGAGCGCACGCTTTTTGCCGTCTACGCGCTGGTGCGCCTGAAGCACTACACCCGGGATCACTTCGCGGCAGAAGAAGCCCTGATGAAGTCCGCGGGCTTTCCCGGTCTGGCTGAACACATGGCCGAACATGCTGCGTTTCGCACCAGACTGGGCGAACTCCAGCTCAAGTCGATGGAACAGGACATTTCGACGGATACGGTGAAGCTTCTCAGCGACTGGCTCACCCATCACATCACCAAGACGGACATGGCCTACGTGCCCTACCTGAAGAAGTCGAAATAGGCCGCGGCGACACTGGCGCTGCGCCCGCAATGCCAATCCTTGCAGGCGGCAGGCGTGACGATGAGCGCGCGGCTGCCGGCGCTCAGTACAGCAATTCGCTCCAGCGCCCGCTGGAGGCCAGTCTGGCGCGAACCGCCGTCCAGTTTTCGACCGAACCGGCCAGCTCGCCCATGGCCGCTTCGACCGTATCGAGCATGTTCGCGGTGCCCGCAACGAAGACCCGCGTATCCCGCCGCTGCATCATCTCCCAGACTTCTGCCGCGTTCTCCTCCAGGGCCTTGTCGAGCGCTGCCGGCGCGTCGAAATGCGGCTTGGGACTAACCGCCTGGAAGGCCTTGAATGTCGGCTGGTCGAAGTAGTTGGCGAGGTCGCTGTTCTCGTCATTCATGTAGAGCATTTCCAGCGGGCTGCGCGCGCCGTAGAACAGCCGAACCCTGCCCTTCCAGCCGCCGACCTGTTCGTAGATCTGGCGGATCAGGGTGCGAAAGGGCGCGATGCCGGTACCCATGCCCAGCATCAAAATGTCTGCGCCTTTGTCCTCCGGAATGACGAACGGGTAGCCCACCGGGCCGGCGAATTCGAGAGCGTCGTCGGGCCGCAGGTCGCACAAGTAGTTCGACGCGACACCCTTGTATTCCTCGCCGTTGAACTCGTCGATATAGGAGCAGCGCCGCACGCAGATGGCGAATTCGATCTCATCGGCCCGGCGTTCCAGGTCCATGACCGAGTAGAGACGGGCATGATGCCGGTTGCCGTATTGCCCCGGTGCCAGGACACGGATGCAGTTGCCCGGCACGCCGCCGAAGGACAGGTCGCCGGTGCGGAACACCAGATGCCGCACTTCCTCGCGCGAAGCCGATGGGGTGATCCGCCGCGACTGTGTCAGCACGGCCGAATAGATCTTGGCGGGGGGAGGTGCGGGCGGGTTGGGGATCGACATGGCATTGGCTCCAAAAAGGTTTGATTAGCGACCAGGGTCAGCGCCATCGCCGGCGCAGGAGGTGTCGCTGCAGCCGCTGCCGGCCGAGCAACTGCCGCACTTGGTGGTGTCGCGGAAAGGGCCGAGTTTCGGGTTCCTCGCCGCGAAACGCCGGTAAAGCCGCTCGACTGCAATGCCGCCGAGCATGACGAGGAAGATGAGGCCGATGGTGATGAGGTAGGTCATGATCAGCCACCCAGCCCGGCGAATCCCATGAAGGAGAGCGAGAGAATGCCGGCGAGCATCAGGGACATGGCCGTGCCCTTGAGTACCCCCGGCACATCCGATAGCTCGATGCGCTCGCGCACACTGGCCAGCAGCACCAGCGCGATGGTGAAGCCGATGCCACCGCCGAGGGCAAAGGTCAGGGATTGCGCGAAGTCGTACTCGCGGGCGGTCTGGAACAGAGCCACGCCGAGCACGGCGCAGTTAGTGGTGATCAGCGGCAGGTAGATGCCGAGCGCGCGGAACAATGCCGGACTCTGCCTCTTGACGAACATTTCGACCAATTGCACGGCGGCGGCGATCACCACGATGTAGCAGATGAGCCGCAGGAATTCCAGATGCATCAGACCCAGCACCAGGTTCAGCGCATAGGCGCTGAGCGAAGCGATGACGATGACGAAGGTCGTCGCCAGGCCGAGCGGGAAAGCGACGGCAACGCTGTGGGTGACGCCGAGGAAAGGGCACATGCCGAGGAACATCGCCAGCACGAAATTGCCGGAAAGAATGCTGGTGACCAGAATCTGGCCGAGGGATTCGCGCATCATGTCATGTCTCCTGCGCCGCAACGGCGGCGCGTTCGCGGCGGGCGCGAACCAGCGCGAACACCAGCAGCCAGCCGCCCATGACAAAGAAGCCGCCGGGCGGCAGCACCATCACCACCCACGGCTGAAAGTTGGCGCCGAACAGCGAAAAACCGAGCAGCGTGCCGGCGCCGAGAATCTCGCGGACGCCGCCGATCATCACCAGTCCCAGGGTGAAGCCCAGCCCCATGCCAAGACCGTTGAGCGCGGCAGGCAGCGGGGCATTGCGCGCCGCATGCGCTTCGGCGCGGCCGAGCACCAGGCAGTTGGCGACGATCAGCTGGATGTAGGCGCCGAGCGCTTCGTACATGTCGAGGCTGATGGCCTGGATGGCGTAATCGACCACGGTGACGAAGGTGGCGATGATCACGATGTAGGTGGCGATGCGCACTTCCTTCGGAATCTGGTGGCGCAGCAGCGAGACCAGCCAGCATGACGCCGCCATGACGAAGGTGGTTGCCAGCCCCATCGAGATGGAATTGATCGCCGACACCGTGACCGCCAGCGTCGGACACATGCCGAGCACCATGACGAATACGGGATTGCGTTCCCAGATGCCCTCCATGAACTCCGTCCAGTTTTTGCCTTCGTAGCCCGTACCGGGAAAACTGTTCATGGCTTGCTCCTGATCTTGTCCAGGTTTGGCACCAGCCGCGGCAGCAGCATCTGCGCCGCTTCATTGATGCCTTTGCCGACGGCGCGCGAGGTGATGGTGGCGCCGGCGATGGCGTCGATCTGCCACGGCTGCGTCTTGGTGCCGTGCTTGACGACCTTGATTTCGTTGGCCAGCGCAGCCAGTTCCTTGCTCACCTTGGTGTCGAGGGCCTTGAAGTTGGCGAGAAAATCCTTGTCGGTGATGATCTTGTCTCCGATGCCCGGCGTTTCGCGCATCGACACCACGCCAATGCCGACCACGCACTGGCAGGCCGGCGAATAGCCGAACATCACGCGCACTGTGTCGGCATAACCCTTCGCTGCGCCTTCTGCGGCAATGCCGGCGAGCTGACCGGCCGCGTCGTAGGCGGCGAAAAACTTCACGGCGCCCGGCACAATCGCCGTGTCGCCAGCGCCGACTCTTGGCTCGATGCCGCCACCGGGCAGCGCCACGTATTCGGCAATCGACTTCGCCGCCGGAATCACCTTGAACACGGCGCGCTCGGCAGCAAGCCGGCGATTGGCCTGCGCGGCGGGCAGAGTTATCTCGAAGCTGCCGACGATGATCAGGCCGCAGATCAGCGACACAAGGCCGAGCGTGCGGATCATTGCGACGGTCGGCGTGATCTGCGCTGGCGATGCCTCGGAAGCCGCGTCAGCGGCTAAACCGTAATCACCCACTTTCGCAGGAAGGGGGTTGGGCGGATTGTCGTTCTGGGTACTCATTTTTTTGGCTTGTTGCGCAGGAAGCGCTTCTTCGGAATCGCGGCGTCGGCATCCGTGCGCGAGACGTAACCCGGCGTGCCCTCGCGGCTGCGTCCGGGGGCTCCACGGCCGAAGGTCAGCGGCTGGGTGATCCTCTCGATCAAGGGCGAAGCGGCGTTGCCGAGCAGGATCGCGTACATCACGCCTTCCGGCAGGCCGCTGTAGTAGCGGATCACCACCGTCAGCAACCCGATCAGCGCGCCATAGACCCACATGCCGCGAGGCGTAACGGGTGATGTCACCATGTCGGTGGCCATGTACACCGCACCGAGAATCAGGCCTCCGGAAAACAGCATGAAAAAGGGATTCGGATAACGCGTGGAATCCACGGCATACAACAACCAGGCGGTCAGCGCCGCGCTGCCGAGAATGGCGACCGGGATGCGCCAGTCCATGAAGCGCCGCAAAGCCAGATAGAGCCCGCAGAGCAGCACCAGGGCCGGTGCCGGGCCGACCGCCATGTGGCCGGAAAGCGAGGTCAGAAGTTCGACGGCGTTCGCCATGACGCCGTCGAATTTCCACTTCGCCAGTGGCGTCGCCCCCGCCAGCGCATCGAGTTGCTTGGACTGCATCCAGACCACAGTGTCGGCCGGGATCATCAACGGCCAGGCCACCGAGGACGGAATGAATTCAGTGAAGCGGCCGGTGAGGAAGGACGGCGTATAGGTGGCGATGGACGTCGGGAAGGCCGCCTGGACAAAGGCACGGCCGACCAGCGCCGGATTGAACAGGTTGTGGCCGATGCCGCCGAATATGGCCTTGCCGAGGACGATGGCAACCAGGCCGGCGACTGCGCCCATCCACAGCGGGAAGCCCGGCGGCAGCGTCAGGGCCAGCAGCAGCCCGGTAATCGCAGCGGAATAGTCGGTCAGCTGTCCGGACTGGGTGCCGGTGCGGATAAAGAATTTTTCGGTGAGCAGACAGGTCGCGGTAACCACCACGATGGAAGCCAGAGCCGAAATGCCGTACTGGACAACATAAAAGGCGCAGATCGGCAGCAGCGACCAGACCACGTGGCGCATAATCATTTCCACGGTGCGCGGCGCCTTGACGTGCGGTGCGGAGCGGATCTCGATCAGCGGAGTGCTCATGCCGCCGCCTTCTCGCGCAGGATGCGCTTTGCAACGCGGAACTGCTGCACCAGCGGAATGTTCGCCGGGCAGACGTAACTGCAGCTGCCGCACTCGAAGCAGGTGCCGAGGAAATAGCGCTCGCTCATCAGCTCGTATTGGCGCTTGGCCGCCAGCATGCCCAGCGTAGACGGATTGAGCCCCATCGGACAACACTCGACGCACTCGCCGCACTTGATGCACGGATAGGTCTTGCGTGCGGCCCGCTCGGCGACGTCGCGACCGCGAAACACCAGGATGCCGGAGACGCCCTTGGTAACCGGCGTGTCGAGCGAACCCACGGCCTGGCCCATCATCGGGCCGCCGAAGACGACCTCGAGCGACTGGTCGCGGGCACCGACGTAATCGAGCAGGAAGCGCAGCGGCGTACCGATCGGCACCAGGTAGTTGCCGGGCCTGTCCACCGCCGTGCCCACCACGGTGATGACACGCTCTATGAAGCCGCGACCCTTCGGCATCAGCGCGCCCATGTAGGCCAGCGTGGCGACGTTCTGCACGTAGGCGCCGATCTGGTAGGACCGCGAATCGGGCGGCACTTCGCGCCCGGCCAGCGTCTTGATCAGCATCTCGCCAGCGCCCTGCGGATACTTCGTCGGCACCGCTTCGACACTGACCGAGCCATCGTCGGGCAGACGGGCGCGGATCGCCTCGACGGCGTCGGGCTTGTTGTCCTCAATGCCGATGATCGCGCGCGGGCCGCCCAACAGCTGGCGCACGATGCCGATGCCGGCGATGATGTCCGCCGGTTGTTCGACCATGATGCGGTGATCGGAGGTCAGGTAAGGTTCGCATTCGCAGCCGTTGACCACCAGCGTATCCACCGGCCATTCCTTCGGCACCTTGAGCTTGGCGTGGGTCGGAAAGACGCCGCCGCCGAGCCCCACGATGCCGGTGTCCTGGACCGCCTCGATCAGTTCGTCGGCATCGAGGGCCGGCAGATACTGCGGCTGTTCCCACAGCACTTCCTGCGTCGAGCCCGGGTGCACGCGGATGACGATGGCCTCGCCCCACGGACCGTTGGCGGTGGGATGCAGGCGGATCGCCTCCACCACGCCGCTGGCCGGCGCGTGATGCGGCACCGAGATGAAGCCCTCGGCGGCGGCAATCGGCTGGCCGCGCACAACTTCCTGGCCGACGCGCACCAGTGGCCGCGCCGGGCGGCCGACCTGCTGCGACAGGTGCACAATCAGCCGCGGCGCGAACGGCAGGCGGCGGATCGGCATGGTCGCCGTTTCCTTGTGCTGCGGCGGATGGATGCCGCGGGCGAAGGTCTCGCCGCGAAAGTAGTTGAGGAATTTCATTGCATCGTCAGTTGAACTTTGCCGCGCGCGCCATGAGCTTTTCAAGACCGGGCTCCGCCCGGTTCCACGGCGTGCCGGGATGGATGCAGCCCGCTGTACACTTCTCGGCGGCCTTGACGATGTCGGCGAATTTCGCCCCCTTCGGGTTGATCACGACGGCGAGCTTCTGCTCGTTGTAGGCAAATGTCTTCGGCGCCAGGTTGATGCACTCGTCGCAGGCCGTGCATTCCGGCGACTCGACCCAGGCCGGCTCGTAATCGCCCGCCGTTGCCGCCGTATCGCCGGCGCCGACTCCTGAATCGGGTGCGGCATCGGCCAGCCCGCCGAGACCGAGGCTGGCCGTGATCTTCGCCAGCAGTTCGGCACGCACCCGCTCGGTCACCTCGGCGGTATCCGACGGGCGGGCGCCGAGGCCGGCGAGACCGCGCAGCTGGCGCCAGAAATGCAGCCGCTCCTCGGAGGAACGGACCAGGTCCTCGGTGACCACCAGGCGCATCAGGCGATTCTTCCTGTCCACCGCCCAGATGAAGGGGAATTTGCCCTCGCGCTCGTCGCTGTCGAGCTGCAGGAAGTCGGCCAACGGCACCATGTTGTCGTTCCAGGTCTCCGGCGGCGCCTTCTTGAACTGCTTGAGGAAGCGTGCCTCGGTTGCGGCGAAATCGGCGAAGGTCATCGGCAGCGTCATGCTCTGCTCGGCCCCGTCGTCATCGAGGTACTTGAGGCTGTAGGTCGGCCAGTCGCTATCGAGCGACGGGTTGCCTTCGAGACTGACGCATTCGTTGAAGGTGGTGCCGGCATCGGGATCGAAACGGAACAGCGGGTAGGCGCGGCCTTCCACCGCCAGCTTGCTCTGGTCCACGCTCTTGTCGTCGCCGACGCCGTGTTCCGGCGGACACACGGCGTAAATGTTGAACAGCGCCGGACGCCGGCTGTTGAGGCCATCGACATAGCTTTCGAGCAGGTGATTGACATGGGCGATGGTGCCCTGCATCACATACGAGGTGCGGTGGGCCATGCCGATCAGCGAAATTTCCTTGCGCGTTTCCTGCTTGCCGCGCGAGGCGGTACCGAACGGCGCCATGTCGGATACCTGGCCGATGAAACCCGAGGTACAGGCCTGGCCGCCGGTGTTGGAATACACCTGCGTATCGACCACCAGGATCTTGATCGGCATGCCCGACATCAGCGCGCGCGACAGGTTCTGGAAGCCGATGTCATACATCGCGCCGTCACCGCCGATCGAAACCACCGGTGGGCAGAGCAGCCACTCGTCGGCGGAGAACTTCTGCCAGTTGAAGCGGCGGAAGAAATCGTCGTCGCGGTCGGGCAGGTAATCGCCCGCCAGTTCCTGCTCGGCCATGCGCACCGCCTTGAAGCCGTCGGCCATCTTCGCCATGTGGCCCTCGAAGATGCCCATCGCCACCGATGGCGAATCCTGGAACAGATGCGAGGTCCACGGGAAGGGATAGGGATGGAAGGGATAAGTCGAGCCCCATACCGAGGTGCAGCCGGTGGAATTGATGATGCCCATTTCGGCCCGGCCGTGCTTGGTCGGTCCCTCGACATAACGCCACTTGAGGTCCTTCAGCTTGTCCAGCAGCTGCGCGGTGTTCTTCACCCAGGCCGGGTCGAGCAACTGCGAAGGCTTGTCGGCGTTGAGCTTGGTAGCGAGATTGGACAAGGTCAGGTCGTGCTGGCCGGTGGAGTCGACGGCGCGCACCACGGCGGCCATGTCGGTGAGGTCCACCGCCGAGGCGAGCTTGACGCGCATATGCTGTTCGAGACTCGCGATCAGCTGGTCGAGCTTCCCGATGAAGGCCTTGACCCGCGGCTGCATCAGCGCCGTCACGGTCGAGGTGAACAGGTGGATCGCGGTCTTCTCGCCGCAGCCCAGGCAGGCGCCGTCGCCGCAGGCCATCGAATTGTAGTTGTGCTTGTCGAGCAGCAAGGTTTCGAGGGCGCCGATCTTCTCGTCGAGACTGTCGATGCGGCTGAACTCCTTGGGCGTGGTCGGCAGGTCGAGCCAGGTGTTCCAGTCGCGGCGCAGGCGATCCACCGATTCCTCGGTCTGCGTCACCATCGTCAACGCGTTGTCCTCGCACACCGTCACGCACAGCTTGCAGCCCTTGCAGGTATAGGGATTGACGGTGATTGAAAAGAGGCCGCCGCTGCCCTTGTCCTTCTTCTCGCGCTGTGTCCAGAAGGGCTTGGTGGTGCCGAACTGGAAGCCGCCGAGCTGGATCTGCAACTGCGTGAATTCGGCCGCGAGGCCGGCGCGATCCGCGTCCGGCGCCTCGGCGATCACCTCGTCGATGGCAATATCGATCAGCGGCCGCACCGCGCCGCCGTGATGGTCGACCAGTGCCCGCAACTTCTTCTCGACGCTACGCACGGCGCGGCGCAGGAAGCGCGTCGGCTTGCCGGACGTCTCGATGCGATTGAGGGCGGTGCCGAAAACATCCGCGACCGAGCTGACCAGCCCGGGGATCGCCGAGTCCGGGCACTCGGTGTAGCAGTTGCCGCAGGCCGTGCAGTTCTCGGCGATCCACACCGGATGTTCGAAGCGGATGCCGGTCATGTCGCGGAATACGCCGGTGGCCGCCGGCAGCAGCGAGGCGCCGATGAAGGGATCGACCAGGTTGTCGTTGCCCTTGCCGGTGAGGTAGAAGCTGCCGGTCTGTTCCCAGAAGCGGTGGATGTCGGCAATCTTCCCATCGCCAGCCGGCAGATTCCGCAGCATGATGGGCAGGCCGGCATCCGCCTTGGTGGCGAAGCGCTTGCGCGTGACGCCAACCTCCTTGTCGGTGATCTCGGTCAGCTCGGTGAAGCCGCGACGCACCACGCGCAGATTGTCGGCCACCACGCGCGCACCCTTGCCGCCGAACTTGGATTGCAGCTGGGCCTCGATCGCGGTGAACAGCGCGTCCTCGGTCAGCTGTGCGGTCTGCATCACCGGGCTGGCGGCAAAGAACGCGCCCTGGAAGGCGATGCCCTGCATGCGCACCTGCAATTCCGCCGCACCGGCTTCGTCGCGAGCGATCTGGAAAGCATCCAGATAGTAGACGCGGATGTCGTTGTCGACGATGAACTTCTGCGCCCAGAGCGGGAAGCTGGCCCAGGTCTCCTTGCCGAGGTTCGACTGGATGATGAAGAAGCCGCCCTTCTTCAGCCCGGACAGCGGATTGCTGTGGCCGAACACCGCCGGGTCTGGCGAGAGCACGACATCGACATAAACGTACTCGCAGTTGATGCGGATCGGTTCCGGCGCAGCCGAGAGGTAATAAGTGGTCGGCTGGCCCTTCTTTTCCGAGCCGTATTTCGGGTTGGCCTTGATGTCCCAGCCGAGCAGTTCGAACAGGGTCATCGCCAGGTTCTTGCCGGTAGTGATCGCGCCCCAGCCACCGACCGAATGCATGCGCACCGTGATCGCGCCCTTCGGCAGCAGGTTCGGATTCTCGGAACCGCGCACCCCCATCTCGCGAATGCGCGGATACTTGTCGGCGAGGTCCTGCTGATGCACCT
The DNA here is from genome assembly GCA_025353195.1 of Rhodocyclaceae bacterium. Lineage (GTDB taxonomy): Bacteria > Pseudomonadota > Gammaproteobacteria > Burkholderiales > Rhodocyclaceae > Sulfuritalea. The sequence goes on from JANXRC010000021.1 coordinate 42,409, forward strand.
CGTCCTTCGGATTCAGCGGATCTCGGGCGAAGTCGACGGAGAGATAGAAGAACTTGCGCTGCGTGCCCTCGGGCAGCATGTTCTCGACGGTACCGATCAGCGCCTCGGGTTGCAGGTCGCGTGAACCGAGGCCATAGCAGCCGGAATACAGGCGCGGCATGTCGGCCGCGCCAAAATAATTGGCGTAGTCGGCATACGGCTTGACGCCATCCGGCCCGGCCATGCCGTTCTCGATGCACTTGAGCACCGTGGCGCGCACTTCGCGCATCAGCGGCAGATCTTCGGCCAGCGGCTGGTCGGTGCGCTCCAGCACCGCCACGCCCTGCTTGCCGCGCAGCACGTGGCCCAGCAGATCGCCGGGGAAGGGGCGGAACATGGTCAGATTGACCACGCCGACCTTGAGCTTGCGCGTTTCGCGCAGATAGTCCGCCACCGCCTCGGCCTGAACGATCATGCTGCCCATGCCGACGATGAGGTAGTCCGCATCCTCGGTCTTGAAGGTGGCGAGGCGCTGGTAGTGACGGCCGGTCAGCCCGGCATATTCGTTCATGCAGGCGTCGGCGATGGTCTCGATGTGGTCGAAGAAATACGGGCGCTGCGCGGCCGTGGCCTGCATGTAGGCATCCTGATTCTGCACCACGCCCGACACCATCGGCGTGTCCACGTCCCAGATCGCCGGCACGCGGCGCCGCTTCGGCCCGAACAGCATTTGCTGCGCCGGCGTCGGCGTGTCGATCAGGTCGTCCGGCTTGCCGACGAACTCCGCGACAAGTTCGCGCTCCGGCAGCAGCACCGACTCGATCAGGTGGGTGGTGAGGAAGCCATCCTGGCCGATGATGGCGGGGGTCAGTGACAGTTCGGCGATCTTGCGCCCGATCAGGTTGAGGTCGGCCGCCTCGGTGGCGTTCCTGGCCATGACCTGGATGAAGCCGGTGTCATCGATGCAATGGTAATCGTCGTGGCCGGCATGCACGTTGAGCGAGGCCTTGGTGATGGCGCGGCAGCCCATGTTGAGCACGTAGGGCAAACGCTTGCCGACCGCGGCGTAGAGCGACTCGTGCATGAAGGCGACGCCCTGCCCCGACGAGAAATTGACGGCGCGCAGGCCGGTCATCGACATGCCGGCAGTGACGCCGGCAGCAGCGTGTTCGGATTCCGGCTCGATGAAGATCAGCGGCTTGTCGGAGATGTTGAGGTGACCGGCAGCGACCTCCTCGGCCCAGTATTCGCCCATCTGGGTCGACGGCGTGATCGGGTAGGCGCCGGCGGCGTCGGAGGCTTCCCGCTCGACGTGGATGACGGCGGTATTGCCGTCCACCGCGTCGCGGATACCTGGATACTTCGGCGGCTCGCCCTTGTCGCCCGGCCGAATGGCATTCATGAAGCGTTCAATTATCTTATTCATGGTGAACTCCGAAGGGTCAATGCGTGAGCGGCAAGGGGTCGTTGCGCAGGATCTTCCTGGCGGCCGCGCCCTTGACGGGGGTATCGGGTTTGTCGAACCAGACGATGGCGCCGGTAGGGCAGCGCTCGATGGGCTGGCGTGTGGCCCAGACGTTCAGTGCGTAGTTGATGACGACAAGGTTGCCGTCCAGCTTCAGGAGCGCCGGCGGCGCGTCCATGACGCACTTGCCGCATGCGGTGCAGGCCACTTCGCAGGCGGCCTCGGCGGTGTCGCCATCCGCCTGGTTCTTGCACGCCACCCAGAGTTGGTGGCTGACCGGCTCGAGGCTGAACAGGCCCTTGGGGCAGACCTCGACACAGTCGTTGCAGGCCGTGCATTTGTCCGCATCGACCCGGGGCAGGCCATGCAAGTCCATGTGAATGGCGTCGAAGGTGCAAACGCTGGCGCAATCGCCCAGGCCCAGACAGCCCCAGGCGCATTCCTTGCCGCCGCCGCTGACCACGGCTGCCGCCCGACAGGTGGCGAGGCCGGCGTAGCGGGCACGCAGGAAGGCCACATGATGACCGCCACCGCAGGCCAGACGCGCCAGCTTCTTCTCCATCGTGCCGGCGGCGACGCCGAGCAGGTCGGCGATGCCCTGCCGCTGCTGCGGCGTGCTGACCGTGCATTGCGCGGGGATGATGGCGCCGCCGACCACCTTTTCGGCAAAGTCGCGACAGCCGGCCTGGCCGCAGGCTCCGCAGTTGGATTTCGGCAGCAGTTCCTCGACCTCGCCGATGCGCGGATCCTCGTAGACATAGAGCTTCTTGTTGGCGAGGGCGAGCAGCAGCGCCAGGACCACCCCCAGCCCCGCCATGAATACCCCTGCCACCGCCAGATTCGACAACGATTCCACGCCTGCCCGCCTTCTCCGCAAGACCGGGCGACACCCCGATCAAGTCCATGTGTTGACTGCTGCACGCGCACAGTGCCCCCAATCGCGGCAATCCGCGTTGATATGGAACAAGGGATGAACTTGCGGTCCAACAGCCCCAATTTGAATCCAGCCGTCCGCAGCCTCGGGGGCGCGAACGGCGGATTCCGCCACGGCGTAGCCTGGAGTTGCTCCCGGCGTACAGGAAGGAAAGGCGCCTTAACGCCTCACCGAACTAACGCGCGGGGCGGGGTGGTGCCCCTCGCGCTTGTGACAGGTCCACTATAAGACCAATAACCTGAATCGTGAAATGGATTATTCTATTTCCGCATTCGTCGGCTTCATTCACCGACAGGCAGCGCGGCTGTGCGCCAGCACCCACTGCAGAAGTTCCGTCGCCACCGCCTCGCGATCGAGATCGTTGAGCGTTTCGTGGCGGCTGCCGGGCCACAGGCGCAGGGTACGATCCGGCCCGCCCCAAAGATCAAATATCTCCTGGCTGCCGGCCGGATCGGTCAACCGGTCGGCATCGCCGTGAAACAGATATACGGGTACCGTGAGACCGGCGGCGGCCACTCGATTGGCGGCCATCGCCTGCAACAGTTCGGCGCCGGTGCGGGCCGGCGCGGCCTGCAGGCTCACCAGCGGGTCGCCGACATAGGCGGCCACGGCCGCCGCATCGCGGCTGATCACGGCCGGATCGATGCGCGTGCCGCGCAAGTGCGGCAGCCAGCGCGACAGCACGGGTGCCAGCGCGACCAGCAGGCGCGGCACGTCGCCACCGATCTTGAGCGCCGCCGACGACAGGATCAGCCCCGCCACAGGCTGCTGTCGCTGCGCCAGCCAGCGCAGGGCAATCGCGCCACCCATGCTGTGCCCCATGAGGAATACCGGACGTCCGGCGGCAAACTGCCGTGCCTTCGCCAGCAGTGCATCGACGTCCAGCAGGTAATCGTCGAAGCGCTCGACATACGAACGTTCGCCCGGCGAGCGCCCGTGACCGCGAAGGTCCACCGACACCACGCCCAGGCCGCGTTCGTTGGCCCGCGCGGCGAGCGAGGCGTAGCGGCCGGAATGCTCGGCGATGCCATGCACCACGGCCAGCACGGCGTGCAGCGTCGGCGGCATCCAGGCCTGGCCGGCAAGGCTCACGCCATCAGCCGCATGCAGTTCGAAAGCAAGGTGTTCGCCCGTCATGTTCAAGTTAACCTCCCGTCGGATGTCGGTAAATGTGGAACAAGCCGCCGGCGAATTCCACCTCGCGCTCGAAGGTGGCGCCTACGGCGCCGGCAAGCCGGATCGACGCGGCGTTCTCGCGGTCGATGAAACTGATCAGCGACAGTTCAGGCATGCACTGCCGCGCCATGCGCTGCACGGCGCGCACCGCCTCGCTGGCGTAGCCCTTGCCCTGGTGCCGGCGGGCAAGCGCCCACTTGATCTCGGGCTCGGGCCACTCCAATGGATACCAGAGTCCGATCGTGCCGAGAACAGTCTGCGTCGATTTTTCCTCCACCGCGTAGGGTCCATAGCCACGCAAAGCCCAATGCCCGGCCATGCTGGCCATGGCCCGCCAGGTTCCGGCTTCGGTCAGGGTCCGGCGAAAGGTGTAACGCGTGCACTCGGCATCCGAATAGTGCTCATGCAGCGCGCGCCAGTCGTCTTCGACGAACATCCGCAGCACCAGACGATCTGTCTCCAGTCGTTGCGGGACCAGAAAGGGTTCAGCTTGGCTCACAATGCAGAAGCTCCTGATAGACAGCCAGATCGGTCGCTGAAAAACAGCAGAAGACCACTTCTTCCAAGGCACCGAACGCTTGCAGCGCCGAACGCACCGTGTTCACGGCAACGGCCGCCGCCAACTCTACCGGATAGCCATAGACGCCCGTGCTGATGGAGGGAAAGGCGACCGAGCGAACACCCTTGTCGACAGCCACCTGCAGCGCATGCCGATAGCAGGAAGCCAGTTGTTCGGACTCGCCCTGCGTGCCGCCGCGCCAGACCGGACCCACCGTGTGCACCACGAACTTCGCCGGCAGGCGATAGCCGGCTGTCAGCTTCGCCTCGCCTACCCGGCAGCCGCCCAGACGGCGACATTCCGCGAGCAGTTCGGGACCGGCAGCGCGATGGATCGCGCCGTCCACGCCGCCGCCACCCAACAACGAGGAATTTGCCGCATTGACGATGGCATCGACCTGCAAACGTGTGATGTCGGCCTGCACCGCGCGCAGCTTGGCTCCAGTCGAAGTCCGGGCAGGCGGCGTGAGCGGAAGCCGGCTCATTCCCTGATCGCTCCCTTGGCCACCTCGAAGCACGCGTCGACATGCGAATTCCCCAGATACATCATCGCCGCCACGCTGAGGGCGACCGCCGCGGCCTGCCCGGCGAAGGGTATGTATTTCAGCACCTGCTTCGCCGCCATGCGACCGCCGACCTTCTTCAGCGCAGCGACCACCAACCGCTTGGTAATAGCCCGACCCACCAGATCGCTGCCGACCTTTTTCAGCATCGCGTAGATCAACACCTGGTGCCGGGTATCCAACTCCTCGATTTGCTCGAGGGTCAGCCCGAACTTCTGGTTGATCGCCGGGATCAATTGCAGCAGCATGCCAACGTCGCCTGCAATGTCCACGCCCGGAATGGGAACCAGGGACATGCCGCCGGACGTAGCCGCGCGACGCTTGACCATCGTCTTGCACGACGCGCGAATCTTCTCCAGTGCGGTAATCGACTTCGGCAGCATGTGCAATCGCTCGGTGAAATGTCTGCTAAGGTTTGCGTTCGGCAAAACGCGGATATGTGTCATTGAAATCCAGCCAGGGCGCCTTTGACCCGACAAAGATATGGTAGGTGTTGCTGCACACAAAGGGTGTGTCCACGGTACCGAGGCGCAGGCGCTTGACCTCCGGCAGATCGTCCTTGGCACTGTAGATCGGGCTGCCACAGTTGGCGCAAAACACTCTGGCCTTGCCAGGTGTGGCGCGGAACTCCTTCAGCAGTTCGGCACCGGAGATGAGCTTGAACCTGGCGGACGCGAGCGGGCTGACAGCGGCAAAGGCGGAGCCCTGCGCCTTGCGACACTGCGAACAGTGGCAGATCGAAATCTCCTCGATGTCTCCGTCATACTCATAGCGGATCCCTCCGCACAGGCAGCTTCCTCGAATCACTTGCAGCTCCTTTCAGCACGACCGACAAAACGAAGCGCAAGGTGCGCGATGTCGAGACGGGACGGCGTGGCAAGCCGATGCAGACACGCCGACGCCGAATCTAAATTGTTCGGGGCGTGGCGTCAAACCTCTGCTGCGATAGACTTGCACGTGATTTCCCGACGGAGCATGGAACCATGAAATACATCGACCACGGTGTAGGCGGCGACGCCGGCTGCATGAAGCTTGCCGAAGGCCCGGCGCCAAAGGCCGGCCCCGGCCAGATCCTGATCGAGGTGGTCTGCGCCGGCATCAACCGCCCCGACGTACTGCAACGCTGGGGCCGTTACCCGCCGCCGCCGGATGCCTCGCCCGTGCTCGGCCTGGAAGTTGCGGGCCGGGTCGCCGCGGTGGGCACCGGCGTCACGGAATGGAAAGTCGGCGCCGGCGTTACGGCGCTGACAGCTGGCGGCGGCTACGCAGAATACTGCGTGGCGGCGGCCAGCCATGCGCTTGCGATTCCGCCGGGGATGGACTTCGCCACCGCTGCAGCCCTGCCCGAAACCTGGTTTACGGCATGGGCCAACCTGGTCGATCTGGGCCGCCTGAATCGCGGCGAGCGGCTGCTGGTGCATGGTGGTTCGAGCGGCATCGGTCTGGTGGCGATCCAGTTGGCGAAGCATCTCGGCGCGGAATGCATAGTCACCGTTGGCAGCGAAGAGAAAGCAGCCTTCTGCCGTACCGCCGGAGCCACGCACGCGATCAACTACCGCAGCACCGACTTTGCCGAGGAAGTGAA
>JANXRC010000137.1 GCA_025353195.1 Rhodocyclaceae bacterium
CGGCGCTGGCGGCACGGCGCAGCATGCCGCTGCCGGCTATCTGCTGGCGGTCAAACTGCTCGCCATGCCGGCGATGGCCTTGCTGCTGATTCGCTGGTTCGGTCTGACCGGCATCCACGCCGACATTGCGCTGATCTTCGCCGCCCTGCCGACGTCGAGTTCGGCCTACATTCTTGCCCAGCGCATGGGCGGCGACGGCGCACGGGTCGCCTGGCTGATTTCGGCCAGCACCCTGCTCGGCATGCTGAGTCTGCCCTTGTGGTTATCGCTACGTTGACGCCGGCCCGCGAAGCGGAATCCCCGACGCGCTAGGCGCTACTTGGTTTTGCGGCCGGTTTTCGGCGGATCCTGATCGGTTGCCGCGGGAGTACCCGCGGCGTCAGCGGCAGCGGTCTTGTCGGCACCCTGCATGAAATTCCACGGCCACAGCGCCGGGTTGGCGAAGGGATTGGCGTTGGGGTCGGAACTGCCCGCCGACTGGCTGATGGCTTGCAGCGCCGACAGCGTCGCGCGCTGTATCTCAAGGCCCTGAATGGTCATTTGCAGCATGTTGAGATTGGTCTTGAGCCAGCCTTCGACCGCCTTGAGGTCGGCAATCCGCTTCTCCAGTTCGTCGGTGTCCAGCGTCGGTGAAACCAGACCAGGCAGCGGCATTCCGGTATTGCCCCAAAGTGATTTCAGGAATTCCATCGGATCGGACGGGTTGGTGCTCATGGCGATTGCTCCCTGGATAATCGGATCATCTTACCGCTGCGCCGCCTGCCGCGCCAAGTTGCCGCGGCGGCAGTCGATGCAGCTTCAAACCAGCTTGAGCCGGACGCGCAAGGCCTCGCGTTCCGGCGCGGCGGCATCGATGCTGCGGCGCTTGACATGGCCGAAGCCGCGAATCTTCTCCGGCAGTTTCGCCAGTGCAATGGCGTCGCCCAGCGTGGTGCGCGTAAGCGCGGCCGGCAGCGCGGCGAGATCGGCTTCATAGTCCGCCAGTAAAGTCCGCTCCAGTCGCCGCTCTTCGCTGCGCCCGAAAACATCCCAGCGCGAGCCGCGATAGCGGCGCGCCTTCGCCAGCCATTTGAACGCAGTCAGCATCCACGGGCCGAAGGCCATCTTCCTTATCTTCCCGGTGGTCGGATCGGGACGGGCGAGCACCGGCGGCGCCAGGTGAAACTTCAGTGTGTAGTCGCCTTCGAAGCGCTCGCTGATCCTCTGCAGAAAGTCGCTTTCGGCATACAGCCGCGCCACCTCGTATTCATCCTTGATGGCCATCAGCTTGAACAGATTGTGCGCCACGGCCTCCGTGAGTTGGGATGAATTGATGGCCGCCTCCGCCTTGCGGATCTGCTCCACTTGCGTTCGATAACGTACGGCATAGGCGTCGTCCTGATACGCGGTGAGAAAGCTCTCGCGCTTCGCAACCAGCTCGTCGAGAGTCGGCGCTGGCGGCACGGCGACTTGCGGCCGGGCATAGGCCGCCACGGCCGCCATATCGTGCGCTGCGCGCCGGCCCCAGAGGAACGCAGCGCGACTCATCGCCACGGCGGTGCCGTTGAGTTCGATGGCGCGATCGATGGCCTCCCATGACACCGGCACCATTCCCTGCTGCCAGGCGTATCCGAGCAGGAACAGATTGCTGCCGATCGAATCTCCGAGCAGACGCAAGGCGAGGTCCGAGGCGTCGACGAAATGGGCGGCTTCGCTGCCAACGGTTTCACCGACCACCGCCTGCATGCGCGCCAGCGGAAACTGCCAGTCCGGGTTGCGCGTGAAATCGGCCGTCGGCGTTTCCGCGCAGTTCACCACCACACGCGTGCGACCGGTCCGCATGCGGCTTAAGGCGTCCGGCGAGGCGCTCACGATGACGTCGCCGCCGATCACGGCGTTGGCTTCCCCGGTTGCTACGCGTACGGCATGAATGGCTTCCGGGTCGTCGCAGATGCGCACATGGGAAAAAACGGCGCCGCCCTTTTGCGCCAGCCCCGTCATGTCGAGTACGGTGACGCCCTTGCCGTCGATGTGCGCAGCCATGCCGATCAGGGCGCCGATGGTGACCACGCCGGTGCCGCCGACTCCGGTAATCAGGATGCCGTAGGGCTTCGCCGTTGAGTCAAGAGTCGGCGCTGGCGGTACGCCGAATGAATCACTGCCAGCGTCGGCACCTGCCAGGCCGCGGCCTTTCTTGACGCTGCCGCCGAGCACCGAAACGAAGCTCGGACAAAAACCCTTTTCGCACGAATAGTCCTTGTTGCAGGCGGACTGATCGATGGCCCGCTTGCGGCCGAATTCGGTTTCCACCGGTACTACGGCGAGGCAGTTGGACTGTACCCCGCAGTCGCCGCAGCCTTCGCATACGGCTTCGTTGATGAACAGGCGGCGCGGCGGATCGATCATCTTGCCGCGTTTCCTGCGGCGGCGCTTTTCTGCAGCGCAGGTCTGGTCGTAGATGATGGCCGAGATGCCGGGACATTCGCGCATCTCGCGCTGGATCGCATCCAGTTCATCCCGGTGCCGGATCGGCACGCCGTGCGGCAGGTCGGGGTGGCCGTAGGCTCGCGGTGTGCCATCGGTGACGACGACGACATGGCCGACGCCTTCGGCATGCAACTGCGCGGCGATCTGCGGCACCGACAGGTTGCCATCGTGGGGCTGGCCGCCGGTCATGGCCACGGCGTCGTTGTAGAGAATCTTGTAGGTGGCGTTGACGCCTGAGGCAATCGCGGCGCGGATGGCCAGCGAGCCAGAATGGAAGTAGGTGCCGTCGCCGAGATTGACGAAGACATGGCGTTGCTCGGTGAACGGCGCCTGCCCCATCCAGGCGGCGCCTTCGCCGCCCATGTGGGAGAAGGTGCTGGTGGCGCGGTTCATCCACAGCACCATGAAATGGCAGCCGATGCCGGCGAGTGCGCGCGAACCTTCCGGTACGCAGGTCGAGGTGTTGTGCGGACAGCCCGGGCAGAAGTAGGGGGTCCGCGCAATCTGGATCACCGGCGCGGCGGCTCGTTCCTTGGCTTCGATGACCGCCAGACGGTCGCGAATCCGCGGCGAAGTGAAGTGGCGGCCGATGCGGTCGGCGATCACGTGGGCGATCTGCGCGGGGGAGAGTTCGCCCGAGGCGGGCAGCAGCCAGCGGCCATTGGGCAGCGCCCATTCGCCCTTTTCGTCGAACTTGCCGATCACCCGCGGGCGCACGTCCTCGCGCCAGTTGTAGAGTTCTTCCTTGAGCTGATATTCGATCAGCTGGCGTTTTTCTTCGACCACCAGAATCTCTTCCAGTCCTTCGGCGAAGCGGCGTACGCCGTCCGACTCGAGCGGCCAGACC
>JANXRC010000154.1 GCA_025353195.1 Rhodocyclaceae bacterium
CGACCCAGGCCAGGGGATACCCGATGATGGTGATGACCAGCAGGCCGGCCACCAGCACCCAGACCAAGGCGAACCAGAAACTGCGCAACTGCCAGCGCCAGTGCGTTGCCAGCCAGGTGCCGCGCACCCGGTTGCGCGTAAGGTAGTTGATGATCACGGCGATGATCGAAGGCCAGCCGAAGACAAACGCAGTGACGATCCAGGCTGAGGTCAGGATGCCGAACACCGCCGACAACGCGTGCAGCCCGTACATCACATGGCACCAGGCGCGAGGACCCTCCAGGTCGCCGTCCAGTTCCGGTTGCGGCGGAATCACTTCGGCTTCGGTCACGGCCCCTCCGGTAATCCCAATTGTTGCCACAGCGCGTCGACGCGCGCCTTTACGGCCTGATCCATGGCGATCGGGCGACCCCATTCGCGCGTCGTTTCGCCCGGCCACTTGTTGGTCGCGTCGATGCCCATTTTGCTCCCGAGGCTAGCCACCGGGGAAGCGAAATCGAGGTAATCAATGGGCGTGTTCTCGGCGATAAGGGTGTCGCGCGCGGCGTCGACACGGGTTGTCAGCGCCCAGATCACCTCGGGCCAGGAGCGCACATCGACGTCGTCGTCGGTGACGATGATGAACTTGGTGTACATGAACTGGCGCAGGAAGCTCCAGATGCCGAACATCACGCGCTTGGCATGCCCCGGATACTGCTTCCGGATGCTGACCACGGCCATGCGGTAGGAACAGCCCTCGGGCGGCAGGTAAAAATCCACGATCTCGGGAAACTGCTTTTGCAGCAACGGGACGAAGACTTCGTTCAGGGCCAGGCCGAGCATCGCCGGCTCGTCAGGCGGCTTGCCGGTGTAGGTGGAGTGGTAGATCGGATCGCGGCGCAGGGTGATGCGCTCGATGGTGAACACCGGAAATTCGGCCACCTCGTTGTAATAGCCGGTATGGTCGCCGTACGGCCCTTCGGCGGCCGTTTCGCCGGGGTTGATGAAGCCTTCCAGCACTATCTCGGCCGATGCCGGCACCTGCAAATCCGAGCCGATGCACTTCACCAGTTCCGTCTTGGCGCCGCGCAGCAACCCGGCGAACTGGTATTCGGAAAGCGTGTCGGGTACCGGCGTGACCGCGGCCAGTATCGTCGCCGGATCGGCGCCGATCACCACCGCGACCGGGAAAGGCTCGCCCGGATGCGCCGCGCAATGCTCGCGGAAATCCAGCGCGCCGCCGCGATGCGCCAGCCAGCGCATGATGACTTTATTCGGACCTATCACCTGCTGGCGGTAGATGCCGAGGTTTTGCCGCGTCTTCTGCTCGCCGCGCGTGACGACCAGGCCCCAGGTGATCAGCGGTGCGATGTCGCCGGGCCAGCAAGTCTGCACCGGCAGGCGCGCCAGATCGACATCCTTGCCCTCCCAAATGACTTCCTGACAGGGCCCCGAGCCGACCACCTTGGGCGCCATGTTGAGCACCTGCTTCAGCACCGGCAGCTTGTCCCAGGCATCCTTCAAACCTTTGGGCGGTTCCGGTTCCTTGAGGTAGGCGAGCAGGGTGCCGACTTCGCGCAGACGGGTCTTCCAGTCGGTGTCCGCACTCTCCTCGCCCTCCCCGGCGGCAATGCCAAGCGCCACCCGTCGCGGCGTGCCGAACAGGTTGACCAGCACCGGCATCGAATGCCCCTTCGGCTTTTCGAAGAGCAGGGCCGGCCCGCCGGCGCGCAGAACGCGATCGGCGATTTCGGTCATCTCCAGACAGGGGTCGACCTCCACGGCGATGCGCTTGAGTTCGCCAAGCGCTTCGAGTTGGGCAACGAAATCGCGCAAGTCGGTATATTTCATGAGGGCAGTTTAACCGCCGGGTGCATCACTGCGCCAACCATGGCTGGAGATTCAGTTCGGCCACGATGCCGGCAAAGATCGCCGCGCCGAACCAGTTGTTGTGCCGGAAGGCGGCAAAGCAGCCGTCGCGGCGGCGGTCGCGGATCAGGGTGTAGTGATAGCCGGCCAGCGCGGCTGCGCCGGCCAACCCGGTGAAATAGCCCGCCCCGTACTGCAACTGCCAACCGACAAAAGCCAGGACGCCCAGCGTGGCGGCATAACACAGCATCACCGCCAGCACATCGAAACGGCCGAAGGTGATCGCCGCGGTGCGAATGCCAATCTTTAGGTCGTCTTCGCGATCGACCATGGCGTACTCGGTGTCGTAGGCCAGCGCCCAGAAAATGTTGGCGAGCAGCATCGTCCATCCCAGGCGGCCGACTTCGCCGGTCACCGCCGCGAACGCCATGGGAATGCCGAAGCCGAAGGCAACACCGAGATAGGCCTGCGGCAGAGCGAAGAAGCGCTTGGTGAACGGATAACTCGCGGCGAGAAAAACGGCGATTAGCGTCAGCCACCAGATCCGGCGAAAGATTGGCAGCACCAGCAGGAAGGCGCACAAAATCAGAACGACCGCCAGCGTCAGCGCCTCGCGCGTCGACACCGTGCGCGCGGCCAGCGGCCGGTCCCTGGTGCGCTCGACATGCGGATCGAAATCGCGGTCGGCATAGTCGTTGATGACGCAGCCGGCAGAACGCATCAGCAGCGTGCCCAGGGCGAAGATCCAGACCAGCATCCAGTGCGGATGCCCGCCGGTGGCGATCCACAGCGCCCACAGCGTCGGCCACAGCAGCAGCAGCGTGCCGATCGGCTTGTCGAGCCGCATCAGCTTCTCGTAGAGGTCGAGGCGCTCTTTGATTTCGGCGAAAGTCATACCGCCAATTTTACCGGTAGCCGGCCGGACGCACGCGGCGGCGCCGATTTTCCCATCGACCCGTTGCCCCGGCTACCGAGCGGCTTGGTGCGCAAGGGAGGGGGAAATTATTCCATGTGCCTTGGCGCCGATGACGGTTTGCGTCTGGACGCCTCGTGTGAGCGGAACCCGCGCTCACTTTGTGCCCGCTTGTGACACTCAGGCTTTTGGTTCCACCGTCGGCAAAGCAGCGGTTGCAGCCGGTGGGCTAGACTGGGCATCAGACAAGTTCCGGCCAAGAGTTGACCTTCGCCCCCCTCCCGAAAGCGGCCACTCATACCCATCATCCGAATCCTGAAAATGATTCACAGTCGTCCGGCATATTGGAGTTGTTATACTGACAGCACGAAATCTAAGCCATTGACAATAATGCACTTAGCACAGACTTCCCAGCGTCATCAATATCATCTGTTATACGGACCCCAGTGTCCGTGTAAACACTGTTCGGCCCCACAGAAATAGCTTGCGTACTCAGACTGGGCAATATTAACGCTTGACGTTATGTCCGCCACGCGTTAATCTCTGCGAATGGCGATTCGGAGCTTCAAGTGCAAGGAGACACAAGCACTCTTCCTCGGCAAGCGAGTTCGTCGCTGGGTTAATGTTGAGCGGCCCGCACTACGCAAGCTTGAGCAACTTGACTGGTCTGCTGTCTTGGAAGACCTGCGTGTGCCGCCCGGCAATCAATTGGAAGCATTGAAGGGAAATCGTAAAGGACAACATGGCATCCGCATCAACGATCAGTGGCGAGTGTGCTTTGTTTGGACCGTGGAAGGTCCGAAAAATGTCGAGATTGTGGATTACCACTGAAGGAGCTAATCATGCGCACGGTTCCCCCTGTTACTCCCGGCGAAATGCTGGAAGAAGAATTCCTGAAGCCACTCGGTCTGACCAAGTACCGCTTGGCCAAGGATATCGGTGTCCCCCCCCAACGAATCGGGGATATCGTGGCAGGTAAGCGAGCCATTACGGCCGACACCGATTTGCGGCTGTGCCGATACTTCGGGCTCAGTGACGGCTGGTGGCTTCGGGGGCAGGCGAACTACGACACAGCGGTCGCTCGCGAAATCATGGGCGAAGCGCTTTCGCGTATTTTGAAGTGTCGCCTTCTTGCTGCCTGAGTCCTCTTCTTAGCCAGTGTGGCCGAACCCGTCGTTCCAGGGGACGCGCCGCGATGAAGCTGCGTCGCGCTCCTGAACTTCGACGTTCGGCCCCATACAAGCGCGCGCCGTCGCCCGTTTGACAAGCGCAATTAGTGTAGCTACAGTATTGCATGCGTATCGAATTCGATCCAGCCAAGGATGAGACAAACCAGGCGAAACACGGAGTGTCCTTGCTCATGGCGGTCGAGCTTGATTGGGAAGCCGCGCTGGTGTGGGTTGATGAACGGTTCGAGTACAGCGAGATGCGAATGATCGCGCTCGCTCCGAACACCGAAATTCTGTACTGCGTGGTCTTTGTAGATCGTGGCAATGTGCGAAGGGTCATCAGCCTTCGCCGCGCCAATCGTCGTGAGGTAAAGCACTATGTCCAAAGTCTCTAAACGACCCGCCGTTCGCATGCCTACCGCGGCTGAAGACAAGGCCATTACTGCGGCAGCCAAAAGCGATCCCGATGCACAGCCGCTCACACCGGCTCAGCTAAAGGCAATGGTTCCCTTGAAGTCGCTGCGTGGGCGACCAAAGTCCGAGAACAGGAAGCTGCTGGTATCGGTGCGCTACAGCCCCGAGGTTGTTGCCTACTTCAAGTCCACGGGCGAAGGCTGGCAATCACGCATGGATGGTGTGCTGCGTCAGTACGTATCGCGCCATTCCCGTAGCGCATAGGTATGTGGCCGAACCCGTCGTTCCAGAGGACGCTGCGCGAAAGAGCCGCGCAGCGCCTCTGAACTTGGACGTTCCTGAGCGTCCGCATTCTCAACTCGCCTACGTCTGCTTTGGGTCGGGAACGGCCCGATCGCACCGAAACCTTAGTGTCTCGTCCCGGTCCATTGCCGACGTAGCGATTGAGAACCCCACTGGTCGTTCCTGGGTGGATGCTGACTGCACGAGGCTCGGCTCAGTTCGTGCTCCATCCGCAAGCCAACGAGAATGGGACGCCGAATAGCGGCTGCTCCCATTGCGTTACCCGGCCGTCACCGCAATAGCTTCCTGACCCGCACTTCGGTAGAAGCTAAGCGCCAGGATTCGTGCGCATCCTGGCGATAGGCGCAGTGCATATTCCAGGGGTACGCTTGGCGGTCAAATCCAGACGTACTCGATGCCTGTTTCCTTGAACAGCACCTCTGAGCGCCGGATGTGCTCCTGCCACCTGGTGACGAAATCGTCATCCGGCCTGGGGCAGAACACGTACTTGATCCCGGCCTGCACTATCGCTCGCGCACAATCCATGCACGGAGGATGGCTGACGACCAGGCTGCTTCCATCCAGAGGAGTGCCGACGCGCGCTGCGTTGGTGATTGCGTTCATTTCGGCGTGCGAAAACCAGAAGTATTTCTCCGGCCGTGTCTGGCCGCGTTCATCTTCATCGGCATTGCATCCGCGCGGTGCCCCGTTGTAGCCAAGCGACCTGACTTCGTTGGTCGGGCCGACGATAATCGCGCCCACCTTCGTGCTGGTGTCCTTGCTCAGTTGCGCCGCCGCCAGGGCGATGTCCAGATACTTGCGCGCTTTTTCCGGTGTCATATGCTCTCCAGTGTGTTGGCAGCCAATCGGTCAGGGATCGTTGCCATTTTGGACCGACCCGAGGCCACGGGCCGGGGGATAAAGTCAACCACGCTCGATTGCCGCCAATCCTGACGACAGGTTATCCAGCAGCATACGGCCCGGGATGGACATCTTGGCCGAACGGCAACAAAACATGCCGGCCATCAGCCATCTGATCGACTCGGTTTCGAGGGTACTTTCTGCGCCGGCAATTCCTTACCCTCACCATAGCCCTTCAGCCAGGCCTTGCCGCTATCTGAATCGGGCGCATAGGGATTATCCATGGGCTGACGTAGCTGCCCCGCCTTGTGCCCCTCTGCCCAGGCTCTCTGTTCCGGTGTAAGCATGGCTACCCTTTCATGGGGAAATCGGAGGACCAAATACAGCCGCAAGGAAACCTGGATAAGGCATTCGATGTCGCCGATAGTGCGGCATCCGGGTTGGCTGCGGCAGACATCGAATCTTCCCATCTTGAATCGGGAAGTGTCGCACGCGAGCGTCCCGGAAGTTCGGTTAAGAACCAATTTCCCGGCATATTCGGGCCAATGCGCCGCGGCTGGATGAATATGATTCGCTCGTGGGCAATTCAACGAACGATGTTCTGAACTTTGGCGCGTGACTTGAGTACCGTTCAAGTCGCATAGGGTCGGCAGATGACACCAGTTATTGCAGGGATAGCCATGGCGGCGTTGGTGCTGGCCGGCACCGGTCAAACGCCGACGGAGTCGACGGATCCCGGCAAGCGAGTGGAAAGCGACAGCTATACCGGCCCAAGAGAAATAGCCAGGTGCATCGCTTACAACATCAATAAGAAGATGCCCGAACTGCGTGTTCGCAATCACGCGGGAGACTCACCCGACGAAAGCGGCTATCTGATCCTGACCGCTGCGGAGCCGTTGCCGACAACTTTTGGCGTCATCCGGGTTGATCGACGCGACAGCGGGTCACATTTGACGACTTGGCTGCCAAACACCAGCCTGGCTGCTGCCCCGGAAGATATCGCACGGAAATTGATCGCAGGTTGCTGACGATCGATCAAGCGGCTAGGCTTTCAGCAGTTCTTCGCGGCCGCCCAGCCAGCGTTGCAAATGCGCTTCGGCACGGTCAGGCGCATCGCGCAACATGTCTTCCGCCACGGCACGCGCCTGCTCCACCAGCGCCGCATCGTCGAGATCGGCGTAGCGCAGCAGCGGCAAGCCGCTTTGCCGCGCGCCGATGAATTCGCCGGGGCCGCGCAAACGCAAATCCTCGCGGGCGATCGCGAAGCCGTCGCTGCTTTCGAAAATGACTTTCAGCCGCGCCCGAGCCAGTTCGCCCAGCGGCTGGGCGTAGAGCAGGATGCAGGCCGATTGTGCCGCGCCGCGCCCGACGCGGCCGCGCAACTGGTGCAGCTGCGAGAGGCCGAAACGCTCGGCGTGCTCGATCACCATCAGGCTGGCATTGGGTACGTCGACGCCGACTTCGATGACCGTCGTCGCGACCAGCACCTGGACCTCACCGGCAACGAAGGCTGCCATCACACGCGCTTTCTCATCCGATTTGAGACGG
>JANXRC010000167.1 GCA_025353195.1 Rhodocyclaceae bacterium
AGGTGGCCGGCACATCGCCATCCTGCAGCGGCAGGAAGTTCTTGACCGCGGTTTTGCCAAGAGCCTTTTCCAGCGCCTCGATGTAGGCCATCAGTTCGACCGGCTGATGGTTGCCGACGTTGAACACGCGATACGGCGCCCAGCTGGTCGCCGGGTCAGGGACCTGTTTGTCGAAGGCGGGATTGGCCAGCGGCGGACAATCGAGGACGCGGATCACGCCTTCGGCAATGTCGTCGATATACGTGAAATCGCGCCGCATCTTGCCGTGGTTGAAGACATCGATAGGCCGGCCCTCAAGTATCGCCTTGGTGA
Source organism: Rhodocyclaceae bacterium (assembly GCA_025353195.1). Lineage (GTDB taxonomy): Bacteria > Pseudomonadota > Gammaproteobacteria > Burkholderiales > Rhodocyclaceae > Sulfuritalea. The sequence continues at coordinate 313 of JANXRC010000167.1, forward strand.
ACAGAAACAGGGCCATGTCGGGGCGGCCCCAAGGCCCATACACGGTAAAGAAGCGCAGGCCGGTGGTCGGCAACGCGAACAGATGGCTGTAGGTGTGCGCCATCAGCTCGTTGGCCTTCTTGGTCGCGGCGTAGAGGCTGACCGGATGGTCGACGTTGTCGTGTTCCGAGAAGGGCATCCGCTCGTTGCCACCGTAAATGCTGGAACTGCTGCCATAGACAAAGTGCTCGACGCCGCTATGACGACAGCCCTCAAGGATATTCACGAAGCCGACCACATTGCTGTCAACGTAGGCATTGGGGTTTTGCAGCGAGTACCGGACACCGGCCTGCGCGGCCAGATTGACGACGCGCTGCGGGCGTTCCTTTTCAAACAAGGCGGCGATGCCGTCCCGGTCGGCGATATCCAGGCGGGACAGCTTGAAGCGCCGATTGGGCGTCAGCCGCGCCAAGCGCGCTTCCTTCAAGGCCACGTCGTAATAATCGTTGAGATTGTCGACCCCGACTACGTCGTCACCTCGCGCCAGCAATCGCTCGCAGACGTGCATGCCGATAAACCCGGCAGCGCCGGTGAGCAGAACCTTCATTGGCCGTTTCTCTGAAAATCGAGCATCTTCGCATATTTGCTGAAGCTCGCGCCGCAGCCGACGAGGATGTGCACGAGACCCGGGATGCCGTCGAGCAGGCCGAGGCGGACGAAGTAGAACTTGATGAAGCGTAGCGCCGGCGACAGCAGCAGATGCCAGACCGTCGCCCGCTGCCCGCTCGCCAAGGCTTCGTGCGCGGCCAGAGTGCTGTAGCGGTTTTGTTTGGCGAGATAGGTTTCCAGCGACTCCGCCGACTCGTGCAGCAGATCACCTTGCAGCGTGCCGATTTCGCTCGTGGCAAGCACTTGCTCGTGCACCGCGTCGGCCGACCAGCGCGCGCTGCGGCGATCGAAGAGGCGCAAGCTCCAGTCTGGATAGCCCTCGCCGTGCCGCAGATAGCGTCCCATGAAGCGATTGCAGCGGGCGAAGCGATAGGCTGAATGATTCGGCGCCGGCGGCACTGCGAGGACGCTCGCGCGCAGGCGCTCGCTTACCCGCTCATCGGCATCAACGCAGAGAACCCAGTCGTGGCTTGCCTGTTCGACGGCAAACTGCTTCTGGGGACCAAAGCCGCGCCATTCGGACTGAATTACCCGCGCGCCATGTTGTTTGGCAATCCCGACGGTGTCATCGCTGCTACCGGAATCGACTACCAGAATTTCGTCGCAGAACGCCAAGCTTGCAAGGCACTCGGCGAGCTGACTGGCGGCGTTCCTGGTAATAAGAACGGCGGAAAGGGGCTGGCGGTCGGCGGAGGTCATGGGCAGCTATAATTGTCTTTGGGATGCATTTTACGGCGCAAGGCGTCATCCCGCTCCCACCTATGCGCATTCTCCTCATCAAAACATCCTCTCTTGGCGACGTAGTTCACAATCTGCCGGTGGTCAGCGACCTGCGCCGCGGATATCCGGAAGCCAAAATCGACTGGATCGTCGAGGAAGGATTTGCCGATATCCCACGGTTGCATCCGGGACTCAGACACGTCATCCCGGTCGCGCTCAGGCGCTGGCGCGGATCTCTGCTGACGCCAGAAACGTGGCGCGAAATCAGATCCTTCGTGAAATCCCTGCGAGAGGACAACTACGATCTGGTGATAGATACGCAGGGCTTGCTGAAAAGTGCGCTGATCACCCGCATGGCGCTCGGCAGGCGCTGCGGATATGCCGCTGGGTCGGCGCGCGAGCCTTTGGCTGCGCGTTTCTACGATGCCACGTTCGACGTGCCGACAGACCTCCACGCCGTCCAGCGCAATCGGCGCCTTGCCGCCTTGGCCGCGGGTTGCAGTGCTGAACAACCGCCGGACTACGGCATCGCCGTATCGCCAGCGCCGACTCCTGGGAAACGAATTGCCGTACTGCTCACCGCCACCTCGCGCGATGACAAGCTGTGGCCGGAGGAACGCTGGATAGCTTTAGGCTGTCGCCTGCACGAGCAAGGGCTCACTTGCCTGCTGCCAGCCGGTAGCGCAACCGAGCGCGAGCGCGCGGAGAGCATCGCGCTGGCCATTCCCGACGCCGTCGTATTGCCGCCCATGGGCCTGCGGGACCTCGCCGCGCAACTGGCGGCGGCACGCGTCGTCATCGGTGTCGACACCGGTCTGGTGCATCTCGCCGCTGCGCTGGGGCGGCCGACACTGGCGCGCAACGCTGGCACCCGTGGGCGGTGCCCTATCGGCTGCTGCAGAAGCTGTCGTTCGATGTGGCCGATATCGGGGTGGGGGAAGTTGTCAGTGCCTACAATGCGCTGCGG
>JANXRC010000181.1 GCA_025353195.1 Rhodocyclaceae bacterium
CGAACAGCGCATGCAGGAAGGCTGCGACATGCTGCTGGAGATCGACTGGCAGGGCGCGCAGCAGATGCGCCGGCAGTTTCCCGAGGCGGCGAGCATATTCGTCCTGCCGCCCTCGATCGACGAACTGGAGCACAGGCTGCGCAAGCGCGGCTCGGATAGTGAAGACGTCATAGCGAAGCGGGTGGCCGGCGCCCTGGGCGAAATGCGCCACGTGGATGAGTTCGATTTTGTTATAATCAACAATGACTTGGATGTGGCGCTCGGCGAGCTCAAAGCCGCCGTGCGCGCTTCGCGTCTGCGTTTCTCGCGTCAGCGCGCCCGTCACCCCGACGTATTCCGTTTTCTTGATCAGGACTGAACCCCATGGCCCGTGTCACCATTGATGATTGCATCAAACTCATTCCCAACCGCTTTCAACTCACCCTGGCGGCGACCTATCGCGCCCGCCAGCTCACGCTGGGCAGCACGCCGCAAGTTGATCCGGGACGCGACAAGCCTTGCGTAATTGCCTTGCGCGAAATTGCCAGCGGCAAGGTGGGTATTGAAATCCTCAACCGCAACCAGCCGTAGCAATCATGCGAACGGGGTGAAACGTGACGGCGCCGCCGCTTATGTCTGCCGGGTCACCCCCGCCATCTCACGCCGATTCAATGGATCCCGGCGTGGTGCCGGGCGCCCTTGACGAGTCGCCGCCGATTTCGGCGGACATGCATCCGCCGGTTGATCTCGCCGAAGACCTGGAGCGATTCAACGCCCGGCTCGCCACCTACCTCAAACCCGAGGACATCGCCCGCGTCGGTGCCGCCTATGTCTTCGCCGACGCCGCGCATCGCGGCCAGATGCGCATCAGCGGCGCGCCCTACATTTCGCATCCGCTGGCCGTGGCCGAAACGCTGGCCGGTTGGCATCTCGACGCACACGCACTGATCGCCTCCCTGCTGCACGACGTGATGGAAGACACGGTGATCACCAAGGACCAGATCGCCCAGCGTTTCGGCAAGGTCGCGGCCGAACTGGTCGATGGCGTGTCCAAGCTGGACCGTATCGAGCATCAAACCTTCGAAGAAGCCCAGGCGGAGAACTTCCGCAAGATGTTGCTGGCCATGGCGCGCGATGTCCGCGTGATTCTGATCAAGCTGGCCGATCGACTGCACAACATGCAGACGCTCGACGCCATGCGGCCCGAAAAGCGACGGCGGATCGCGCGCGAAACGCTCGACATTTATGCGCCGATCGCCAACCGGCTGGGCCTCAACGCGCTCTACCGCGAGTTGCAGGAACTGGCCTTCCGGCATGCCCATCCGTTGCGCTACCGCGTCCTGGCGAAAGCCGTGAAAGGCGCGCGCGGCAATCGTCGCGAGGTGGTGAGCAAGATCCTCGAAGCCATCCGCAAGGCGCTGCCGGCGGCGAGTATCGATGCCGAGGTCATGGGCCGCGAAAAACATCTGTATGGCATCTATCGCAAGATGCGCGACAAGCATCTGAGCTTTTCACAGGTGCTGGATATCTACGGCTTTCGCATCGTGGTCAAGGATCGCCCCACCTGTTATCTGGCGCTCGGCGCACTGCATGCGCTGTATCAGCCGGTGCCGGGCAAGTTCAAGGACTACATCGCCATCCCCAAGGCCAACGGCTACCAGTCGCTGCACACGACCCTGATCGGGCCTTTCGGCACCCCGGCGGAAATCCAGATTCGCGACGCCGACATGCATCACGTCGCCGAATCCGGCGTCGCTTCGCACTGGTTGTACAAGGATGAATCGGCACTCGACCAGTTGCAGAAGAAGACCCACAAGTGGCTGCAATCGCTGGTCGAACTGCAGTCGACCAGCGGCGATTCCTCGGAGTTTCTGGAGAACGTCAAGGTCGATCTGTTCCCCAGCGAAGTCTATGTTTTCAGTCCCAAGGGCAAGATTTTCGCCCTGCCGCGCGGCTCCACGCCCGTCGATCTGGCTTACGCCGTGCACACCGACATTGGCGATCACTGCGTCGCCTGCCGGATCAATTTCGAGACCATGCCGCTGCGTACGGAACTGCGCAACGGTGATCGCGTGGAGATTGTTACCGCGCCAAACGCTGCGCCAAATCCGGCCTGGCTCAGCTATGTCAAGAGTGCGCGGGCGCGCTCCAAGATCCGCCACTTTCTCAATACGAAACAGAATGACGAATCCGCCGCGCTCGGCGAGCGTCTGCTGACGCACGCCTTGCGCGATCTCGGCCTGGCCCTGGCGAAGCTGCCCGCCCAGGCATGGGACCGCTTCAAGCGAGCCTCAGGCGCCCGCTCCGAGCGCTCCGTGCTGGCCGACATCGGCCTCGGCAAACGCCTGCCGGCCATCGTCGCGCGGCGACTGGCCGAGGGCGTCGAACCGGGCGCGACTGGCGCCGCCGTCGAGGGTCGTGCGCCTCATGCCATCCTGATTCGCGGCCCGGATGGTGTTGCGATACGACTCGGCCCCTGCTGCCGTCCCATACCCGGTGACCCGATTGTCGGCCTCATCCGCAAGGGCCAGGGTCTGGTGGTGCACACCCATGATTGCCTGGCCATCGCGAAATTGCGCAGCGAACGCGGCAACTGGATCGACGTCGAATGGGAACCGGACATCACCGGAATGTTCGAGGCCAGCATTCGTGTCGTAGTGCGGAACGTGCGCGGCGTGCTGGCCCGGATCGCCGCCGGAATCGCCGAGACCGACTCCAACATCGTCAATATCAGCATGGACAAGGACAGCGGCGAAGCCACCACCCTGTTCTTTACGCTGCAAGTCACCGACCGCAGCCATCTCGCCCGCATCCTGCGTGCCCTGCGGCGCGTGCCGGAGGTGGTGCGCATCACCCGTTACGTCGATCCGAAACAACACTAGCATTGCAGACCCAACCACTGGCACCAGAAAGGAAACCTCATGGCTCTCTACGAATCCGAACACACCAAGTTCATGCGCGAATGGATGAAACAGCATCCCGAGGAATTGCAGGAACAGAAGAAGGGGCGCGCCCTGTGGTGGGACAAACTGCCGCAGACCCTCGATACGATGAAGGACAACGCCGCGGCGGAAGTGCCGAACAAGGCCTACTACTACGACGCCAATTGACGCCGGGGCTTAGTCCACCGGCATCAAATGGATCCGCTCGGCCAATAGCGTGACGCTTGCCGCCTGGCCGGGGCCGAGCTTGTTGCGCTGGATGGTGTGGCTGGAAACCTGAAACACCAGCGGTTGCGGCTCACCGGGAATGCTCAACGTCAGCTGCGTGAAGCTGCCCATGCGCAAGGCTTCGGTGATGGTTCCCGTCACCGGGTTTTCCGCGTCGCCGCGACTCGGACTATCGGGACGATGCAACAGCACGCCTTCTGCCGGGATCACCCAATGCACCGCACTGCCCGGCGCACAGCCGCAAGAGCTATGCGCAGCGGTATCCCCTTGTGGGACGGCGATGGCGAGACGGCGGCCGGCCCAGTGCAGACAGGGTCCGCCGCTGTCGGTGCCCACCGTTCCGGCAAACAGGTTGGTCAGCCCGACCAGGCGCGCCACCGCGGGTGAGCGCGGCCGCAACAGGACATCCTCGGGCGTGCCTGCCTGCAGCGCCTTGCCGCGATGCAGGACCACCATGCGGTCAGCGAGTTGCCGCGCCTCGTCCAGATCGTGCGTCACCAGCACGATGGGGATGGCCAGTTCCTGCCTCAGCCGCGCCAGTTCGGCACGCAGCTTGCCGCGGGTAACCTGATCGACGGCGGAAAACGGCTCGTCCATCAGCAGCACGCCACCCCCGGCCGCCGCCGGACCGGCGGCGGCACGCGCCAGCGCGCGGGCCAGCGCCACCCGCTGCTGCTGGCCACCGGACAACTGCGCCGGGCGACGTTCGTCGAGTCCCTGCAGATGGACTCTGGCCAGCCAGTTGCGGGCCGTCGCGGCACGCTCTCGTGGCGCCACATCGCCGAGCGCGAGCATGACGTTGTCGAATGCGGAAAGATGCGGCAGCAGCGAATAGTTCTGGAACACGAAACCCACACGACGCTGCTGCGGCGGCAGGCAGAGGCTGTCGTCGAACCACGTCGCGCCATTGCTGCGGATTGCGCCCTGCGCCGCCCGATGCAGGCCGGCGATGCAGCGCAGGACCGTGGTCTTGCCGCTGCCGGACGGACCGACCAGGGCCAGCAGTTCACCCGGCGCACAGTCGAACGCGCAGTCGAGCGAAATCGGCGCCTGCTGCCGCAACTCAACTTCCAGCGCACCCGGGCCGGCGTCAGCTGCCACGGCGGCCCACCTTGCGGGTGAAGAAATGCAGGCTGCCGACGGCGGCGAAGGCGATCAGTACCAGCAGCAACGACATGCGCGCGGCGCCGCTGTCGTCGAACGCCTGCACACGGTCGTAGATGGCGATCGACAAGGTTCGCGTCGCGCCGTCGAGATTGCCGCCGACCATCAGCACCACGCCAAACTCGCCCAGCGTATGGACAAAGGTCAGGACCATGGCCGAGGCCAGCCCCGGCCATGCCAGCGGCAGTTCCACTCGCCACAGCGTCTGCCAGGGCGACAGCCCGCAGCACCACGCCGCCTCGCGGGCTGCGCGCGGAATCGCCTCGAAGGCACGCTGCACCGGCTGCACCGCGAAGGGAATATTGACCAGCAGCGACGCGGCGAGCAGTCCGTCGAATGAAAACACCAGGCTGCGCCCGGTCAGCGCCA
>JANXRC010000191.1 GCA_025353195.1 Rhodocyclaceae bacterium
CTTAAGAAAGCACCCAAATGTGTAATTTCGAGGAGTTAACATGAAGCAGTGGCAACGAATTATTGCTGTTTGTGCAGCAAGCATAGGGATGGGCCTCCTGTCCGCGACATCGGCGCTGGCCGCTGCCGATCCGAAACCGGCTGCAAGCCCCAAGGACATCGTCCTGCAGGGCGACGCCCAGTGCACCAGGTGCCACGACGAGGCCGACGGCCCGCAGCTCTTGGCCATTGGCAAGACCAAGCACGGCACCAACGCCGACAGCCGTACCCCGAGTTGCACCAGTTGCCACGGCGAGAGCGCCAGCCACAAGGATTTCAAGGGTAGCGGCAAGCCGCCGAAGCCCGGAATCACGTTCGGCAAGAGTACCGCCAACCAGGCCGGTGAGCGTAGCGGTGCCTGTCTTACGTGCCACCAGAAGGATGCAAAACGCTCGCACTGGTCCGGCAGCACGCACGAGTCGAAAGACGTAGCCTGCAGCTCATGCCACCAGGTCCATGCAGCGAAGGACAAGGCGCGCGACAAGGCGACCCAGACCGAAGTCTGCTTCACCTGCCACAAGGAACAGCGTGCCCAGGTCAACCGGCCTTCACACCATCCGATCATGGAAGGCAAGGTCGCTTGCTCCGATTGCCACAATCCGCACGGGTCGGTAGGACCGAAGCTGATGAAGCGCGACAGCGTCAATGAGACCTGCTACACCTGCCACATGGAAAAACGCGGCCCCTTCGTGCATAACCACGAGCCGGTCAGCGAAGATTGCTCGACCTGCCACAACCCGCATGGCACCACCGCGGAGTTCATGCTCAAGGCGCGAGTACCCTTCCTGTGTCACCAGTGCCATACGCCGCACGGAGGCTTCATACCGCAACTGCTCGGCTCACAGGTCGTCGGCAATGCGCCCACAACCAACGCCGCAGTCGGCAAGGCAACCACCAACCTTACTCAGGGTCGCTCCTGCATGAACTGTCATACCCAGGTTCACGGCAGCAACAATCCGTCCGCGACCAACCCGACGCCGCAGTTCATGCTGCGTTGATATACGGAGATCAATGATGAAAACCACTACGCAACATTTTGGCACCAGCCAAAAGATCATTGCCCTTGCTATCCTCGGCGTCTTCGGGTCGGCAAATGCGGCGGACGACATGGCGCAATACACCAAGCCCGACAGTTCCATCACGGTTGGCGTCACCGGGGCCAACGGCAATGCCAAGGACCGGTCGATTTCCACCCAGTACAACGGGATGCGCGACCACAACGGCTACCTGCAGCTCGACGTCGATTACCTGAAGCGTGACGATGCATCCGGAACCTGGACCAGTGTGCAAGGGCGCAATCTCGGCACCGACAACCGGGACCTCGGTGTCGCCGTGCAAAAGCAGGGCACATGGAAAGTAACGGGTGACTACAGCGAGTTGGTCCGGCGCGATATCCGCACCATCAACACCGCCGATACGGGTGTCGGTTCGACCACGCCGACCGTAGTGCGTCTGGCGACGCCCGGCACCGGCAGCGATGTGACCCTGCAGCTCAAGCGCATCGGCCTTGGCCTTGGTCTGGAGGCCTGGCTGACGCCGGGGCTGCAGTTCGAGGCGAGTTTCAAGAACGAAGACAAGGATGGCGCGCGGTTCTGGGGCAAGGGTTATGACTGCGCGGGCTACGTCTGCGGCGCGAACACGAACCTGACCGCGGCAGCATCGACTGCCTATCAGGCCGCGAACGTGAAGACTGCGATCCTGATGATGGCGGAGCCGGTCAATTCCAACACCAAGCAGTTCGAAATGAAGCTCAATTTCCACGACGAGAAATTGAACCTGAGCGCCGGGTACTACGGATCGTTCTACAACAACTCCAACGGCAATGTGCAGCCGACCGTTCCCAATGCCCTCAACGGCGGCCTCGGCACTGCCAATCCGCTGTACCCGATCACGCCCAACAATGCGGCGGCGGCCGGCGGCGGCATGAGTTTGCAGAACGTGTTGCAGTTGCCCGTGGCGTTGCCGCCGAACAATGCGGCACATCAGTTCTCGCTCTCGGGCAACTACGCGCTCACGCCGTCCACCAAGGCGACGTTCAAGTATGCCTATACCCATGCCACGCAGAATCAGGATTTCGGCAACCAGGGATTGGCCGCCGGTGCGCCGCGCAGCAGTCTGGATGGCGTCGTGGATAGCACGCTGGCCCAGTTCGGCATCACCGCAAAGCCGATACCGAAGCTGTCACTGCTGGCCAACGTGCGCTATGAGCGGAAGGAAGACAAGACGCCGAACGCCCTGTACAACGTCGAAGCTGCCACCACGACCGCGGGCGTTGCCCAGGTCCTGGCCTCCGCTGGTCCCCCAGTGGTCAAGGCCGTCGCCGGGGTTACCGCGGTCTATAGCAACGTCGGCGCCTTCTGGAACAACAACCACGTTTCGAACACCAAGGTAGCCGGGAAGCTGGAAGCCAGCTACCAGTTGCCCGAGGACTTCCGTGCGACCCTTGGCCTCGACTACAATTCGACCGAACGCCTGACTCCGGAATCGCTGGTCGAAGAAAAGGTCGCCGGCCTCAGCGCCTTGCGCGAAAAGAACTACGAGACGGGTTATCGTATGGAACTGCGGCGCACCATGTCCGAGACACTGACGGGCGCGCTCGGTTATTCGTGGAGCAAGCGCAAGGGATCGGATTGGACCAGCTTGAGCACCACGGTCAGCGCGCTCTGCGGCGGGATCTCGTGCTATGCCCAGCAAGTGTCGGACAGTACTCAGCAGACCGTGTCCGCCACATCGGTGTTCCCGATGACGATGGCCGATCTCGAGCGGGATAAGTGGAAGTTGTCCGCTAACTGGACACCGCTGGAGAAACTGTCCCTGCAGTTCAGCCTTGAGGATGGCAAGGACCGGAACAAGAGCGCGACCAATGCTTTTTCCGGCAAGGGTTATCGCGGCACCGATGTCAGCTTCTATAACATCGACGCGGCTTATGCCTTGACCGACAACTGGAAACTGAGTGGTTATTATTCCTTCGGCGACCAGACCCAGATGATCAATCACAGCACCGGCTATACGGCGAGTCTGAATAATCAGAACGACGCCTTCGGCCTGGGTTTGGTCGGAAAGGTTAGCGGCCGGCTCGAAGTGGGCGCCAATCTGAGCTATCTCAACGACGTCAATAAGTATGGCATTGGCGCATCGCCTGACGCTGTTGGGGCTGCTGCCTCGGCAACCAATCAGGCGCAGGCGGCCATCGGCCTGCCGGATGTCACCTTCCGCCAGACCACCTTGAGTCTCTTCGGCAAGTATGCGCTGGACAAGAGTGCCGACATTCGTGTCAGCCTGGTGCACCAGCGTTCGATGTTGAAGGAATGGACGTGGGGTAATAACGGCGTGCCATTCACCTACGGTGACAACACGACCGTATCCCTGAAAGAACAGCAGAACGTGACTTTCCTCGGGGCTGCGTACATCTACAAGTTCCAGTAATCCGGCGTCACCTTCCCCGCTTTGACGGGGAATATCCAGGGCGGTACCTGCAACAGGTTCCGCCCTGTTTTTTTGTGACGCCGCCTCACGGCCCGTTTCGGCACCCGGCACTATCCTGCGTCGCCCGGTATTCGCTAGACTGCGCGCATGGACCTGATGATTCTCCCGTTCGTTCGCGTGTTGCGGGCGCTTTGCCTCGCCTTGCCGCTTCTCGCCGCCGTCTCACCAGCGCCGACTTTTGCCAATGAAGTTTCATCGAACTTGCCGCCGCATGTCGCTGCCGCCGCTGACCTGCAATTCGCCCTGCCCGAAATCGTCGCTGCCTTTGTTCGTGGCGGGGGCGCGCCGCTCAGACTTTCCTTCGGTTCTTCAGGCAATTTCGCGCGCCAGATCGTGCAGGGCGCGCCTTTCGAACTGTTCCTCGCCGCCGATGAGCGCTTTGTCGCGCAGGTGCTTGCCGCGCAGCGCGCCGAGGGTGGCGGCGTGCATTACGCCACCGGCCGCCTTGCCCTGTATCTGCCGCAGGGTTTGCCGATTGGTGCGGATCGCGACCTGGCCGACTTTGCCGCGGCGGTCGGCGATGGTCGGCTGAAACGGCTGGCGATCGCCAATCCGGAGCATGCGCCCTATGGTCGCGCCGCGCGCGAGGTGCTGGAGCAGCGTGGGCTGTGGCTGGCCGTGCAGGACAAGCTGGCGCTGGGCGACAA
>JANXRC010000217.1 GCA_025353195.1 Rhodocyclaceae bacterium
GGCGAAGATCACCAGCGAGGCGCGCGCCCAGATCAGGTAGATGACGATCAGGATCAGCGAGTAGATGCCGAAGCAGCCGATATTCCGCTTCCAGACCGCCAGCGTGGCCATCAGGCTCAGCGGCTCGCCGGTTTCACGGCGGCGGGAAAGTTCGTAGAGGCCGATGCAAAGAAATGGTCCGACCAGCAGGAAGCCGGTGGTGACGGCCGTGACCAGTTGCACGGCATGACGGAAGGCAAGGAAGAGCAAGCCGCCGCCGCCAGCAAAGCACATCCCGTAGAAGAGGCTGGCGAAGCCGCCGGCCCCGAGATCCTCGGCACCGAGCCGCAGCCAGTGGAATGGCGCGGACAGCGGCAAGCCGGTGCGAATTACGGGAAATGGCGGGTGCTGCTCCTGCGGCGTCTCCAAGATGGTCAGGCGATGAAGCTGCGCAGAGCATCGAGCACCGCATCGGGTTGCTCGGCCATCAGCGCGTGACCGGCGCCGTCGAGGCTTACGCTCCTGACGTCCTTGATCACCGCGGCCAGTTTGGCGGCCGCCTTGGGGTGGGTCATCATGTCCCGGCTGCCGCTGATGATCAATGCCGGGCAGGGCAGGGCCGCCGCCGCGTCCATGCCATGGGCATAGGCGTTGCAGGCGGCAAGATCGTTGTGCAGCACGCCGGGCTTCTGTCGTTCCATGAGGCGGCGCGACGCGCCCAGCAGCCACATGCCTGGCACGGTATTGCCGCCGATGGTTCCGCGCGGCGAATGCGACCAGGTGTTGATCATGCCGATCGCCTTGGGTTCCTTGTCCCTGGCGGCACCGAGCAGGGCATCCGATACCGGCATCGGTACCGCGGTGCCGATCAGGGCAATGCGCGCAATGCGCCCCGGGTGGCGCGAGGCGCATTCGAGGGCGGTCAGCGAGCCCATGCTGTGGCCGACCAGGGAGACGGTTTTCGCCGTGTCACCAGCACCGACCTTCTCCATTAGCAGTTCGATCCAGTCGGCCAAGTCTTCGATTGAAGCCAGCGGAGCGCCCGCACTGCGGCCATGGCCGGGAAGATCCGCGGCCAGCACGGCAAAGCCGTGGTGCGCGAACCAGCGGCTCTGCAGGCCCCAGACGCTATGGTCGTTCTGCGCGCCGTGGATGAACACGACGCAGGGCAGCTTGGCGTCAAAAGGCTTGCCGCCGGTGTAGGCGTACGCGGCTTGACCGTCGATTTCGATCTGCATGGTTGAGTCTATTTCAGTGGAAATCGTACCCCGCGCCGGTTGGCGTCGGGATGTGATGCGAGGCGGAGGAAGTGCGGCATGGTACCTCCATGCAAACGACCGACAACGTGGCAGCGCGCCCAACGCCAGCCGGCCCTCCGGGTTGAGACCAGGATTGGCGTCTGCGGCGTTGCCGCGCTTGCCAATGGAACAACCATTGACCGCGCACTGCGCCTTGCATCCATCCGATCCTGGTCTCAACGCGGGGCATGATTTCCACTGAAATAGACTCTAAGCCTTCGCGGCGGCAGCGAGGCCCCGATTCAAGTCCTCGATCAGGTCGTCGGCATCTTCGAGACCGATCGACAGGCGGATGGTGCCCGGATGGATGCCGGAGGCAATCAGTGCGGCATCGGACATGCGGAAATGGGTAGTCGATGCCGGGTGGATCACCAGCGATTTAGCATCGCCGACATTGGCGAGGTGGGAGAAGATGCGCAGGGCTTCGATAAATTTCCGCCCTGCGGCGCGCCCTCCTTTCAGGCTGAAGCTGAATACCGATCCGGCTCCTCGTGGCAGCAGTTTTTGAGCCAGAGCGTGATCGGGATGATTCTCCAGTTCCGGATAGCCGACGCTGGCTACGGCCTCGTTCTTCACCAGATGCTCGACGGCTTTTCGCGTATTGGCAACGTGTCGCTCCATTCGCAGCGGCAGCGTTTCCACGCCTTGCAGCAGCTGGAAGGCGGTCATCGGGCTCATGCAGGCGCCGAAGTCGCGCAGGCCCTCGCGGCGCGCGCGCAGCAGGAAGGCGGCGACGGTGGATTCCTCGCTGAAATCCATGCCGTGAAAACCCTCGTAGGGCTCGGTCAGGGTCGGAAATTTGCCGCCCGACGCTTCCCAATCGAAGGTGCCGCCATCGACCAGCAGGCCGCCGATGGCGACGCCGTGCCCGCCGAGAAACTTGGTGGCAGAGTGAAAAATCAGGTCCGCGCCATGATCGAAGGGACGCATCAGCCAGGGAGTGGTGAAGGTGCTGTCCACCATCAGCGGCAGGCCGTGCTCATGGGCGAGGGCGGCGACTTGCGGAATGTCGAGTACATCCAGCCCGGGATTGCCCAGCGTTTCGCCGAACAGCAGGCGCGTTTCCGGACGGATCGCGGCGCGCCATGCATCGAGGTCGCGCGGATCGATGAACGTGGTGGTGATGCCGAAACGCGGCAGGGTGTAGTCGAGCAGATTGTGCGACCCGCCATACAGCGAACGGCTGGCCACGATGTGGCTGCCTGCGCCCATCAGAGTGACGATCGCCAGGTGCAATGCGGCCTGGCCCGAGGCCACCGCAATCGCTCCGACGCCGCCTTCGAGAGCGGCGATGCGCTCTTCGAGCACGGCATTGGTCGGGTTGGAGATGCGCGAATAGACATGCCCGGCGCGCTCCATGTTGAACAGCGCAGCGGCCTGGTCGGAATCCTTGAAAACGAATGACGTGGTGAGATAAATCGGTGTCGCGCGTGCGCCAAAACGCTCGTCCGGCACCTGGCCCGCATGCAGGGCGAGGGTGTCTAGTTTGTAGCTCATGGTGGATCAGGCGTATTCGTCGGGATCGGGGTCGAGCATGCGCTCGATCGCTGAGATGCGATCCTTGAGCAACAGCTTGCGCTTCTTCAGTCGCCGCAGCAGCAGTTGGTCTTCAGGGGGCGCCAGCATCATGCGGCTGATCGCCTCGTCGAGATCGCGATGCTCGGTGCGAAATTCGACCAGACGGATCTGCAAAACCTCGGGAGACTCGGTCGTGTCTTTGGGTTCCATAGTGCATATCCGTCCGCTTCAACTGGCGATGTACTGCTCCAACTGCTTGATCAGGAACGCCTGTTCCGAGATGGTTTCCTTGACCAGATCGCCAATGGATACCATGCCGACCACGCGCTGATTGGCATCGAGCACCGGCAGGTGGCGAACACGCTTGTCGCTCATCAGCGCCATCGCCTGGTCAATTGTCTGTCCGGGCAGGGCGTAGAGCACCTTCTCGGTCATGATCTCGCTTACCGGCGTCTCCTTTGACGACTTGCCAAGAAGAACTCCCTTGCGTGCGTAATCGCGCTCACTGAATATACCGGCCAGTTTTCCGTCGCGCATCGCCAATACGGCGCCAATGTCATGTCTCGCCATGAGTTCCAGGGCAGAAAAAACGGTGTCATCGGGTGACACGGAAAGCGGTGCGCGCGGATGTTCTTCCAGCAGTTTCTTCAAGGTCTTCATGTTGACTCCTCCTCTGGTTGTCGGGCCTGCCGCATCAGGTCGGTGCTACGCGGTTCTTCCTGGTCGTAATTGTGCAGTAAGAAGGGGGGTGTTGGGGCATGTCCTGTTACTCCGCCAGCCCGTGTTCGAGGCCGTAACGAATCAGCTCCGACGTGCTTTTCAGACCCATCTTTTCCAGCAGGCGGGCGCGGTAGGTGCTGACGGTGGCGACGCCGAGGTTAAGTTTTTCCGCGACTTGGGTCAGCGTGTTGCCGGCAGATATGAGCACCAGCACCTGATATTCGCGATCGGTGATCCGTTCATGCGGCGACTTTTCGGTATTTTCGGAAATCGCTTCCGCTAGTTGCTGGGCAACCGCCGGGCTGAGGTATTTCTTGCCGGAGGCCACCTGGCGGATCGCGGTGACCAGCAGTTCGGGCGCGCTCTGCTTGGTCAGGTAGCCCGAGGCGCCCGCCTTCAGGGCGCGCACGGCATATTGTTCCTCCGGGTGCATGCTGAGGATCAGCACCGGCAGGCGCGGGAATTCCTTCTTCAACTGTTTCAGGGTATCGATGCCGTTTCGGTTGGGCATCGAGACATCGAGCAGGAAGACGTCCCATGGTTGTTGGCGCGCCAGTTGCAGCGCTTCGGCGCCATCGTCGGCCTCGCCGGTAATGAGCAGGTCGTCGGTTTCGGAAAGGATCTGTTTGAGGCCCTGCCGCACAATGGCATGGTCATCAGCGATAAGGACGTGAATCTTGTCGGCCATGGTCAATACACGTTAGTGTTTCAGAGAAGTCGCGCCGCAAAGCGGCGTCATGCCATAACTAAAACAGGTTGCTCTGCAATTCCTCTTCGCCCGGGGGTTCCACGCCAGCCCGTTCCGGCACGCGCAGGATGATGTGCGTGCCGCCATGCTCGGCCGGTCCGATGGAAAATTCGCCGGCAAGGCTTAAAACCCGCTCACGAATTCCGCGCAGACCAAAGGATTTCGGCTTTTGCATGTCCGCTTCGGAAATTCCGCGACCATTGTCCCTGATCTCAAGCAGGATGTTACCGTGTTCGCGCCGCAAACGCATGACAACCAGCGACGCGTGCGCGTGTTTCGCCGCATTGGTCAGCGCCTCCTGGGCGATGCGAAACAGCGCCAGCGAGGTGTCCGACTCCGGTTCGATGACGTCTTCGTCGCACTGCACCCGGCACGGAATGCCGAAGCGCTGAGTGAAGTCTTCCGCCTGGCATTCAATGGCGGCGGGCAGGCCGAATTCCTTGAGGATGCCGGGGCGCAATTCGCGCGCGACACGGCTGGCCGTGCTCATCGCCTGGTCGAGCAGATGTTCGATCGAGTGAGCCTTCTCACGCAGGCGGTCGGCGTCTTCCGGCAGCTTGCTGGCGAGATGCGCGGCCTCGATCTTGAGAAACACCAGAATGGAGCCGAGCTCGTCATGGATGTCGCGCGAGATTCGCTCGCGCTCTTCTTCCTTGACGGCTTCAAGGTGGGTGGAAAGTTCTGCGAGCTGCTGGCGGGAACCCCGCAGCGCTGCTTCATTCTCTTTGCTCTCGGTAATATTGGTGGCGATTCCGCGCCACTCGACCACGCCCGAATCTAAACGATGGGGCGTCGAACGCAGGTTGATCCATTTTTGCCGGCTGCGGCCGCGAGTGTGACCCTCCCAGTTGAGCAGCGTGCCATTGGCGGCAGATTCACGCAGCGCGTTTTCGAGGCTTTTCCGTGTTTCGGTGTCAAAGGCATCAAACAGCCGGTTGGCCGATGCCAGGAGGTGCTGCTGCTTGAAGCCGAAGAGCTTCTGGCAGCCTTCGCTGACGAACAGGAAACGAAATCCGCCTTCGGCATCGCGCCGCAATTGAAACAGCATGCCCGGCAGATTGGATGCCAGCGCGTCGAAACGTGCCTGACTCTCGTTGAGCATTTCCAGCGCGGCGCGGTGGTCGGCACGATGACGGGCTTCGCGCACTTCGCGCTCGACCGCCGGAATCAGGCGTTCCAGCCGGTCCGCGTCGATCACATCACGCGCTCCCGCCTTCATCGCCGGCTGCGTACCGCGCTCGTCGCTGGGGCCGGCGACGACAATCAGCGGCAGGTCAAGACCGGCTTCATCGATTTGTCGCACGGCCGCTTGCACCGAGAGCAAGGTGACGCCCGGAATGTACAGCACCGCATCCCACGGCTGCTCGCGTAGTGCGTCGCGCAGCGCGGCGGGCGTTCCGCTGCGGTGAAACTCACAGGCCTTGTCCGCCTCCGCAAAGACCGGCAGCAGGCGCGCCACGACCTTGTCGGAGGCGGCGATGACCAGCAAATGCAGGGCTTGGCGGGGAGTCGAAGTGGTGACCATGGGCAACGTCGGATATGGCGACGCTGAAGTTTATAGCGGATCGCTCCGTTATAATTCGCTCTTTGGCCGGCATAGCTCAGTTGGTAGAGCAACCGCCTTGTAAGCGGTAGGTCGTCAGTTCGATTCCGACTGCCGGCACCAGAATTCAAGCGGCTCCCAGCGATGGGAGCCGTTTTTTTGCCCTCAAGGAATTGCATAAAAAAAGACCGGAGGTAAGTCCGGTCTTCGATTTGATGGTGGAGGCGGCGGGAATTGAACCCGCGTCCATAAGTGCGCCACATACAGTTCTACATACTTAGTCGCGTCATTTGATTTAACCCGCAACACGCCGACGAACAGGCTGGTTGCAGGCGATTCGCTTGATTTTCGAACCGTGCATCGCGACCCCGCACAGCCTTAGCCTCTGTATATGATTCCGATGTAGCTTGCGCTACCTGGCCCAGAAGCAAACCAGTTCGGAAGCCAGCCGCTGTTAAGCGGCTAGAGCGAAACGCTCGTCGTTGGCAGTTAGTACTTTCCAGATGGATTTACGAGGTACCCGGATCCTCGGTATGCCCTGCATGCTTTGTCACCCATGTCGAAGCCATGTCGCCCCCAAAATGGTGCAAACCAGATGGTGCCTGATCTGCAGATTGCAAGCACGAGTTTAACGGTTTGCGGCGGTAAAACCGAGAATATCTTGCGGCGAGGCGGCGATGGCATTGGCCCCCCAGGTCGCGGGTGGCTTGCCGCCGCCAAGATAACCCCAGGCGGCGACGATGGTCGTCATGCCCGCGGCGCGACCCGAGATCACATCTCGTTCGTCGTCGCCGACGTAGATGCAGTCTGTTGCGGCGATTCCCAGTACGGCACTGGCGAGGTGCATCGGGTGGCCGTGGGGTTTTGAGCGCTGGGCGCTGTCGCCGCAGACGATGCAGGCGCAACGCTGGCGCAGGCCCAGTTGCTGCATGAGCGGGATCGCAAAGCGCTGCGACTTGTTGGTGACGATGCCCCACGGAATTCCCTGGGATTCAAGTTCGTCGAGATGTTCGGCCATGCCTTCAAACAAGCGGGTACCGACACATAATGCGTCCTGATAGATGGCCAGAAATCGCTGTTGCAGGTCGGCATATGCAAGGTCGGCCGGGGTGATGCCAAGACCGGCGCCGATCATGCCGCGCGCGCCTGACGATACATGCGGTCTGAGTTGCGCCATCGGCAGCGGGCTGCGTCCCTGTTCCAGTAACAACTGATTGAGGGCGCCGCCCAGATCGGGGGCAGTATCGGCCAGGGTGCCGTCGAGGTCGAACAGTACTGCCTCAGGCATTGCGCCGGGCCCTGAGCAGGTAGTTCACGTCGGTATCGGCACCGATCGACGCGTCGCGTTTGAGAGGGTTGTAGCGCAATCCGGTGATTTCGAGTACTTCCAGCCCGGCATCGCGGCACAGGCGCGCCAATTCGGCCGGTTTGAGGAAGCGGGTGTAGTCATGGGTGCCGCGCGGCAGCAGATTGAACAGGTATTCCGCGCCAACCACCGCGAGCAGATAGGCTTTCGGGTTGCGATTGATGGTGGACAGGAACACCTGCCCGCCGGGCTTCACCATGCGCGCGCAGGCCGCCACCGTGCTCGCCGGATCGGGCACGTGCTCCAGCATTTCCAGGCAGGTGACGAGGTCGAAACACGACGGCGCTTCCGCCGCCATGGCTTCGGCCGAGATCAGGCGATAGTCGACGACCTGGCCGCTCTCATAGAGGTGCAGGCGGGCGATGCCGAGTGCCTTCTCGGACAGGTCGATGCCGGTGACTTGGGCGCCGAGGGCGGCCATGCCCTCACTGAGCAAGCCGCCACCGCAGCCGACGTCGATCACCTGCCTGCCATTGAGTCCGGCATGGTCGTCGATCCATGCCAATCGGGCAGGATTGATGTCGTGCAGGGGGCGGAACTCGGAGTTGGGATCCCACCAGCGATGGGCTGCTTCTCCGAATTTGTCCAGTTCGCGAGGGTCGGCGTTGCTTGTTGCGCTCATGTTGGTGGCCTGGGTGATTGTTGGAGATGTCCCCTGCGAATTGCAGGGCATATGTTCTAGGATACCGTCCCCGCCCAAAGGGATGGGAACATAAAAAAAAGCCCTGCAGGGCAGGGCTTTTTCCGGAGTCAGGCTGAATTACTGATCCTTGGTACCGATGACTTCGATTTCCACGCGACGATCAGGCTGCAGGCAATCGATGGTCTTCTTGCTCTTCGGGCCCTTGCACTGATCGGGCTTGGTGATCGGCTGCTTCTCGCCCTTGCCTTCCGTGTAGACACGGTTCGGTTCGATTCCCTTGGCAACCAGATAGGCCTTGACGGATTCGGCGCGCTTTTCCGACAGCTTCTGGTTGTAGGCGTCGGTACCGAAACGGTCGGCGTGGCCAACGGCAATGATCACTTCGAGCTTGATGCCCTTGATGTCACCGGCAAGCTTGTCCAGCTTGGCTTTGCCTTCCGGACGCAGGACGGCCTTGTTAAAGTCGAACAGGGCGTCGGCTGCGAGCGTGACTTTCTGTGCAGCGGGCTTCGGTGCAGCAGGGCCAGCAACTACCGGCTTGTCGGCAGCCTTCGGTTCGGCCTTCTTCACCAGATCCGGATCGCATTCTTCGATGGCCAGGGCGGGGGTCCAGTAACCCGTACGCCAGCATAGGCCAGTACCGCTTTTGACTACATAACCGCGTTGGTCGATGGCGTAACCGACGGTACCCTTGGTGTCGATCCCAGGCGTTTGGGCGAGGGCGGACATGGAAAGTCCGAGCAGAGTGGCGAGCAGCAGAGAGTGTTTGGCGCTATTGATCATGTTCCCCCCTTGTTGGGTTTAAGTGTGACGGAATTCGGCGTTTCATCATTTTCCTGATATGCAGCATGGGATCAGGACGCTAGGCAAGTATGCCACAAACCTGCGACGTCAAGCAATTCCGAAATGCTGATTTGCATAGGGGTACCGCCACTCATCACCAGTTTTCCCTCAACCCAGGTGTGAGTCACCTGTTCGCGGCCGGCAACATAGACGAGGTGCGACGCGGGATCAAAGCAGGGTTGGATCAGCCATTCATCAAGGCGCACGGCGCAAAGATCGGCCGCCTTGCCCGGCAGAAGCGAGCCGATCCGCCCGTCCAACCCCAGGGCGCGAGCGCCTCCCAGCGTCGCGGCGCGGAGTGTTGTATGCGCGCCAAGTACCTCCGCGTTCTCGCTCGCCCCCTTGGCCAGTAGCGCCGCGTGGCGCATTTCGTGAAACAGGTCAAGGCGATTGTTCGAGGCAGCACCATCGGTGCCGAGACCGAAATTCAGACCGCGCGCCTGGATCGCCGACATCGGCGCAATTCCGCTGCCGAGCTTCAAGTTGGAAGTGGCGCAGTGGGCCAGATGACACCCTTCATGAACCAATAGATCGATTTCGCCCGGATCGAGATGTACCGCATGCACGGCGATCAGTTGCGGCCCGAGCAGGCCAAAGCGGCGCAGTCGCTCGAGGGGACGCACACCATGCAGTTTGAGGCTCTCTTCGATTTCGTGGCGCGTTTCATGAAGATGCACGTGAACCGGTATTTCCAGTTGCGCGGCCAAGGTGGCGATCTTCCTGAAAGTCTTGTCCGCCACCGTATAGGGCGCGTGCGGGGCGAGGCAAAAGCTCAGCAGGGGATCTCCGCTCAACGCGTCACGGACGGCCAGTCCCTTGGCCAGATAGTCGTCGGCGTCGGCGGCATAGCTGGTAGGGAACTCGATGACGACGACGCCAAGTACGGCGCGCATCCCGATGCGCCTGGCGGCCGCGGCGGCGGCATCGGGAAAGAAATACATGTCGTTGAAGGTGGTGATGCCGCCGCGCACCATTTCAGCGCATGCCAGCAGGGTTCCGGCTCGCACGAAATCGGGTCCGGCGTGGCGTGATTCGGCGGGCCAGATGCGCTCGGAAAGCCAGCGCATCAGGGGTAGATCGTCGGCGTAGCCGCGCAGCAGGCTCATCGCGGCGTGGGTGTGGAGGTTGACCAGGCCCGGCAGCAAGACTTGGCCCGGCAAATCGATGGTCTGCCGCGGATCGAAGCGCTGCAGGGCTTCGTCGTTGGGCAGCAGGGCGACGATACGGCCGTTGCTAACCGCCAGCGCATGTCCGGAAAGAGTGACCCCGGCGGGTTCTATGGGGATGATCCATTGCGGGCGGATCAGGAGGTCGATTTTGATGGGCGCGGCGCCCGAAGCAGCGAGGGTATTCATGCCCTGATTCAACCAGATTTGGTGGCTCCGGACAACCCGCCCGGGCTATCCGCGCATGCTAAAATCACTCGCTTTTACGCCATCGCCCACCGCTAGTCGGCTGAGGCAAGCCTACATGACCTCGTTTGCCAAAGAAACCCTGCCGATCAGCCTCGAAGAGGAGATGCGTCACTCTTATCTCGATTACGCCATGAGCGTGATCGTCGGGCGGGCACTGCCGGACGTGCGGGATGGTCTGAAGCCTGTGCATCGCCGCGTGCTGTTCGCCATGCACGAGCTTTCCAACGACTGGAACAAGGCCTACAAGAAGTCGGCGCGCATCGTCGGCGACGTTATCGGCAAGTATCACCCGCACGGCGACACCGCGGTGTATGACACGATCGTGCGCATGGCGCAGAATTTCTCACTGCGTTACATGCTGGTCGACGGCCAGGGCAACTTCGGCTCGGTTGACGGCGACAACGCGGCGGCCATGCGCTACACGGAAGTGCGCATGGCCCGCATCGGCCACGAGTTGCTGCTCGACATCGACAAGGAAACCGTCGATTTCGGCCCCAACTACGACGGTTCGGAGCACGAACCGCTGGTTCTCCCGGCGCGCATCCCGAATCTGCTGATCAACGGTTCCGCGGGTATCGCCGTGGGCATGGCAACCAATATTCCGCCGCACAACCTCAACGAGGTGGTGGATGCATGCCTGCTCCTGCTGGCCAAGCCGGAAACGACCATCGACGAACTGATCAACATCATTCCGGCGCCGGATTTTCCCACGGCCGGGCTGATCTACGGCGTTGCCGGTGTCCGCGACGGCTACCTCACGGGCCGTGGCCGAGTCATCATGCGTGCGCGCACCCATATCGAGGATTTGCAGCGCAGCGGGCGGCAGGCCATTGTGGTCGACGAATTGCCCTACCAGGTCAACAAGAGGACGCTGCAGGAAAAGATCGCCGAACTGGTGCACGAAAAGAAGATCGAGGGCATCGCCCATATTCAGGATGAGTCCGACAAATCGGGCATGCGCCTGGTGATCGAATTGAAGAAGGGCCAGATGCCGGAGGTGGTGCTGAATCACCTCTACAAGCAGACGCAACTGCAGGACACCTTCGGCATGAACATGGTGGCGCTGGTCGATGGCCGGCCGATCCTGCTCAACCTGCGTCAGATGCTGGTGTATTTTCTCGCTCACCACGCGCATGCCGGCCTTGTCGGA
>JANXRC010000232.1 GCA_025353195.1 Rhodocyclaceae bacterium
TCACCGGCGGCAAGCTGGGCGGCAACATCGGCGCCGACCAGGATCTGATTCTCCGGTTTTTTCTGGCTGTTGGCGTGGGAGAAATCGATCATCATCCGCGCCGCCAGTCCGGCAGCCGACACTTCCCTTCCTGCCGCATCGACGCTGCCCGCATCATAGTTCGTCGTTTTTCCTCCGCGCAAGATTATGTGACAGTCTTCATTTCCGTTGGTGGACACAATTGCAGAGTGACCGGCCTTGGTGACCGACAGAAAGTGATGCGGAGAGGCGGCCGCCTTGATGGCGTCGACGGCGATCCGGACGTTGCCGTCGGTGCCATTCTTGAATCCGACCGGGCATGACAAACCCGACGCCAGCTCGCGATGCACCTGGCTCTCGGTCGTTCTGGCGCCGATCGCGCCCCAGCTGATCAGGTCTGCCGTGTATTGCGGCGTGATTGTATCGAGAAATTCCGTGGCGCAGGGCAGCCCGAGCTCGTTGATTTCCCACAGCAGCTTGCGCGCCAGACGCAGGCCTTCGTTGATCTTGAAGCTGCCATCCATGTGGGGATCATTGATCAGGCCCTTCCAGCCCACCGTGGTCCGCGGCTTCTCGAAATACACCCGCATCAGGATCAGCAGGTCGTCGCCGAGCCGCACCGCTTCCTGGTGCAGCTTGCGCGCGTAGTCCATCGCCGCGGCATAGTCGTGGATCGAGCAGGGGCCGACCACCACCACCAGCCGATTGTCGGCGCCATGCAACACGCGATGCGCTGCCTGGCGCGCCTCGTAGGTCGTCTCCGCGGCCGCGTCGGTGGTGGGGAACTCGCGCGAAATGTGCGCCGGCGGCGAGAGTTCCTTGATCTCGCGTATGCGAAGGTCATCGGTTATGTGCTTCATGCTTCGACCTGGACTCGAGTAAAGCTGCGATTCTACCGGAGGAGCCGCAGCCGGCGGCGCCCGGTCAGAGCCCCTGTTCCCGGCCCCGCATCCTTGACCAGCCCTCGCAAGCGGCCGTGCATTGCCAGATGCAACTTGTCGAGAGCGCTCAAAAGTGCCACTATTGGCAAGAGGGAGTTGCACCGGTCAGCATTTCCCATGACCGCTGAAGTCGTTGCACCCGAAGCGTCGAATCAGAACGAGCCGGTGTAGCGCGTGACTTCCGGGGCGAAGCGCTCAGCGTCTTACGGGGGAGGTTAGGGGTGCGGTCAAGGTTCCTGTCGTTGGAGTTCTCGCGATGAGCGCGACGATCGGGGCCCCGCTACTGCTAACCTACGCCGCACTGGTGTGCACCCTGTTGTCGGGCGCCGTTTCCCTGCTGGCCGTGCGCCGCCACCCTGGCTTCCTGCATTTCGGTTCCTTCCTGTTTCTCTTCTTCTCCGGTGCCGGCAGCATCGGCGCCGGCGGCTGGGTCTTGCTCGCCAATCGAACCGTCACCGACCGATTCCAGCTCGGCCTGCCGTGGCTCGACTGGCATCTGCGCATCGATCCGCTTTCCGGCTTCTTCCTCGTCCTGCTCGGCACGCTGGTGGTCGCGATTTCGCTTTACGGCCCGAGCTACACGCGCGAGTTCGGGCGCGGCGCGGCGGCCCAGCCGCTACCGCCGCTGGGAGTGTTCACTGCACTCTTCATCCTTGGCATGCAAATGATGCTGGTTGCCGATGACGCGCTGGTGTTCATGATCTTCTGGGAAATGATGTCGCTTTCCGGATATTTCCTGGTGGTCTATCAGCACCAGCATGCCGCCAATCGACACGCCGCCTTCCTCTACCTGCTGCTGGCCCACGTCGGTGCCCTGGTCATCCTGCTTTCCTTTGGCGTACTGGCCGCCTTTGGCGGCGGTCTCGCCTTCGACCTGATGCGCGCGGCCAAGCTGAGCCCGCTGTGGGCGACCATCGCCTTTGCCTGCGCCTTCGCCGGCTTCGGCACCAAGGCGGGCATGGTGCCGCTGCACGTCTGGCTGCCGGACGCGCACCCCGTGGCACCGTCGCACATCTCGGCCCTGATGAGCGGTGCCATGATCAAGATGGGCATCTACGGCATCGTGCGGGTCAGCTACGATCTGATCGGCAGCGTGCGCTGGGAATGGGGCCTGGTGGTGCTCATCATTGGCACCGCGTCATCGCTGCTCGGCGTCCTTTACGCGCTGATGCAGCACGATCTCAAGCGCCTGCTCGCCTATCATTCAATCGAGAATATCGGCATCATCCTGATGGGCCTTGGATTGTCGATGATCTTCATCGGCAGCGGGCACAAGATGCTCGGCACGCTCGGCCTGGTGGCTGCCCTCTACCACACCATCAACCACGCCCTGTTCAAGGGCCTGCTGTTCCTTGGCGCCGGTGCGGTGCTCTACCGCACGCATGCGCGCGACCTCGACCAGATGGGCGGACTGATTCATCGCATGCCGATTACGGCCTTCCTGTTCCTGGTCGGCTGCGTCGCAATCTCGGCGCTGCCGCCGTTCAACGGCTTCGTTTCGGAGTGGCTGACGTTCCAGACCGCCTTGCAGGCTCCCGCGCTGACGGACGGTTTGCTGCGCACCATGATTCCGATTGCCGCGGCAATGCTGGCGCTTACCGGGGCACTGGCCGCCGCCTGTTTCGTCAAGGCCTTCGGTATTGCTTTCCTGGGCAAGCCGCGCACGCGTCGCGTCGGCCGCGCACGCGAGGTGCCGGTGGGCATGCTGGCCGGCATGGGCCTGCTGGCGCTGCTGTGCCTGCTGCTCGGCGTGTTTCCGACGACCATGATCGAAGCGATGGCACCCATCACGCAACTGCTGGTGCGCGACGCGCTGCCCTCCGCCACCGCCCAGGGCTGGCTATGGCTGACGCCGATTTCGCCGCAGGTTGCGTCATACTCGGCCCCGTTCGTCCTGGTCGCCATCATCCTGGTGTTCGGCGTGGGCCGCCTGATCCTCAAGCGTGGCGCCGCTCCGGCGCGCAGGTCAGATGCCTGGGACTGCGGCTTCGGCCACCTGACGCAGCGCATGCAGTACACCTCGACGGCCTTCAGTCAACCGATCCGGCGCGTTTTCCGCGGCGTATGGAAGGTCGAGGAGCACGTCGAAACGCTCGCCGATGCCGGATCGATTCCACGGGTGACGAGTCTTCACTACAGCGTGCACACCCACGACTGGGCGTGGCTCAGGTGCTACCTGCCGATCGGACGCCTGGTGCTCGCCGCGGCTAATCGCATCGGCTTCATCCAGACTGGCAACATCCATACCTACCTGAAATTCTCCTTCGTCACGCTGCTGGTATTCCTATGGATAGTCAGCTGATCGACTGGGTGCTCGCCGCGGCGCAAGGGCTGCTGTTCATCGCCGCCGCGCCGCTGCTCGCCGGCTGGTTGCAGCGGGTCAAGTGCCATCTGCAGAACCGCGGCGCGCCGTCAGTGTGGCAGCCCTATCGCAACCTCAGCAAGTTGATGGGCAAAAGGATGGTGCTCGCCGAAAATGCCTCATGGCTGTTCCGCGCCGTGCCCTACATCGTCTTCGGCGTCACTCTGCTGGCCGCCGCCGTGGTGCCCCTGGTCGCCGTGCACCTGCCGACCGCCGCCATCGCCGACATGATCGTGCTGGTGGCGTTTTTCGCGCTGGCGCGGTTCTTCACCGCGCTGGCCGGCCTCGACATCGGCACGGCTTTCGGCGGCATGGGCGCCTCGCGCGAAATGATGGTCGGCGCGCTGGCCGAACCGGCCATGCTCATGGCGGTGTTCACGCTATCCATGACGGCGAACACCACCAACCTGTCGGTGGCGACCGAATACCTGCTGCATGCGGGCCTGGTGCTGCGCCCGTCCTTCCTGTTCGCCCTGCTGGCGCTGGCCATGGTCGCAGTGGCCGAGAGCAGCCGCGTTCCGGTGGACAATCCCGCCACCCATCTCGAACTCACCATGCTGCACGAAGCCATGATCCTCGAGTACGGCGGGCGCCACCTGGCGCTGATCGAGTGGGCTTCGCAAATCAAGCTGATGATCTATTCTGTCTTTATCGTCGACCTCTACTTTCCCCTGGGCATTGCCACCGACTTCAGTGCCGCGTCCCTGTCGATCGGTGTCGTTGCGGTGACGGCGAAACTGATGCTGCTCGCCGTCTTGCTGGTGGTGTGGGAGACGGTGCTGGCCAAGATGCGGCTGTTCCGCGTGCCGCAGTTTCTCGGTTTCGCCTTCATGCTGTCCCTGCTCGGCATGCTGACCCACGTCGTGCTGGAGACCGGAATCTAGCGCTCATGGCTTCGATCAGACGCCCCACATCATGAAGTGTCGTACCTTCGATAAGCCTCGGGCCGGCAAATGGGCCCGCCCCTCCCATCCGCTGCGCGGCCCACGGCTGGCTTTGCACTGCCAGCCGGCTGCGGCGGCGCGACGCATGCGTCGCGAATTCCCGCCTCGCCCCCTCACGGGGAGGCTATTAATTGGCTCGCAGCGCTCGACAATTGGCATGCGCGCTGGTCCACGTACTTCACTCTAGATGGAATTCGCCAGTCTTTCACTCTACAACCAGGCCATCATCCTGTTCGCGGCGCTGGCCTTGTTCATGTCTTTCATCATGCTGGCCCAGGCGCGCATGATGCCGCTGATCTTTACCTTCGCCTGGCAGGGCCTGTTGCTGACGGTGGTCTCGGTGCTGGTCGCCATCACGTCCGGCCATCCCGAGCTCCACATCTCGGCGGCCATTACCTTTTGCCTGAAGGTGGTCGTTATCCCATGGCTGCTCTATCGCCTCAGCATTAAGCTCAACATGCAGTATGACGCCGAGGCGATGACGCATCCGACACTGCTGCTGCTCGGCGGCGTGGCTCTGGTGATCTTCAGCTACCACGTGTCGCAGTCGATCGTGCATCTGTCGGGACTGGCGACGCGCAACACGATTGCCGTCAGCATGGCCATCGAGCTGCTCGGCATGCTGCTGATGATCGCGCGCAAGTCGGCGGTGGCGCAGGTGATCGGCTTCATGTCGATGGAGAGCGGAATTTTCTTTGCCGCGGTGGTATCCACCTACGGCATGCCGCTGATTGTCGAACTCGGACTGGCCTTCGACATCCTCGTCGCCTCGATCCTGTTCGGCGTGTTCTTCTTCCATCTGAAGGATTCGTTCGGCTCGCTCAACGTCGGCCAGTTCAACCGCCTGTCCGAGGCGAACCAGGCCATGCCTGCGTCCGACGCGGCCGAGCCGGCGCCCGGAGAACGCTCGTGACGCTGCTCGAAATCACGCTGCTGATACCGCTGCTGGGAGGCCTCTTCCTGGCACTCGTCGGCCATCGTCCGATTGCGGGATGGATCAACATTGCCGTCGGCGTGATGACCTTCGGCGCCGCGCTCGCCATGGCGCTGGAAGTCCTCGATCATGGCCCGCAACTCTCCCCCAGCCGAATGTTCTACATCGATGCCTTCAATGTCTATCTGGTGGTGCTGACCGCCTTTGTCGGCTTGACCACATCGATCTTCTCGCGCCCCTACATGCGCCATGAAGTCGAGCGCGGGCGCGTCACCAGCCGACGCTTGCGCCTGTACCACGCCATGTACCAGTGCTTCCTGTTCTCGATGCTGCTGGCGCTGTCGACCAACAACCTCGGCATCCTCTGGATCGGGATGGAGCTGGCCACCCTGACCACGGTGCTGCTGGTGTCGCTGTACCGCACGCCGGAGGCAATCGAGGCGGCGTGGAAGTATTTCATCCTCTGCGGTGTCGGCATAGCGCAGGCCCTGTTCGGCACCGTGCTGATCTATTTTGCCGCCGAGACCAAACTCGGCGCGGGCCGCAATGACACGCTGCTGTGGACCGTGCTGCATGAATCGGCCGGCGGCATGGACCCGGCGGTGATCACGCTCGCCTTCGTCTTCCTGCTGGTCGGCTACGGCACCAAGGTCGGCCTGGTGCCCCTGCACAACTGGCTTCCGGACGCGCACTCCGAAGGTCCGACACCGATGTCAGCGGTGCTCTCCGGACTGCTGCTCAATGTCGCGCTGTATGCCCTGGTGCGGGTCAAGATGCTGGTCGATGGCTCGCTGCATAGCAATCTCGCCGGCAACCTGATGATGGGCTTCGGACTGCTGTCCTTCACCGTCGCGGGCCTGTTCCTGCACCGCCAGCACGATGTCAAGCGCATGTTCAGTTACTCCTCGATCGAGCACATGGGTCTGATCACCTTCGGCTTCGGCATGGGCGGACCGCTCGCCACGTTCGGCGCGCTGCTGCACATGACCGTGCACTCGCTGACCAAGTCTGCCATCTTCATTACCGTCGGCCATGCCTGCCAGCTCGCCGGCACGCAGAGGATCACCCAGATTCGCGGCCTCATCCGCACCCAGCCCGCGATCGGCTGGGGCCTGTTGCTCGGCACGGTAGCGATCGCCGGATTCCCGCCGTTCGGCGTGTTCATCAGCGAGTTCTTGTTGCTGATGGCCACCATGAAGGCCTGGCCGTGGCTGACGATTCCGCTGCTGGTCGGCTTCGGCGTGGCTTTTGCCGGGCTGTTCCGCCACATGCAAAAGATGGTCTTCGGCGAGCCGCCGCCGGGACAAATGCCGGTCGAGGCCAACATGCTGCCGGTGGTGGTGCATCTGCTCCTGGTGCTCTGGCTCGGGCTGGCCATCCCGGGCTTTCTCTCGCGCTGGTTCGAACAGGCCACCGTGCTCATCACGGGAGCATCGCCGCTATGACGCCGCAGGGTCCCCTCTCCGCCTTCCCGCAACGCCTGGCCGACGTCGGCGTGCGCGTCGAGGCCCGGGAGTCGCCCGGGCTTGCGCCGACGCAACTCATCCTGGTCAAATCCGGCGACTGGAGCCGGCTCGGCATCGAGGCCCGCAGTTGGGGCTGCCGCTGGGTGGCAAGCTGGGGCGAGGAGGTGGATCAGGACGTGGGTGACAAAATCGGCGCCGCGATCCGCATCAGCACGTGTTTCGAGCACGCCGGCGCCTACCTGGTGGCGCGCACCGCGGTACCCTGCGCCGCACCCGTGCTGGCATCGCACACCACTTCCTTTCCCGGCGCTGACCGTCCCGAGCGACACATCCGCGACATGCTGGGCGTGGTCTTCGCCGACCATCCGGACGCAAGGCGCTGGACCCGCCATCAGGCGTGGACGCAATCCGAGTATCCCTTGCGCCGGGATTTCCCCGCAGCCGGTTCGCCGCAGGAACGCACGCCGGCCGATCACCAGTACAACTTTCTGCTGGCGCAAGGCAGCGGCGTCTACGAGATACCGGTCGGGCCGGTGCATGCCGGCATCATCGAACCGGGGCACTTTCGCTTTCAGGCGGTGGGCGAGACGGTGCTCAAGCTCGAAGAGCGCCTCGGCTACACCCACAAAGGCATCGAGAAGATTGCCGAGGGCCGCGATGTCGACGGCCTGGCACGCCTGGCCGGGCGCGTCTCGGGCGACTCCACGGTGGCACACGCCTGGGCGGCCTGCATGGCGATGGAGAAGGCGGGCGGGCTCGAAGTGCCGCCGCGCGCCGTCTGGCTGCGCGCCCTGATGTGCGAGCGCGAACGCGTCGCCAATCATGTCGGCGACATCGGCGCAATACTCAACGACATCGCCTTCGCCTTCGGTTTCTACCAGTTCGCGCGGCTGCGCGA
Source organism: Rhodocyclaceae bacterium (assembly GCA_025353195.1). Taxonomy (GTDB): domain Bacteria; phylum Pseudomonadota; class Gammaproteobacteria; order Burkholderiales; family Rhodocyclaceae; genus Sulfuritalea. Next base: position 7,564 of record JANXRC010000232.1, read on the forward strand.
GGTGTGGCAGCGAGCCTCGCGCGAAGCCTTCGGCCACCGCTTCATGATGGATTGCATCGTCCCCGGCGGCGTCGCGGCGGACCTGGACCCGCGTTTCATCGCCACCATGCGTGATGATGCCCGCCTCCTGGGCCAGCAGATCGGCAAGCTAATGGCGATCATCAACGACCTGCCCTCGGTCGCCGACCGGGTCCGCGGCACCGGCGTGCTCAAGCCTGAATATGCCAGGGCACTGGGCTGCGTCGGCTTTGTCGGGCGCGCGTCTGGCATGGATTTCGACGTGCGGCGCGACGCCCCCTACCCGCCCTACGACAAGCTGACATTCAAGGTGCCGGTCCATCACTATGGCGACGTCAATGCGCGGGCACGGATGCGGCTCGAGGAGATCACCGCCTCCCTCGGTCTGATCGAGGCGCTGCTGGGCGGGCTGCCGCCGGGGCCGGTCCGCGCAGCCTGGACGCATCCCGCGGCGGGCGCCGAAGGGCTCGGCCTGATCGAGGGCTGGCGCGGCGAAATCCTGAGCTTCGTTCGCTTCGGCGCCGACGGACGGATCGCACGCTTCTTCCCGCGCGACCCGTCGTGGACCACCTGGCCAGCGCTCGAACTGCTGATTCACGACAACATCGTTCCCGACTTCCCGGTGTGCAACAAATCGGTGAACGGGTCCTACTCGGGACAGGATCTCTGATGCTGCGCATCCTCGGCAAAATCCAGCGCCTCGGCATCATCACCGAAAAACTGCCGGAGATCGGCGAACCCGCGCTGACCGAAATCGGCGAACAACTGAAGGCGCACATCGGCGAACGATTCGGCGGCAGCCTGGCCATCCGCGAAGTGGACGCGGGCTCCTGCAATGGCTGCGAACTGGAAGTGCAGGCGCTCAACAACCCCTTCTACAGCATCGAACGCTTCGGCGTGCATTTCGTCGCCAGCCCGCGCCACGCCGACATGCTGCTGGTCAGCGGCCCCGTGTCGCGCCACATGGAGACCGCCCTGCGCCGCACCTACGAGGCCACGCCAGAACCGCGGCTGGTGATCGCGGTCGGCGAGTGTGGTGCCTGTGGCGGCGAGTTCGGCATCAGCTACGCCTCGTGCGGCGCGGTCTCGAACGTAATTCCGGTCGATGGTGTCATCCATGGCTGCCCGCCGACGCCGCTCGATCTCATGCGCGGCATTCTCGAAGCCATCGGTAAGCGTTCTGCAGGCTGCTGAGGCTTGCCCGGAGAATGCCGGACCACGCTGGCGACCAAGCATTTCCAATCATGGTTCGAGAGTCCGGATTGAGTTCGGGCCAGGCTTTCAAGTAGGGGATTTCCGTAATTCCCATTCGGCGCGCCAAGGCGTAAAGTCGCTTGGGTCCCGAAAGACAAGGAGGAATCATGTTCCAGGTTCGCATTCATGGCCGAGGCGGTCAGGGCGTGGTAACTGCGGCAGAGATGCTGTCGGTCGCCGCTTTCGACGAGGGGCGCCATGCGCAAGCCTTTCCCAGCTTCGGCTCCGAGCGCATGGGAGCGCCGGTGGTGGCCTTCTGCCGCATCGACGACAAGGAAATCCGCCTGCGCGAACCGATCATGGAACCCGACGCGATCATCATCCAGGATCCGACCCTGCTGCACCAGGTCGACGTCTTCGCCGGCCTGAAAAAGGACGGCTTCATCCTGATCAATACCAGCAAGACCTTCGACCAGCTCGGCCTCGGCGATTTCATTCGCGACTGGCGCCAGGAACGGCTGTGCACGGTGCCCGCGATGGACCTGGCGCTCAAACACGTCGGCCGGGCGGTGCCCAACGTGCCGCTGCTCGGCGGTTTTGCCGCGGTGGCGGGGGTGCTGCAGCTCGAGTCGGTGATCAAAGCGATCAAGGACCGCTTCTCCGGCAAGGTGGCCGACGGCAACGTCGCTGCGGCGCGCGAAGCCTATGCGATCGTCAAGGCCGAGATGGAGGCAGCCATGCACGGAGAAGCGCATCATGCTTAAGCAGACCGAAGGTTCCCACGCCGTAGCCGAAGCCGTCGCCCTGTGCCGGCCCGAAGTGATCTGTGCCTATCCGATCTCGCCGCAGACCCACATCGTCGAGGGCCTCGGCGAAATGGTCAAGTCGGGCGACTTGAAGGACTGCGAGTTCATCAACGTCGAGTCCGAGTTCGCCGCCATGAGCGTCGCCATAGGCTCCTCTGCCACCGGTGCGCGCACCTACACGGCGACCGCGTCGCAGGGCCTGCTGTTCATGGTCGAAGCCGTCTACAACGCATCGGGCCTCGGCCTGCCGATCGTGATGACCGTCGCCAACCGTGCCATCGGAGCGCCGATCAACATCTGGAACGATCACTCGGATTCGCTTTCGCAGCGCGACTGCGGCTGGATACAGCTGTTCGCCGAGACTAACCAGGAAGCGCTCGACCTGCACATCCAGGCCTTCAAGCTGGCGGAAGAGCTGTCGCTGCCGGTGATGGTCTGCATGGACGGCTTCATCCTGACCCATGCCTACGAGCGCGTGGACATCCCGACGCAGGAGCAGGTCGACGCCTTCCTGCCGCCCTACGAGCCGCGCCAGGTGCTCGATCCCGCCGAACCGGTGTCGATCGGCGCCATGGTCGGGCCGGAAGCCTTCATGGAAGTGCGCTATCTCGCCCATGCCAAGCAGATGCAGGCGCTGGAGCGCATTCCGCAAATGGCCGAAGAGTTCCAGGCCGTGTTCGGTCGCGCCATCGGCGGCCTGACGCATAGCTATCGCACCGACGATGCGGACACCATCGTCATCGCCATGGGTTCGGTGCTGGGCACGATCAAGGATGTAGTGGACGAAATGCGCGACGCCGGCGAGAAGATCGGCGTCCTCGGCATCACCAGCTTCCGCCCCTTCCCGATCGCCGCGGTCGCCGCCGCGCTGAAGCACTGCAAGCGTTTCGTGGTTCTGGAAAAGAGCCTCGCCGTGGGCAGCGGCGGCATCGTCGCGACCGACGTGCGCATGGCCGTCACCGGCATGGGCCTCAAGGGCTACACGGTGGTGGCCGGCCTCGGCGGCCGCGCCATTACCAAGAAATCGCTGCACGCCCTGTTCGCCAAGGCCGGACGAGGCGAACTGGAACCGGTGACCTTCCTCGACCTCGACTGGCAAGTCGTCAATCGGCAACTCGAGCGCGAACGCCAGACCCGGCGCTCCGGTCCGGCGGCCGAAAGCATGCTGCGCGACGTCGGCACCGTGGCGTCGAAAATCGCCTGATAAGGGGAAATACCCATGTCATTGCAACCCGTCAAGTTCTACCAGACCGGCACCTTCACCGTCGGCAATCGCCTGCTGGCACCCGAAGAGCGCAGCGTGCAGGCCAACATGCAGCGCACCAGCTCGCTCAACTCGGGGCATCGCGCCTGCCAGGGCTGCGGCGAGGCCCTCGGTGCGCGCTATGCGATCGACGCGGCGATGAATGCCACTAACCGCCAGCTGATCGCGGCCAATGCCACCGGCTGCCTCGAAGTGTTCTCCACGCCCTATCCGGAGACCTCCTGGCAAATTCCATGGATCCACTCCCTGTTCGGCAATGCGGCGGCGGTGGCCACCGGCATCGCTGCGGCGATCAAGGTCAAAAAACAGAAGGGCCAGGGCGGCGATGTCCGCGTCGTCGCCCAAGGCGGCGACGGCGGCACCACCGACATCGGCTTCGGCTGCCTGTCGGGCATGTTCGAGCGCAACGACGACGTGCTCTACATCTGCTACGACAACGGCGGCTACATGAATACCGGCGTGCAGCGCAGTTCCGCGACGCCGCCGGCGGCGCGCACGGCGACCACCATGCCGCTCGGCCCGGAGCCGGGCAATGTCTTCGACCAGGGCAAGTTCGTCCCGGCGATCGCCATGGCGCACGAGATTCCCTACGTCGCCACCGCCACGGTGGCCGACCTGCGCGACCTGGAATACAAGGTGACCAAGGCGATGGGCATCCGCGGCGCACGCTACATCCACATCCTGGTGCCCTGCCCGCTGGGCTGGGGCACCGCTTCGCACGACACCATCCGCATGGCGCGGCTGGCCAAGGAGACCGGCATCTTCCCGGTGTTCGAGGCCGAGTACGGGGAAGTAAAGTCGGTGCTGGCGATACGGCGGCCGCTGCCGGTCGAGGAGTATCTGCGGCCGCAAAAGCGCTATGCCCACCTGTTTGGCAAGAGTCCCGCCGTCGCGACGATCGCACGCATCCAGGCGCTGGCGGACAAGAACATCCGCAAGTACCGGCTGCAGGCCCGGCAGGGAGAGCACTGAAATGGACAAGCCATTTGCCATTACCCTCAAACCCGGTTCTTCGCTGGCCAACCACACCGGCTCCTGGCGCACCACGCGCCCCGAGTATGTCGATCGCCTGCCGCCCTGCAACGCTGCCTGCCCGGCCGGCGAGAACATCCAGGGCTGGCTGTTCCATGCCGAGAGCGGCGACTACGAAAAAGCCTGGCACGCCCTCGTCGAAAACAATCCGCTGCCGGCCATCATGGGCCGCGTCTGCTACCACCCCTGCGAGGGCGGCTGCAACCGGCAGCACATGGACTCTGCGGTCGGCATCAATTCGGTCGAGCGCTTTCTCGGCGACGAGGCCAACAAGCACGGCTGGAAGTTCGCGCCAGCAGCCGCCACCTCCGGCCGCCGCGTGCTGGTGATCGGCTCCGGACCGGCCGGCCTTTCCGCCGCCTACCATCTGACGCGGATGGGCCACAAGGCGGTGATCTACGAAGAAGCACCGCTCGCCGGCGGCATGATGCGCTTCGGCATCCCCAAGTACCGGTTGCCGCGCGAGGTGCTCGATACCGAAATCCAGCGCCTGCTCGATTTCGGCGTCGAACTGCACCTGGAGACCAAGGTCACCGATGTGCAGGAGATGATGAAGGGCGGCTTCGACGCGGTCTTTCTCGGCGTCGGCGCCCACATCGCCAAGCGCGCCTACATCCCGGCCGGCGACGCCAACAAGGTGCTCGACGCGGTCGCGGTATTGCGCGGCATGGAGGACCACGACGCGCCGCTGCTGGGGCGCAGGGTAGTGGTGTATGGCGGCGGCAACACCGCCATCGACGTCGCGCGCACCGCCAAGCGGCTCGGCGCCGAGGAGTCGATCATCGTCTACCGGCGTACCCGCGACAAGATGCCGGCCCACGATTTCGAGGTCGAGGAGGCGCTGCAGGAAGGCATCTCGATCAAGTGGCTGTCGACCATCACCGAAGCCGGCATGGGTGAACGCGGTGACGACATCATGGTCGAGAAGATGGCGCTGGACGAAAACGGCTTCCCGCAGCCGACCGGCGAGTTCGAGCGCATGGAGGCCGACTCCGTGGTGCTCGCGCTGGGGCAGGATGCCGACCTCTCGCTGCTCGAAAACGTGCCGGGCCTGGTGGTTGACAAGGGCATGATCCAGGTCGACGCCGGCATGATGACCGGCCACCCGGGCGTCTTCGCCGGCGGCGACATGGCCGGCAACGAGCGTACCGTCACCGTCGCCGTCGGCCACGGCAAGAAGGCCGCGCGCGCCATCGACGCCTGGCTGCGCGGCGAGCAGTACGCAGCGCCGCCGAAGCCCGAACTCGCCACCTTCGACCGGATGAACGCCTGGTACTACTCCGATGCGCCGAAGACCATGCGCCCGGTGCTCGACATCATCCGCCGCCAGTCCACCTTCGAGGAAGTGCTGGGCGGGCTCGACGAAACCAATGCGCTGTTCGAGGCGCGCCGTTGCATGTCCTGCGGCAACTGCTTCGAATGCGACAACTGCTACGGCGTCTGCCCCGACAACGCCGTCATAAAACTCGGCCCCGGCAAGCGCTTCCAGTTCAACTACGACTACTGCAAGGGCTGCGGCATCTGCGCCACCGAGTGCCCCTGCGGCGCGATACGCATCGTCGCGGAAGAGAACTGATGGCGGCGTCCGACCCGCCATAGCGGCCGGGCGGACCGGTCGCCAGTTTCAGGAGGCCCTTGCCGGCTGCTCAGGCCCAGCCCAGTTCGGCGCGCACGATGGCCGCGCCCGCTGCGAGCGCATGCAGCTTGCCACGGGCGACGGCGCGCGGTAGCGGCACCATGCCGCAGTTGGTACAACCAATCAGCCGGTGCGGTTTCACCCACTGCAAGGCGCGGCGCAAAGTGGCCGCGACTTCCTCGGGTGTTTCGATCCGGTTGGTGGCGACGTCGATCGCGCCGACCATGACCTCCTTGCCGTCGAGCAGGCCGATCAGTTCCATCGGCACGTGCGAGTTCTGACATTCGAGGCTGACCTGGTGGATGCGGCTGGCGGCAAGCAGCGGAAAGGTCTGCTCGTACTGCCGCCATTCGGCGCCGAGTCCCTCCTTCCACTTGATGTTGGCCTCGATGCCGTACCCGTAGCAGATATGCACCGCAGTCTTGCAAGGCAGGTTCGCAGCGGCACGCTCAAGCGTCTTCACGCCCCAATCGCGGACTTCGTCGAAAAATACGTTGAAAGCCGGCTCGTCGAACTGAACGATGTCCACGCCGGCTTCGGCAAGTTCCAGCGCCTCCCGGTTGAGTATCTCGGCGAAGGCCCACGCCAGCTTTTCCCGGCTCCTGAAATGGTCGTCGTAAAGAGTGTCGATCATGGTCATCGGACCGGGCAGCGTGAACTTGATCGGGCCCGTAGTCAGCAGGCGCAAGCGCCGAGCGTCGTCGACGAAGACCGAGCGCTTGCGCTCCACCGCACCAACCACCATCGGTACCTCGGCGTCGTAGCGGTCGCGAATGCGCACTGTCTTGCGATTGACGAAATCGACACCGTCGAGATGTTCGATGAATGTCGTCACGAAATGCTGCCGGGTCTGCTCGCCGTCGCCGATGATGGTAATGCCGGCACGCAGCTGGTCGTCCACGGCTAGCCGCATGGCATCCGCTTTGGCCTGGCTTAGCGCCTCACCCGAAAGCTGCCAGGGTGCCCACAACTTTTCAGGCTGGGCCAGCCAGGCCGGCTTGGGCAGGCTTCCCGCGATGGCAGTAGCAATGGGTTGGGTCACGTCTGTTCCTCCTGG
>JANXRC010000234.1 GCA_025353195.1 Rhodocyclaceae bacterium
AGAGTGCGTAGCTCGGCAAACTGCGCTTCATCATTGGCGTCATAGATGGATCCGGGACGCAGACCGTCACCCAGGCTGAAGCTCACGTCATAGGCTTTCATGATCTGGCAGATGTCTTCGAAGTGCTCGTAGAGGAAACTTTCCTTGTGATGCGCCAGGCACCACTTGGCCATGATGGAACCGCCGCGTGACACGATGCCGGTCATGCACTTGGCGGTCATCGGGATGTAGGGTAGACGCACGCCGGCATGGATGGTGAAGTAATCCACGCCTTGCTCGGCTTGCTCGATCAGGGTATCGCGGAAAATTTCCCAGGTCAGGTCTTCAGCCTTGCCGTCGACCTTTTCCAGCGCCTGATAGATCGGCACGGTGCCGATCGCGACCGGCGACTTGCGCACGATCCATTCGCGGGTTTCGTGGATGTTCTTGCCGGTGGACAGGTCCATCACCGTGTCGCCGCCCCAGCGAATGGCCCAGGTCATCTTGTCGACCTCGTCCTGGATGGTCGAGGCCAGTGGCGAATTGCCGATGTTGCAGTTGATCTTGGTGAGGAAGTTGCGGCCGATGATCATCGGCTCGGACTCGGGGTGGTTGATGTTGTTGGGGATGATGGCGCGGCCGCGGGCGATCTCGTCGCGGACGAATTCGGCCGTGATGGCCTTCGGCGTGGCAGCGCCAAAGTTCTCGCCGGGATGCTGGCGGCGCAGCTCATCCGGAAGCGTCTCGAGGCGCTGGTTCTCGCGGATGGCGACGAACTCCATCTCGGGCGTGATGATGCCCTGTCTGGCGTAGTGCATCTGCGTCACGTTGGCACCCGCCTTGGCCCGGCGCGGCCGCCGCGCGAGGTCGAAGCGCAGTTCCGCCAGTTCGGCATCGGCCGAGCGCTGCTGGCCGTAGTTTGAGGACAACCCGGGCAGCTCTTCGGTATCGTTGCGCTCGGCAATCCATTGCGCGCGCAGGCCGGGCAGGCCCTTGCGGATATCGATCGTGGCGGCCGGGTCGGTATAGGGGCCGGAGCAGTCATACACGGTGACCGGCGGGTTGGGAATATCCCCGGTCGGGCTCTGGGCGATTTCGCGCATCGGCACGCGAATGTCCGGACGGCTGCCGGCGATATAGACCTTGCGCGAGTTGGGCAGGGGGGCGATGGCGGCGGCGTCTACGTGAGCGTCGGCGGCGATGAATTTTTCGTTGGCGTTCATGGGGCTGTCTCTGTTCCGGAGGGGCCGGGTGAAACGGTGAAACTACTGGAAAGGGGGCGCAAATGCAACCCGGTGGGCGGCAGGGTTGGTGCCGGCTGGACTCAGATCACGACGAGATTCCTGGGCTTGGCCCCGTGCACCGCCTGCAGAGGAACGGCACGATCCAGGGTAACCAGACAGCCGTTCCTTTCGACCGCAAGCGCAAGCAGATACACATCGGTAACTTGCCTGCTGCCAAGTACCGATTCCCAGGCGATGCGCCCGTTTTCAAGGAGGCTGACCGCATCCGGCCAGAATTCGTGGTGACGGGTCGCGGTCGCTGCGGCAAGGCGTTCCGCCACTGCAGCCGCCGGCGCCGGGTTGGTGTATCCGGGCAATGACATGATGCGGATGCAGCCGTTCTGTGTGAGCGGGCAGGAGGCCCATCCGCCACGGATATGCTCGCCCAGCCAACCCGTCGCGCGGACGTGGTGCAGATGGCCGCTGTCCAGCAGTGCAATCAGTACATTGACGTCGAGCAGCGCTCGCATCAAATGCCTTCGTCGTCGCGCAGCTGGTCGACCAGTTCGTTCGCGACCACGCTGCGGGAGGGAAAGGGGCGAAAGCCGTAGGTGGCTTTCGGTTCCTTGACTCCGGGCGATTTGCTTGCCGGCACCTGCGTTAGTGCTTGCCTTGCCAGGCGCGAAATTACCTGCCCCGCACTGCTGCCGCTGCGGCGAGCCAATTCCTTCGCTGCGGACAGTACGTCGTCTTCAATGTCGAGGGTTGTGCGCATTGGTATCAGGTTGATGTGTTGATGCGGTGATGATACGCCATCAACCTCCTTGGCGCAAAGGATTCGGCGGGATTTGGTACGTGTTGGCGTCAGCAATCGCAATTCACTTTGACCCGTTTGATTCAAAGGACAGAGGGAGCGGTCTGCGCCGCTTCCCGAGTGCCGATCTGCAGGGGCGATACGGGCTTTACAAAGTTCCTGTGGTAGCGGGCTGGCGCTCGGCGCATGCCGTGGCATGAAGAACATCGGAAAGCCGTGTGCGGGAGAACCGCATGCACGGTTTGATGAGGGAGGGCAGGCGAAAGCCTGTTCTCTACTGTCGGCATCGCTTTATTCTTGACTTGGCTCGCATATTCAGCATACGCCAATGGCAAGTAGGCGTCCAAAGCCGGCTCGTCGCAAGGACTCACCCTGCGAACCCGATCTTCTTCAGCGCCTGGTTGATCTTCTCGCCGAGCAGGGCGTGGCCGGCGGCATTCGGGTGCAGCTGGTCGCTCTTGAGCGCGGTGTCCGAGAGCACCTCGGGTAGCGCGTCCTCGATCAGCGGCACCTTCTTGTCCTTGGCCACCTCGGCGTAGAAGTCGGCGGCTGACAGATTGTTGAACACGGCGCCGGCGATGCTGGGTTTCGGCGTCGCCAGCAATACGGCCTTGGCCCCGCTCGCCTTGACCAGGTCCAGCATGCGGCCCAGGTTGGCGGCGGTCTGCGCCTGCGGCAGCTTGCGCAGCATATCGTTGCCGCCAAGGGTCACCAGCACCAGTTGCGGATGATGTTCGTCGAGCAGCGCGGGCAGGCGTTCCAGCGCCCCGGCGCTGGTGTCGCCGCTGACGCCGGCATTGACGACGACCCACCCGGTCTTCTGCCCCAGCAGGGTGGGCCAATCTTCACCGGGTTGGACACCATGCGGCGCGGTCAGGCTGTCGCCCAACGCCAGCACCCGGGCTCCTGCCGGCAGGGCGGCTTCCTTCTTGGTGCCGCCGCAGGCGACGGCAAGCAGCAGGACGAGCAGAACCAGGAAGCTGCGGGCAAGTGCGATGGACTGGTTCATGAACCGTCTGCGCGCGGCGTCAGGACTGGCCGAATACTTCATTCAACTGCCGTGCCACGCGAATGAAGGTGGTGCGCTTCGAAAGTTCCCTGAGCTTGTGCGCGCCGACATAGGTGCAGGCGGAACGCACCCCGCCCAGAATCTCCAGGACCGTATCCGCGACCGGTCCGCGGTAGTCAAGCAGCACCTCCTTGCCTTCCGATGCGCGGTAGTTGGCGACACCTCCCGCATGCTTGTCCATCGCCGTGCGCGAGCTCATGCCGTAGAAGCGCACCTTACGCACGCCTTCGACCTCGGCGACCTCGCCCATGCACTCGTCGTGGCCGGCCAGCATGCCGCCCAGCATGATGAAGTCGGCGCCGCCACCGAAGGCCTTGGCCAGGTCTCCCGGCGAGGTGCAGCCGCCGTCGGCGCAGATCAGGCCGCCCAGACCATGGGCGGCGTCGGCACATTCGATGATGGCCGAGAGCTGGGGGTAGCCGATGCCGGTCATCTTTCGCGTGGTGCACACCGAACCGGGGCCGATACCGACCTTGACGATGTCGGCGCCGTCGAGAATCAGCTCTTCAGCCATTTCGCCGGTCACGACGTTACCGGCCATTATGGTGATCTGCGGCCAGGCGTCACGCAGCCGGTGGAGAAAATCGACGAAGGATTTGGTGTAGCCGTTGGCCACATCGACACAGACATAGGCAATGGCGTCGCCGACCCCCTGTTTGACCCGGCAGAACTTTTCATAATCTTCCCGCGTGATTCCCATCGAATAGAACACCGTCGCCGCTTCCGGCAAAGTCTGGAAGAAATCCATCAGTTCGCGCTCTTCGTAATGCTTGTGCAGCGCCGTCGAGATTTGCTGTTTGCTCAGTGCGCGGGCCATTTCGAAGGTGCCGACGGTATCCATGTTGGCGGCGATGATCGGCACTCCGTGATAACGGTGCCCGGAATGACGGAAAACAAACTGGCGCGAAATATCGACGTCGGAACGCGATGTCAGCGTCGAGCGCTTGGGTCGGATGAGGACGTCCTGAAAATCCAGCTTGAGTTCTTCTTCGATGCGCATTACGGCTTCCTTCGTCGAATGTCCATGCCGCGGTCAATCTAGGCCCTCAGGCGTGGTTGCTCGAAACGCTGCCGGTTTCATAGCTCGCCTGGGTGCTTCCGGCGATCAGCGCGACGAGTTCGTTCAATTGCGAAATCATGTGATCGGGCGGCGTGTCGGCAAAGGTGGCCTCCTGACACTCTCCGCCCCGGATGATGGCCACCG
>JANXRC010000252.1 GCA_025353195.1 Rhodocyclaceae bacterium
GATACCGATGCGATCATGGCGGAGATGGTCCAGGCCGTGATCCGCGGTGTCGAGCGCGGCCAAATACCGGCCGCCCAATACGACGCCGTGATGATTGACGAGGGCCACGACTTCAAACCTGAGTGGCTGAAGCTCGTGGTCCAGATGGTCGATCCGCACACAAACTCGCTGTTGGTTCTGTACGACGATGCGCAGTCGATCTACGAAGGTGGCCGGCAAAAGAACTTCAGCTTCAAGAGCGTCGGCATCCAGGCGCAGGGTCGCACGACGATTCTGAAGGTGAATTACCGCAATACCCAGGAAATATTTGAGTTCGCCGCGCAGTTCGCCACAGAACTGCTGAAGCCCGCAGACGCTGAAGAGGACGGCGTCCCGCGCCTTGTGCCGATTTCCGCCGGACGCCACGGCAAGAAGCCCGTCGTCGTGAAGCTGCCGACCTTGCGGTCGGAAGGGATTTGGATCGCCGAGCGATTGAAGGAAGAGCACGCCAAGGGCACACCCTGGCGCGATATGGCGATCCTCTATCGGCACTACGACCCGGTATGCAAGACAGTCCGTACAGAATTGCGCAAGGCTGGCATTCCAAACACATGGAAAGACGATGTCACGTTTGGGGAAAACCAGGACACCGTCAAGCTGTTGCCCTTCCACAGCAGCAAAGGCCTCGAGTACCCAATTATTGTGATTCCCGGCGCGGGTCTGCTGCCCACTCCCAGCGAGGCTACTGAAGAAGACGCGCGCCTGCTCTACGTTGCGATGACGCGGGCCACATCGCAATTGATTGTCACAGGTGCGCAGACGTAAGGCAGGAAGTCCGTGAGGATATCCGCCTAGACTTGTGGTTACTCGCGATGAACCAACCTACCTGCCCTTTCTGCACCCTTGCACCCGAGCGCATTCTTGTCGCCAACGATCTTGGCGTTGCCTTCAGAGATGGCTTTCCAGTATCCCCGGGGCACACACTCGTCATTCCCCGAAGACATGTTGAGTCATTCTTTGATCTACGCTCGGAAGAACGTGAGGCAATCATGGCCCTTCTCGATGCGGCCAAGGGAGGCGTCGATGCCGAATTCAAGCCAAACGGCTACAACATCGGAATGAATGATGGGGCAGCCGCTGGGCAGACGGTTCCGCATTTGCACATCCATCTGATCCCCCGCTACACGGGCGACAGTATCGATCCGCGCGGTGGTGTCCGTTGGGTGTTGCCGGAACGGGCAGAATACTGGCCATGAACCGCGAAGAGATTCTCCAGGCATTCGACCGGATGCGCGTCTGGCAGCGCGGCGACCAGCGTGCAGTGCATAAGCCATTGCTGGTCTTGCTCGCGCTCGCAAGAGTCGGCGCTGGCGGTACGGCGATGATCGACTGGAACGAGGCCGAGCCTCGCCTCAAGGAACTCCTTGATGAATTTGGACCGGACGGTTCGGCCAACTCACGTCATTACCCGTTTTGGCATCTAAAGACCGACGGACTGTGGCAGTTGGAAGGTCCGGAAGGCATCCTTGCGCGGCCTCCTGGGGCTACGCCGACCCTGACCGAACTGCGCGAGAACCATGTCCGCGGGGGCTTCCCGCCTTCGCTGCGCGAGGCCTTGCATCGCGACCCGCAACTTGTCGCGACGATCGCCCAGCGCATCGTTGAAGCGCATTTCCCCGAATCCATCCGCGCCGAGGTTTTGGCGGCCGTTGGCCTACCGGATGATCTGTCCAGTCTGACGTCAGTCGCAGAATCGGCCCGCCGCCGTGACCCCGCATTCCGCGAAAAGGTGCTACTCGCCTACCAATACCGCTGCGGTGTCTGCGGCCACGACCTGCGTCTCGGCCGGCAGACCATAGGCCTGGAGGCCGCGCATATCAAATGGTTTCAGGCGCGTGGTCCGGACGTTGTGCCCAACGGCATCGCCTTGTGCTCACTGCACCACAAGGTTTTTGATCTAGGCGCCTTTGCCATCCTGCCCGGTAGCTATCAGATGGTTTTCAGCCAGCATCTCAAT
>JANXRC010000015.1 GCA_025353195.1 Rhodocyclaceae bacterium
CCTGCAGGACGTAAGCAAGGACCGTTACCGCGATTTCGCGGAATTGATGGATTACTGCCGCCGCTCCGCCGATCCGGTCGGACGCCTGCTGCTGCATCTTTTCGGCCAGGCCACCGCGGACAACCTCGCCCGTTCGGACGCCATCTGCTCGGCGTTGCAGTTGATCAACCACTGGCAGGATGTCGGCATCGATGCCACCAAGGGCGCGAACGGCAGAATCTATTTGCCGCAGGACGACATGGCGAACTTTGGCGTCAGCGACTGCGACGTTTTTCGCTGCGCGGCAGGTGGCCCGGTCAGCCCCGCCTTGCACAAACTGCTGCAGTTTCAGGTCGGACGGGCGCGCGCACTGATGCTCTCGGGGACACCGCTGGGGTGGGACCTGCCGGGACGCATCGGCCTCGAAATCCGCGCCATCGTGGCTGGCGGCCTGCGCGTGCTGGATAAAATCGAAGCCGTCGATTACGATGTCTTCAACCAACGCCCGACGCTCCAGTCCGTCGACTGGCCGCTTATCCTGTGGCGCTCGCTGGTCCGCCCCCTGGACACTCACCGGTAAATTCGCCGTGACTCCCGATCAATACTGCCAGGACCGCGCTGCGCAAAGCGGCTCCAGCTTCTACTACAGCTTCCTCTTTCTCGAACCGCTCCGGCGCCAGGCCATTACGGCGCTTTACGCCTTCTGCCGCGAAGTCGATGACGTGGTCGACGAGTGCCCTGACGTCCTTCTGGCGCGCACCAAGCTGGCGTGGTGGCGGACCGAGGTCGCGGCACTGTTTGCAGGCCACCCCAGCCACCCGGTAACGCAGGCGCTGGCTGTATCGCTGAAGAACTTTTCGCTGCCGCAGGAGCAATTGCTGGAAATCATCGACGGCATGGAAATGGACCTCGACCAGCTCCGCTACGCCGACTTCAAGGCACTGCACCTGTATTGCTACCGCGTCGCCAGCGTGGTCGGCCTGCTTGCCGCGGAAATCTTCGGCTACCGCGACCGCCTGACGCTCAAGTACGCCCACGACCTGGGCCTGGCCTTCCAGCTCACCAACATCATCCGCGATGTCGGCGAGGATGCGCGGCGCGGCCGCATCTACCTGCCGCAGGACGAACTGTCGCGCTTCGGCATCACCGACAGCGACCTGCTGCAGGCCCGCTATGGCGACAACTTCGAACGGCTCATGGCGTTCCAGGTCGAGCGTGCCCGGACCATGTATCGGCAGGCGTTTGCCCAACTCCCCGCGACTGATCGGAAGGCACAACGCGCCGGACTGATCATGGCCGCCATTTATCAGGCGACGCTCGACGAGATCGTTCGCGATGGCTATCGCGTACTGGATCAACGAATCTCCCTGCCTCCCTTGCGCAAGCTGTGGCTGGCGGCGAAGACCTGGATCACGGCTTGAAGATTGCGATCATCGGCGCCGGCTATGCCGGGCTCTCCGCAGCCGTCGAGCTGAGCGCCGCCGGACGCCGGGTCGACGTGTTCGAAGCCTCGCGCGTACCCGGCGGGCGGGCCCGTGCGACCCAGATCGAAGGCTTCATGGTCGATAACGGGCAGCACATCCTGATCGGCGCGTATGCCGAAACCTTGCGCCTGATGCGCACCGTGGGATCCGATACCGACCAGTTGCTCAAGCGCACGCCGCTACGTTTCGAGTTTCCCGGCGAGTTCGTCATGTCCGCGCCGCGCCTGCCGGCGCCGCTGCACACCGCTTTTGCCCTGCTTCTCGCCCGGGGACTCGGCTGGCGCGAAAAGTGGGCGGCGATCCGCCTCATGCAGAGCCTGCAAGCCAGCCGGTTCCGTGTCGAACCGGATACCACGGTGACCAGGTGGCTGGACCACAACAAAACGCCGTCCCGTCAGCGCCGACTCTTGTGGGAGCCGCTGTGCATCGCCGCGCTGAACACGCCGGCCGACCGCGCCTCGGCCCAGGTGCTGGCCAATGTCTTGCGCGACAGCCTCGGCGGCTCGCGCGCCGCCAGCGACATGCTGCTGCCGCAGGTGGATCTTTCGGCGCTGTTTCCCGAACCTGCAGCCCAATTCATCGCCCGGCATGGCGGCGCCGTGCATCTGGGCCATCGTGTCAGTTCCATCAGGCGTGAAGGGGGCGCATGGTGGATCGATGACGCCGGTCCGTTCGCACAGGTCGTGCTCGCCGTGGCGCCCTATCACCTTGGCAATCTCATGCCGGAAATGGCACCGCAGGTGGCGCACTTCGAATGGGAACCCATCGTCACCAGCTACTTCAGCTACCCGGATTGGGTGCGCCTGACACAGCCCATGCTTGGCGTGGATGCCGGGCTCGCGCAATGGCTGTTCGATCGCGGCCGACTGTGCGGACAATACGGACTGATCGCCGCCGTCATCAGCGCGCGCGGCCGCCATCTGGACCTGCCGACGGCAGAGCTGGAACGCGGCATCCATCAGGAAATTGCCCGCCTCGTGCCCGATCTGCCGGCGCCGCTGACCGTGCAGACCATCACCGAAAAGCGCGCCACTTTTGCCTGCGTGCCGAACCTGCAACGACCGGTGGCGCGAACCGGGCTGCCCGGCCTGTGGCTGGCGGGCGACTATGTCGCCGGAGACTACCCGGCGACCCTTGAAGGCGCCGTCAGAAGCGGTGTCGCGGCGGCCCGCCAGATACTTGCCGCCTGAGTCAGGCAACCCCGGCTCAGCCCCACGCTTATCCTTCCAACCGCCCGCCGGACAAACGCAGCGTGCGCCCGCAGCGGTGCGCCAGCGCCTCGTCGTGGGTCACCAGGATCAGCGTGGTGCCGGCTTCGGCATTCATCGCGAACATCAGGTCGATGATCTGCGAGCCGGTGGCGGCATCGAGATTGCCGGTCGGCTCGTCGGCCAGCAGGAGTTGCGGCCGCATGGCGAAGGCGCGCGCCAGCGCCACGCGCTGCTGCTCGCCGCCCGAAAGATGTTTCGGGTAGTGCGCCAGTCGCTCGCCGAGTCCGACGCGGGCCAGCATTCCCTGCGCCGTGGCGCGGGCATCCGCCCGGCCGGCCAGTTCCAGCGGCAGCATGGTGTTTTCCAGCGCCGTCAGGGCCGGCAGCAATTGAAAGGACTGGAAGACGAAGCCGAGCAACCGGCCGCGCAGTTGGGCACGGCCATCCTCGTCGAGGTGAGCCAGATCCTGTCCGCCGAGATGCACGCTGCCCGCCGAAGGCAGATCGAGCCCCGCCATCAGCCCCAGCAAGGTCGACTTGCCCGAACCCGAGGCGCCGACAATGGCCACTGCCTCGCCGGAAGTCACGGCGAACGAAATCTCGTGCAGAATCGTCAGCGTGCCATCGCCGCTGGGCACGATCTTGCCCAAGGCGACCACGTCGATCACCACGTCTGTCATCACACTTTCCTGAACCATGTTCAAAACACTTGTCTCCCGCTGTTGCTTCCTTGTCCTGTTTTCCTGCAGCCTGGCCGCCAGCGCGGCAGAACAGCGCATTCTGGTCTATGGCGACAGCCTCTCCGCCGGTTTCGGCATCGCCGTCAGCCAGAGCTGGCCGGCCCTGCTCGGACAGCGCCTGAAGGCCAACGGTTCCCGGCTTACGGTAACCAACGCCAGCATCAGCGGCGAAACCACCGCCGGCGGGCGCGCCCGTTTCGCTGCGGCACTGACCCAATTCAAGCCCACGGTCGTCATTCTCGCACTAGGCGCCAACGATGGCTTGCGCGGCCTGCCGGTGGACGCAATGCAGGACAATCTCGCCTTCATGGTGAAACTGGCCAGGAAAAGCGGGGCCCGCGTACTGCTGGTCGGCATGCATCTGCCACCCAACTACGGGCCGAAGTACACCGAGGAATTCGATGCCGCCTTCCGTAATCTCGCCAAACGCGAGAAAGTTGCATTGCTACCCTTTCTGCTCGAGCCGATCGCCCTCGATCAAGACGCCTACCAGGCAGATGGCCTGCATCCAACCGCCGCCGCGCAACCGAAAATTCTCGACCACGTCTGGCGCGCACTCAAACCACTGCTTCCGTAGATACCCAATGTCCGAAAAACTGCCCAAGGGAGTGGCGACGGTAGCACAGCTCGCCGAGTTCGACACCGTCATCGACGCCCGCGCTCCGGGCGAGTTTGCCGAGGATCATCTGCCCGGCGCGATCAGCCTGCCGGTGCTGGATGACGAGCAGCGCGCCCGCGTCGGTACGCTCTACAAGCAGGTGTCCGTGTTCGAAGCCAAGAAGCTCGGCGCGGCGCTGGTAGCGAAGAATGTCGCGCGCCACATCGAAGAGCACATGCTCGACAAACCGAAGAGCTGGCGTCCACTGGTGTATTGCTGGCGCGGCGGCCAGCGCAGCGGCGCCTTCACCCATATCCTGCGCGAAATCGGCTGGGACGCCCATCGCATTCAGGGCGGCTACAAGAGCTGGCGCCACCATGTCATCGAGCAACTCGAAGTACTTCCGCCGCAAGTGAAGTTTCGCGTCGTGACCGGCGCCACCGGCAGCGGCAAAAGCCGTCTGCTCGAAGCCCTGGCCGCACGCGGCGCGCAGGTTTTGCATCTGGAAGAACTGGCGGCCCACAAGGGATCGGTGCTGGGCAATCTGCCCGGTCAGCCGCAGCCTGTGCAGAAGGGTTTCGAGTCACAACTGTTCGCCGCGCTGTCCGCGCTCGACCTGAACCAACCGGTGTTTGTCGAAGCCGAGAGCCGCAAGATCGGCCGTCTGCAGCTGCCCGATGCATTGCTGGAGGCCATCCGCCGCGCTTCCGGGCTGCGCATCGACGCTTCGCTGCAGGCCCGTGTTGAATTTCTCCTGCATGACTATGACTATGCCATTGCCGACCCGGCCTGGCTGATCGAACGACTCAGCCATCTCAAGGGCCTGCAAAGCAACGAGACGCTGGAGCGCTGGCGGGAACTGATCGCCGAGCGGGATTTCCCGGCGCTGGTGGAGCAACTGCTGACACGTCACTACGACCCGCTTTACCAGCGTTCGCAAGCTTCCAACTACAACTCGTTCGAAGCCGCGACCCGCTACAGCACGGACCGGCTTGATTCCGCGGCGCTCGACCAACTGGCCGCGGAGATCCTCGCTACATCTGCCTGAACAGATGCGCGTGGCCGCGGCTGACGACCACGGTTTCCTTGCGGTCCCGGAGTTTGAGGCTGACGCGGCCGAGTGCATCGTGGCGTGCCGAGACGATCTGCCGCACATTCACCAGCGTGCCGCGATGTACCTGCCAGAACCGCGCCGGATCGAGTTGTTCGACCAGTTCCTTGATCGAGGTGCGGATCAGCAGTTCGGCGTCCGCCGTGAACACCGCCGTGTATTTGTCGGCCGCCTGGAAGTAGCAGACCTCATCGACCGGGACCAACCGCACATCGTGGCCAACCGAGGCGCGCACCCAGTGCAGGTGCTCCGCAGCCTGCGGCAGCAGCGCCTGCAAGCGTTGCAGAAGGTCGCCGGACTGCCGGCTGGCGGGTGCCGACGCCAAACGTTGCAGGCGTTCGATGGCCGCTACCAGGCGGTCGTCGCTGACCGGCTTGAGCAGGTAGTCAACGGCTTCACGCTCGAAGGCCTGCACCGCAAACTCGTCGTAGGCGGTGACGAACACCACGCGACAGGCGCTGCGCGCTTCCGCTGACAACGCCTGCACGACTTCCAGGCCCGATAGCCCGGGCATGCGGATGTCGAGAAAGGCAATGTCCGGCCGCAGGTCCTCGATCATGTCCCGCGCTTCGATGCCGTTGGCCGCAATGCCCGCAATCTCGAGTTGCGGCCACAAGGCTCCGAGCCGCGCCTTGAGATGTTTTGCCAGCAGCGGTTCATCGTCCGCGATGACCGCCTTCATGGCGCGACCTCGGCAGGCAGGCTCATCGTCGCCGTAACGCCAGCGCCGACTCCTGAACGCAGATCGAGGCGCGCCGTCGAGCCGTAGATTGCCGCAATACGAGCCCTGATATTGGCCAGGCCAACGCCCTCACCGGGTGTTTCGGCAAAGCCGAGGCCATCGTCGGTGACGGCTATCTGCAGCCGATCGGCCCGCCTCTCGGCGGACACCGTGATGTGCCCCCCGGCGACCTTGGGCTCCAGTCCGTGCCTGATGGCGTTTTCCACCAGCGGTTGCAGCAGCATGGGCGGAAAAGCAGTACTCATGAGTTCCGGAGCAATTTCGAAGGCGTAGGCCAGGCGCTGCCCCATGCGAATCTTCAGCACGTCAAGATAAGCCGTCAGCAACGCCACCTCGTCGCCCAGCGTGCCGCCTTCGGCACGCGTGCGGGTCAGACTGAAACGCAGATAGCGAATCAGGGCGTCGAGCAGCTGGCCGGCCAGCTTCGGGTCGGTCTCGATCAGCGCCGCCACATTGGCCAGTGAATTGAACAGGAAGTGCGGCTCGATCTGCGCCTGGAGCATGCGCAACTGTGCTGCGAGGCTCTGCTTCTCGGCCTGGAGACGGGCCAACTCGCGTGCCTGCAAATCGCTTTCAAGCAGAACATTGCGCTCACGCAGCCAGAAGAACCCGGCGGCAATGCTGCCGAACACCAGCCCGATCAGCAGCGACTGCGTTTCATGCGAGCCAGGCGGCGAAACGTCGATCCCCGTCAGCAGCCGGCCCAGCATGCCGCCTGCCGTCGCGCCCGCGACAATCGCCACCGCCACCGCTGCGCTGCGCGCCGCTCCGCGCAGCGGCAGGCGCAGCGCCAAACGGATCAGAACCATGATGCTCAGGCCGGCACATTGCGAAAACACCAGGTTGACAACGAAGCCGCCGCCGAACTCGAGCGCGGTGAGGAACCCCGCAATCAGGGTATTGAAGACCAGAGTGGCGAGCAGGAATGACATCCCTGGATTATTTCACGGTCTTGCCGGCCATCAACTGCCTGACTTTCTGTTCCTCCCACTCGGCGCCCAACCAGCGGCCCCGTGCAAAGGTAGCGAAGGCGTGCAGCACCAGCCATACCCCCCAGCCGAGAAGGGGCCAATAGAACCACAGGCGACCAGGCGAGGCGATCAAGTTGATCGCGGCCAGGCCCGTGTTTACCATGGCAAACACCAGCAGATGTGAATAGAAACCGCGCAGCCCGCGCACCTGACGGCGGGCATCGCGCTCGGCAACGGAAAGGTTCGGATCATCGACAAGACGGGAACGGCAGACCATGTTTTTCTCCTTGGCAGGTTGCCCGTTGGAACGGGATGGCCGCAGTCTTGGAGAACCCGGTTTGGACCGCCAGTCCAATCCGACAGCCGGCATTATTCAAGGCCTGAACTGCGCCTGCGGGGAATGAAATGCGGGCCATCGGCACCCGATTGTTACGCCGGCAGCAGAGGCTCGACGCGTCTTGTGGCGCAGACACGCTGCACCACGGCCGGTCGCGGGGCCGTCACTTCCCCTTGCTCGAACGCCACGATCGTCAACCGCGACCGCACCACGTCCAGCAATTCGTCCGGGCGCAACAGGAAAGCCGGATTGGACGGCTTGCCAAAGCGCTCGTTGCCGATCATGAAGGTTTCGTAGATCAACACGCCATTTGCGTCCAGCGCATCGAGCAGCAGCGGCAACAGCGGTCGAAAGAGGTAATTGGTGACCACGATGCCATCGAACGCGCGGCCCGGATAGGGCCAGGACCCGCCTTCGAGGTCGGCGACCCGCGTCACGATGCCTGGCGCTTTGGCTGTAATCCCGGCCAGGGCCTGGGCATCGCGATCAACCGCTGCCACCTTGTAGCCGAGTTCCGCCAGCAGCAGCGAATGCCGGCCCTGACCACAGGCAAGGTCCAGCACGGAGCCGCCCGCCGTGATCAAAGGCAGGAAGCGTCGAACCCAAAGTGATGTCTTTTCGCTCATATCCAGTGCCATGTCGAGTATCATTTTGACTCCCAATCAACGCGCAAGCCACTTCTCTGCCTTTAACCTCATGCCGGTACCACCGCAGACGCTTGTTGGCAGCGCACAGGACGACACCCATGCCCTGCGCGAACGGCTGAAAACGACGACAGCCGCCTATAGCCGCTTCGTGCCGCGCGAGTTCCTCCGCTTGCTCGGCATCGACGATATCCGCAAGATCGAGGTCGGGCAGCAGGTCGAGCGCAAGATGACGGTACTGTTCGCCGACATCCGCAACTTTACCTCGCTGTCGGAGTCTATGAGCCCGCAGGAGAACTTCAACTTTCTCAACGCCTATCTGGTTCAGATGGAGCCGGTGATTGCTGCCCATGGCGGCTTCATCGACAAATACATCGGCGACGGCATCATGGCACTGTTTCCGGATTCGCCCGACGCCGCATTGCGCTGCGCCCTGGCGATGCTGAAACGGCTCGACGAATACAACACCGGCCGCGAGCGCGCCGGCTACCGCCCGATCAGGGTCGGTATCGGCATCAACACCGGCATCGTCATCCTCGGCACCATCGGCGGTGCCTCGCGCATGGATGGCACGGTGATTGGCGACGCGGTCAACCTCGCCGCACGACTGGAACGGCTCACCAAGGACTACGGCGTGCCGATTCTGATCAGCGAATACACCCTGTACTGCCTTGACGAGCCCGGCCTCTGGTCGATCCGTTTTCTTGATCGGACCCACGTCCGCGGCAAGCAGGGCACCCAATCGGTGTATGAGGTCTTTGACGGCGATCCGGCCCCGGTAAGGGAAGCCAAGACAAGGACCCGAAAGATCTTCGAGGAGGCATTGGCCTACTATCACGTCGATGACATCGTCACGGCCCGCGAGCGACTCGTTGCCTACCTTGCGCTGGTACCCGACGACGACGCCGCGCGCGTCTACCTGGAGCGCTGCGAAGCCCCCGCAGGACCTCTGCGCGATCAGCGCGCCGAATTGGTTTCCATTTGGCGCGAGGAATACGGCTTTGGTCACGGCACCCTGGATGAAGCGCACAAGACCCTGCTGGCCGACATGAATGTTCTGGCCCGGGCGATAAACGTCAGCGCGCTGAATCTGACGCCACCCCTCATGGCACAAATCCAGTTCGCGGCGACCCGCGACTTCATGATCGAAAAAGAGCTGATGCAGGAGGACCAATACCCTTTCCTCGACCTGCACGTACGCCAGCACGAGCGTTTTTTTGAATACTTCAACGAGTTGCGGCATGAAATAGAACAGGGCGAGGAGAATCGCGTCTACCTCGGCTTTCGCGTCAGGCGCTTCCTGACTGGCTGGCTGATCAACCACATCCTCAGTGCCGATCGCCATTACAACCACTATCGAGCCGCCAGGCGCCGGGAACTGGCCCATCTGCAAGCCACTTAGACAGGCACTAGCGACCGGAAGGTGCTATGCTTTTTGCTGCACCGCACCAAACCTCCTGACTACACGTCCAACCGACGCCGCGGAACGCCGCCATGAACAACGAACGACACTACCTGCACACCCTTTTCGAGCCGGAGTCAATCGCCATTGTCGGTGCCTCGGAAACGCCCAACTCGATTGGCGTCACGCTGGTTCGCAACATGCTCGACTCCGGCTACCAAGGCAAGCTGTTCTTTGTCAACCCGAAACACGAAACCGTGTTCGGACAGCAGAGCTATCCGTCGGTGGCTACCATTCCCCAGCGCCTCGACATTGCCGTGATCTGCACCAAGGCGGATACCGTGCCCGATCTGATCGACGCCTGCGGTCGCGCCGGTTGCAGAAACGCCATCATAATTTCCGGCGGCTTTTCCGAATCCGGCCCCCGCGGCAGGACCCTGGAACGCACCGCGCTGGAGAATGCGCGTCGCCACGGCATGCGCCTGATCGGTCCCAACTGCCTCGGCATCATGCGCCCGGGCAGCCAACTCAACCTTACCTTTGCCAACGGCAGCGCCAACGCCGGCACCATAGGCCTCATCTCGCAATCCGGCGCCCTGTGTACCGCGATTCTCGACTGGGCGCTGCCGAACAAGGTCGGATTCTCGAACGTGGTCTCGCTGGGCTCCGAAAGCGACATCGACTTTGGCGAAGTGCTCGACTACATGGTGTCCGACCCGCGTACCGAGAACATTTTTCTTTACATCGAGGGCATCAAGAACGCCCGCCGCTTCATGAGCGCCCTGCGCGCCGCAGCACGCTGCAAGCCGGTGCTGCTGATCAAGGTGGGCAAGCATGCGGCCGGCGAGAAAGCCGTGCTCTCGCACACCGGCGCCCTGGTGGGCGCCGACGACGTATTCGACGCCGCGCTGCGGCGCGCCGGTGTCGTTCGCCTGGCCAACGTCGGCCAGATGTACGCCGCGGCCTCCGCCCTGTTCTCGCACTTCCGGCCGCGCGGCAAACGACTCGCCATCATCACCAATGGCGGCGGTCCCGGCGTGATGGCGGCCGACCACGCTGAGGACATCGGCATTCCCCTGGCACAGCTCGATGCGGCCACCCACACCCGCCTCAACGAGTTGCTGCCCGCCACCTGGTCGAGGTCCAATCCCATTGACATTCTGGGCGACGCCGATCCGGCGCGCTATGGCGCAGCGCTGCAGGCCTGCATCGATGACGACAATGTCGACGGCGTGCTGGCCATCCTCACGCCGCAGGCGATGACCGACCCGACCCAGGCAGCGCGCACCGTAATCGAGATCGCGCGGCAAAGCGACAAGCCCCTGGTGACCTGCTGGATGGGCGAAGAACAGGTGGGTGAGGCACGCAAACTGTTCCGCGGCGCGGCAATTCCCACCTTCCGTACCCCCGAACCGGCGGTCGACCTGTTCTCGCACATTTCCAACTATTACAGAAACAGGCAATTGCTGATGCAAACGCCGCCCTCGATTTCCGAGCAGGCACCACCGCGACTGGAGTCGGCGCGCCTGGTCATCGAAACAGCGCTGATGGAAGGACGCAAGATACTCAGTGAAATGGAATCGAAGGCAGTGCTGGCTTCCTTCAGGATTCCCATCGCGCAAACCGTGGTCGCGCGCTCCGCTTCTGAAGCCATGGTACTTGCCGAAGAACTCGGCTTGCCGGTAGTGATGAAGATCGATTCACCCCAGATTGCGCACAAGAGCGATTGCGGCGGCGTGCGCCTCAATCTGAACAGCCTGGCCGCCGTGCGCGATGCCTGGCTGGAAATCATGGACGACGTCAAAAGGAACCGCCCCGACGCGCAGATCAACGGCATCGCCATCGAACCGATGATCCAGAAGCCCAATGGCCGGGAATTGATGGTCGGCATGTTGCGCGACAAGATCTTCGGCCCCACCATCGTTTTCGGACCCGGCGGGACCGGCGTCGAGGCCTACAACAGCGATCGCGCCGTAGCCCTGCCACCGCTGAACGCCATCCTGGTGGCCGACATGCTGGCCTCGACCCGGACCACCGCGCGACTCGGTGAATTCCGCAACATGCCGCCGGTCGACATGGCAGCGATCGAAGCGGTCCTGCTCAGCGTTTCGGCCATGGTCTGCGAACTGCCGTGGATCAGCGAAATGGACATCAATCCGCTGATCGTGGACGAAAACGGCGCGGTGGCGGTGGACGCGCGCATTGCCATCGAGAACATGCCGATCACCGCGGGTCGCTATGACCACATGGCGATTCATCCCTACCCGTCGCACCTGAAGACCAGCTTTCAGGCCAAGGATGGATCACTGGTCACGATCCGCCCGATCAAACCCGAAGACGTCCGCATGGAGCAGGAATTCGTCAAAGCCCTGTCCCCCGAAGCACGCTATCTGCGTTTCATGAACACCATCCGCGAAGTCTCGCCGGCACAGATGGCCAGGCTGACGCAAATCGACTATGACCGCGAAATGGCCTTCGTCGCCACCATCGGAGAAGACGGTGCGGAAAAGGAAGTCGGCGTCGTCCGCTATGCCACCAGCCCGGACGGTGAATCCTGCGAGTTCGCCATCGTGGTCGCCGACGACTGGCAAGGCAAGGGCCTGGCGCGGCGTCTCATGGGTACCCTGATCGACACGGCGCGCAGCAGCGGCCTCAGATACATGCATGGCGACTTCCTCGCCGAAAATACGCGCATGCTGGCTTTCGTCGCCAGCCTCGGCTTTGTCCTCGCCGCGCATCCGGAAGACCGCGGCCTCAAGCGCGGCGTGCTGGTATTGAACTGAATGGGACGCTGTTCCTGGTGCGGCGACGACCCGCTCTATGTCGCCTACCACGACAAGGAGTGGGGCGTGCCCTGCCATGACGAACGGATGCTGTTCGAGTTTCTTGTCCTTGAAGGCGCGCAGGCCGGACTATCGTGGATCACCATCCTCCGCAAGCGCGAAAACTACCGTCGTGCCTTCGACAACTTCGACGTAAGCAGGATCGCCCGCTACGGCGACGCGGACGTGGCGCGGCTGCTGGGCGATGCGGGCATTGTCAGGAATCGGCTGAAGATAGCGGCCAGCATCGGCAACGCCCGCGCCACGCTGGAACTCTACGAAAAAGGCACTTCCCTGGACCAATTATTGTGGCAGTTTGTCGATGGCCGCCCGCGCATCAACCACTGGCGGACACTGGCGGAAGTTCCCGCCATCACCAGCGAGGCCGAAGCCCTGTCCCGGGAACTCAAGCGCTGCGGTTTCCGCTTCATCGGCCCCACCGTCATCTACGCCCACATGCAGGCAACCGGTATGGTCAATGATCACCTCGTTTCCTGTCCGCGCCACGCCGACCTGGGTCGCTGAACCCTCTGCCGGCACCACGGCCGGTGGTTCGGCCTGCGCTACCGCCGCGCGGCGAGGCTATTTCGGTAGCATGGGCATATTCCGGTTGTGGTTACAATAGAAGCACTTACAGCCATTTGGTGTTCCGCTCACATTGCGTATGCAAATCGGCTTCGAAACCATTCGCGAGATCCTCGAACACCGCCTGCACCAGGAGGATATCGAACGGCTGCTGAGCGGACTTGACGAATCGGGCAAGGCTCAACTGTTCTACCGGATTACCGAACTCTTGCGCCGCACCACGGCGCTGGCCGACATTGCCAATCGCGTATCCGACAGCCTTTCACTCGACGTGTTGTTCCCACGCTTGATGGAGGTAGTGACCGAGGCGCTCAACGCCGATCGCAGCTCGTTGTTTCTTCACGATCCGGAAACGAATGAATTGTTCTCGCGGGTCATCCAGGGCGATGCCATCGGAGAAATCCGCTTTCCCAGCCACCTCGGTGTCGCCGGTTCTGTATTCACCAGCGGCCAGGCGGAAATCATCGCCGACGCCTATGCCGACCCACGCTTCAATCAGGACGTCGACCGCCACACCGGCTACCGCACCCGCAACATTCTCTGCGTTCCGATCCGCAACAAGAAGCGCGAGGTGATCGGCATCACCCAAGCGCTGAACAAGCATGTCGGCGACTTCGACGACGAAGACCAGCGGCTGCTCGAAGGGCTGTCGCTGCAAGCCTCCGCGGCACTCGAGAATGCGCGCCTGTTCGAGAAGGTCGAGCGCCAGCAGCGCGAGGAAGCGATGCTGCTCGAAGTCAGCATCTCGATCGTCTCGGAGATCCAGCTCGATCCGCTGCTGATGAAGATCATGGCGGCGGCAACCGCACTGCTCGACGCCGACCGCGGCACGCTGTTCCTCTACGATGCCACACATGATGAACTGTTTTCCCGCGTCGCCGGCGGCATTGGCAGCGAGGAGATTCGCTTCCCGGCAAACTCCGGCATTGCCGGCGAATGCTTCAGCAGCGGCCGGGTGATCAACATTGCCGACGCCTACAACGATTCCCGCTTCAATCCGGAGTTCGACAGGCACACCGGCTACCGTACCCACAGTCTGCTGTGCATGCCTATCGTCGCCCGAGGCGAGCGCAATATCGGCGTCATGCAGATTCTGAATCGCAAGGGCGGGGCGTTTGGCAGCGCTGACGAAAGGCGCCTGCGGGCATTCTCGGCCCAGGCCGCGGTCGCGATCGAAAATGCGCAGTTGTTCAAGGAGGTCAGCGCCGCGCGCAACTACAACGAAGCAATTTTGCACAGCATGAACAATGCCGTGCTGACGCTGGATGCCAACGGAGTGCTGCGGAAGGTCAACGAATCGGCGCGACGCATTCTGCGCCGCAGTGATGAGCAAATACTCGGCCACCGGCTGGACGAGCACTTTGTCGGCCGCAACAAGTGGGTGGCCGAGAGCCTGGACAAGGTCCGCAAGTCCGGCAATACAGACATCACGGTCGACACCGACATCCTCATCGAAGGCGCCCAGGTGGTTTCGGTCAACCTCACCACGGTACCGCTGACCAGCGTCCACGATGAGTCGATCGGCTACATGCTGATGATGGAGGACATCACCCGCGAGAAGCGCCTGCGCAATACCATGTCGCGTTACATGAGCAAGTCGGTGGTGGACCAGCTCCTGGCCAGCGGCGATGCCGTGCTGGGCGGCACCGGATGCGATGTCAGCGTGCTGTTTTCCGACATCCGCGGCTTCACCTCGATCTCGGAGCGGCTCGGCGCCAAGGAAACGGTGGCATTGCTCAATGAATATTTCACCGACATGGTGGATATCGTGTTCGCCCACGACGGGGTGCTCGACAAATATATCGGCGACATGATCATGGCCGTATTCGGCTCGGTGCGGCAGACCAAGGACGACGCCAGCAATGCG
Source organism: Rhodocyclaceae bacterium (assembly GCA_025353195.1). Taxonomy (GTDB): domain Bacteria; phylum Pseudomonadota; class Gammaproteobacteria; order Burkholderiales; family Rhodocyclaceae; genus Sulfuritalea. The sequence goes on from JANXRC010000015.1 coordinate 14,493, forward strand.
GTCATGGTCGGCAACAAGATGTTGACCGGCCTGCACCAGCTGAACCGGCGGCGCGCCCTGCGCGGCGGCGAGGCGATCAAGATCGGGGTGGGCATCAGCACCGGCAACGTGGTCGCGGGGAACATCGGTTCGATGAAGCGGATGGAGTACACGGTCATCGGCGACCGGGTCAACCTTGCCGAGCGCCTGGAAGGTGCCAACAAGTTCTATGGCACCTCGATCCTGATGTGCGACGCGACTTACGCGGCCATCAGGGACCACGCTTCTGCACGTGAGATCGACCTGATTCGAGTGCGCGGCAGGGAAATGCCGGTCGCAATCTACGAAGCGCTCGGCCATCACTCCGAAGACAGTTTTCCGCACCGCAGTGAAGTGCTGGGCGCATTCAACGAGGGGCTGGCCCACTACCGCAAGCGGGAATGGGCCGCCGCGGAAAGTTGCTTCCGTCAGGCGCTGGCCGCCAATTCCGAAGATGGGCCGTCGAAAATCTACCTTGATCGCTGCGCGATCTACCGCGACATCCCGCCTCCCACGGAATGGGATGGCGTATGGACGATCCCGAATGAGTAGTATTCGTCGCTTCCTAGACTCCGCATTCACCGACCGGGAGACACGCAGAGACCTATGATGGAGCTTTCTTCCCTGCTGGCGCACCACTCTCGCTACCGCCCGCACGCCACGGCGGTGGTGTTCGACGAGCAGCGGCTGGATTACCGTGGCTTCAATGCCCGGGTCAACCGGGTCGCACACCTGCTGACGAAACTGGGCGTGAGGAAGGCCGCGCGTGTTGCCACCCTGCTGCCCAATACGCTGGAACTGCTGGAACTCTACTGGGCCTGCGCGCGGATCGGCGCGGTGGTGGTGCCGCTGTCGCCGCTATTGACCGGAATCGGTTTGTCGAGCCTGATAAACGATGCCGGAGCCGTCTGTCTCGTCACCCAGCAGAGCCTGCTGCCCGTAGTCGAAACCGTGCTGCCGGAATTGACCACGCTTTCGCCGGCACGCGTACTGGTGATCGATGGCGGGCAGCCGCCTTGGGGTGACTATGCGGCCCTGGCGGCTGCCGCGCCGGAAACCGCGCCGCTGTCCGCCGCGGTCACCGAGGACGACCTCTTCAACATCATTTACACCTCGGGCACCACCGGCCTGCCCAAGGGCATCATGCACAGCCACCGCGTGCGTGCCATGTACGCCCTGCTGCTCGGCGCCGCCTGGCGCATGACGCCCGAATCGGTGGTGCTGCACACCGGCGCCATCGTTTTCAACGGCGCCTTCGTCACCCTGATGCCGGCCTTTCATCTCGGCGCCACGTACATCCTGCACCGCCAGTTCGACGCCGCGGCGATGATCGAGACCATCGCCCTACAAAAGGTGACCCACATCATGGTGGTGCCGGCGCAGATCATCGCCCTGCTCGACTCGCCGCAATTCGACGCCAACAAACTTGCCTCGCTGCAAATGATACTTTCGCTCGGGGCGCCCCTGGCGCAGCCGCGCAAGGACCAGCTGAACCAATTGCTGCCCGGCCGCTTCCACGAACTGTATGGCCTGACCGAAGGCTTCGTCACCATCCTCGACAAGGCCGATGCGGTGCGCAAGGCCGGCTCGGTCGGCTGCCCGCCGCCGTTCAGCGAGGTGCGCATCGTCGGCGAAGACGGCCGCGATCTGCCACCGGGACAACCCGGCGAAATCGTCGGCCGCGGGCCATTTGTCATGCAGGGCTATTGGGACAAGCCGGAACTCACGGCGGAAACCTTGCGCGACGGCTGGATTTACAGCGGCGACATCGGCTATCTCGACAACGAAGGCTATCTTTATCTGGTCGATCGCAAGAAGGACATGATCGACTCGGGCGGAGTCAAGGTCTATCCGCGCGACATCGAAGAAGTCGCCGCCCGCCACCCGGCCATTGCGGAGGTCGCGGTGTTCGGCATTCCGCACCAGACCTGGGGCGAAACGCCGGTCGCTGCGGTGGTATTGAGAGTCGGCGCTGACTCGCTCTGCGCACCTGGGAATCCGCTTCGCGGGCAGGTGACGGCGGAAGAACTGCGCGACTGGATCAACGAACGGGTGGCGGCGCGCTACCAGCGCGTCCAGGCTGTCGTCATAAAGCCGGAGTTTCCGCGCAACGCCGCCGGCAAGACGCTAAAGCGCGAAATGCGCGATCCATATTGGGCCGGACGCGCTAAGCAGATTTAGGCCGCACCCCACCGACCTTGCGACCCATGGTCAGGACCGTCAGCACTGCCAGCACCTGCAGCAGCGCCACGCCGGGCAAGACGCCATCGCGGCCGCCGGCGTCGAGCAGCGCACCGAATGCCAACGGGCCCAAGGCCAGGCCGACATCCAGTCCCGAGTAGACAAAGCCATAGACCCGACCAAACGCCGGCGAGGCATTGCCTCCGGCCAGCGAATCGGTGGCGACGCGGCGTACCAGGAGATCGCGCGAGGGGCCGGCGAGCCCGACGCCGACGCCGATGCCGACCATCAGCGGAATCACGCTCCAGGCCGCCGGCAAGCCGCTGGCCAGCACGGCAGCAAAGGTGGCGGCCGCGACCAGGGCGGTACCCACCGTACGGTCGTGCGCATGCACCCGGACCGCAACGAAGCCGCCGGCCACCATGCCCGCTGCCGAGCCCAGCAGATAGCCGGTCAGCGCCGCCACGGCTGCCGCCGGCGACAATCCGTAGATCCCTCCGAGGACCGGCGCCGAGAAACTCTGCAGGCCGCCAAAGGCCGCCGTAATCAGCAGAAAGAACATGAACGCCAGCCAGATCACCGGCGTGCCGAGGAAACCGAAGGTCGCCGCCGCCGTACCGCGAGCGCCGACTCTTGCCAGGTCATCATCGAGCAGCGGCCGTGCCAGCTGCAACGCCGCAACCGAACCCAAGGCCACCAGCGCCGCGGCGAGGCCGGCGCCGCGCCAACCGGCCCAGGCCATGGCCATGCCCGAAATGGCCGCGCCCATGGCCCACCCGAGATTGCCCGACAGGCCGTGCATCGAAAAGGCATACCCGAGGCGCGAGGGCGAAACCTTTTTGTTGAGCAAGGAAAAATCCGCCGGATGGAACACCGAATTGCCGATTCCGGCAAGCGCCACCGCCAGCAACAGCATGGGGTAGTTGACCGCCACCGAGAGTGCCACGCCGGAGGCCACCAGCAGGATCATCCCGGCCATCAACACGCGGCGTGCGCCGTAGCGATCGACCACGATTCCGGCAACCGCCTGCCCGGTGCCGGAGATGGCGAAGAACACGGTCATCAGGAAGCCGGCCTCGGTGTAGCCGAAGCCGAACTCCGGCATCAGGAGCGGAAACAGCGGCGGCAACAAGAGATGGAACAGGTGCGAGGTGGCGTGGGCGACGCCGACCAGCGCAATCACGGCGGCATCGGCGCGGACAGTCGAATTCGGAATCATTGGCCGATGCTAACCGAAATCCGGAGTTGTTGAAATATCAAGGAAATGGCGGCGATCCGGTTGTAGCAGATGCCGGATGGCTACCCGGTAACAATCATCGCGATAACGGCGGCTGCCATCACTGCGGTGGCAAACCAGCCGAGAACCAGATGACGCCGGCTAAGGGTGAACTTGCCGAGAACCTCCCGATTGCTGCCCAGCCACATCATGGCCGCCATGATCGGCACCGCGATGATGCCGTTCACCACGGCACTCCAGACCAGCGCCTTGATCGGATCGAGCGGCGTGAAGTCGATGGCGGTGCCGATAATCGTCGAAGCGGCGATCACGCCGAAAAAGCCCCTGGCTTCGAGAACATCGTGATCAAGGCCTGAGCGCCATTCAAATGCATCGGCCACTGCATAACCGGCGGACGCTGCGAGGACCGGAACCGCGAGCATCCCCGTGCCGATGATGCCGAGAGCGAACAGGAAGAACGTGAATTCACCCGCCAGCGGACGCAGCGCTTCGGCCGCCTGTTTCGTCGTCTGAATGTCGGTAATGCCATGCTGATTGAGGGTGATCGCGGTGGCGAGCATGACGCAAAAGGCGATCACGTTCGAGAACACCATACCGATGATCGTGTCGAGCTTGATTCGCCCCAGATGCTCATAGGCGAAGCTCTCGCTCGTAACGAGAATGGCGCCGTCGCCACTGTCGAGTTCGATCCGCTGCCTCTGTTCCGCTTCCTGGGAGGCCTGCCAGAAGAACAGGTAAGGACTGATGGTGGTGCCGAGCACGGCGACGACCATGAGCCAGTAAGCGCCGCCTGATTGAAACGACGGGAGGGCCGTCTCGGCGATCACGCGCCCCCAATCGACATGCAGCATGAACACCACTGCAACGTAAGCCAGCAGCGCCAGCGTAAGCCACTTCAGGACACTGACCATGGACTCGTAGTTGAGCCACAACGGCAGCACGGTGCATATCAGTCCGAATATGAGCGCATGACCATGCTCGGGGCCGCCGACGATCAACTGGAGCGCCTCGCCCATTGCCGATATGTCGGCGGCAATGTTCAGAGTGTTGGCGAAAACCAGCAGGGCAACGATGCCGGCGGTCATCCACCTGGGCATCACGCGACGGATGTTCCAGGCCAGACCATGGCCGGTCAGCCAGCCGATGCGGGCGCTGACCATCTGGATACTGATCATCAGCGGCGCGGTGAAGGCCAGGGTCCATAGCAGGCCGACACCGAATTGCGCACCGGCCTGAGAATAGGTGGCCAGCCCGCTGGGGTCGTCGTCGGCCGCCCCGGTAATCAGTCCGGGGCCAAATCGGCCGGCAAACTTGCGTGCATGATGCAGGGTCAGCATCGACTGGCTTCCGTTGAATTAAGGCGGATTTTAGGTAGACATCGCGAAACGCAAGATTATGCCAACCGCACTACGAATTGCTTGGCTCTTCTGGCGACCGGCGAGGTAGCTCAGGCCCTATTCTATTGCGCCCAACGAGCCTGATGACACTGTTCAGGCATTTCGGAGACAAGCACCCAAGACTCAATCTTTATGATCGGCCGCTCTGGACGGCAGTATGATTTGGAGCCCCGCAGGTAAAGCAGTGCCCTTCCGCAGATCAGAGGCTATCGTGACCGCGCTTTCTTTCGAATCATTGGCCGCATACTGGTCAGCTCCGGAGGTGGAAACCAATATCGTGGTCTTCCTGAACCTCCTGGGTGCAATGCTGCTCGGGCTGATCGTTGGCTACGAACGCTCATACCACGGCCGCGCCGCCGGCATGCGCACCTATGGCCTGGTCTGCATGGCCTCCGCGGCGGTGACCGTCATCATCGGATTCCCCGGCCAGTGGTACGGCGGTCATACCGCTCTGGTCGCTGCCGACCCGACGCGAGTCATTCAGGGAATCGTCACCGGCGTAGGCTTTCTCGGCGCCGGCGTGATCATGAAGGAGGGGTTCAGCATCAGCGGCCTGACCACCGCGGCGTCGATCTGGGCTTCCTCGGCCATCGGCATCCTGGTCGGCATCGGCTTCTATGCCGCGGCAATTCTGCTGACCTTGCTTTCCGCCGCAAGCATGATGTGGATCTCGTACCTCGAAGACTGGTTGCCGTCGCGTCCGGCGATTGCCATCTTCATGCGCTTTCGCAAGGACTTCGTGCCGCGCGAGGACGCGCTGCGCCGGGTCGCGCTCGACCGCGGCTACGAGATCGTCGGCGGTACCATCGCCATCGCCTATCAGGATGGGCAGCCGGAATGGCGCTTTGTCGCCGTGGCACTTAGGAAGAAGTCCGCTGCATCATTGTCGGAGCTCGCCGGAGAACTGGCCCGGTTCGAGGGCGTTGATAATTTCAGCCTCTCCCACGAGCGCAACTAGACCCAATCGACAAGTTCCGCCCGCGCTGTTCTGTTACGGGCGGATCCAAATCTGACGTGCAACCGCGTGACGACGAGCGCCTGCTTGTTTCCTAAAGACATCTCGTGGGATGCCGCTTGACCGGCATTTGGACTATCGCACGCCCTTCCGCCAATCCCCGCCCAGAGCCTTGAGCAGGACCGCGTTGGCGAACAGCCTGCGGCCGGCGATGTCCAGATTGCTGCGCTGGGCGCCGAGTGCCGTTGCCTGCGCGGTAACGACGTTCAGGTAACTCACGGTGCCGGCCTGGTACTGGTTCTCGGTCAGTGCCAGGACTTCGGCGGCGGATTGGGTCGCAGCCTGCTGCACCGTGGCTTCGTTCGCCAGCAGGCGCAGCGCCGCGAGATTGTCCTCGACTTCCTGGAACGCGGCGAGCACCGTCTGGCGATAGGTGGCCACGCTCTTGTCGTAGGCAGCCATCGCAGATTCCTTCTGCGCCGAGCGCGCGCCCGCGTCGAACAAGGTCAGCGCCAGGGCGGGGCCGATCGACCAGAAGCGATTGGGCAGCGTCAGCAGGTGCGAGAGGCTGGAACTCTGATAGCCGCCCGTACTGCTGAACGTCAGAGCCGGGAAGAACGCCGCCTGCACCACGCCGATCTGCGCGTTGGCGGCGGCCATGCGCCGTTCGGCACCCGCGATGTCGGGACGGCGTTCCAGCAGTGTGGCTGGCAATGCGGCGGGAACCGGCGGCAGCGTCGGCATGGCGTTGGTCGGCGTGAGCTGGAAGTTCGCCGGCGCCTGGCCGGTCAGCACGGCAATCGCGTGTTCGAACTGCGCCCGCTGCACGCCGAGATCAATGGCCTGGGCCTCGGTCGATTTCAGTTGCGTCTCCGCCTGGGCGACGTCCACCCGGCCGGCAACACCGGCGTCATAGCGATTCCGGGTAATCTGCAGCGAGCGTCCGTAGGCATCGATGGTCTGCTTCAGCAACTGCTGCTGGGCATCGTTGGCCCGTAGCTGGAAATAGGTCTGCACCAGCGTCGCCTGGGCCGAGAGCAGGGCGGATTGCAGATCGGCATCGCTGGCCTCGACCGAAGCGTCGCTGGATTCCACATTGCGCCCGATGTGCCCCCAGATGTCAGCCTCCCAACTGGCACTGTAGGAAAGACGCGCGGTGTTGAGGATCGGGGCGCTGGCCCCTCCGGTCGACGTGCCCGCCGCCGATGCGGCCGTACCCTGGGCGCGATTGCCCGACAAGCCTCCGCTCAGCGTCGGATAGTAGCCTGCCTGTGCCACCCCCAGCAGCGACAGCGCCTGCCGGTATTGCGCGGCGGCGGCAAGCACGTTCTGGTTCGATATCGCCACCTGTGCCACCAGGGCGTTCAAGTCTGCATCGCCGTATATTTCCCACCAGTTCCCGCGCGGCGCATCGTCCTTCGGCTCGGCCGGCTTCCACTCGCCGGCTTCCTTGAAAGCGGCTGGCGTCACCACATCGGGCCGATGGTAATCCGGACCGACTGCACAACCGGAAAGCAGTAGCAGGGCAAGAAGAATAGTGCGCGTTTTCATGATGAACATCCTGTCACTCATGGCGTAGCGGCCAGGGCGGAATGAGGCCGCTGCCAAAGCCCCCGGCACCACAACCGGAAGCGGTCGAGGTAGAGATAGACCACCGGAGTCGTGTAAAGCGTCAGCAACTGGCTCAGGATCAGTCCGCCGACGATGGAAATGCCAAGCGGCCGGCGAAACTCCGCGCCGTCGGAAAAGCCGATGGCCAATGGTATGGCGCCGAACAGCGCGGCCATGGTGGTCATCATGATCGGGCGAAAGCGCAGCAGGCAGGCCTGGCGGATGGCATCGTGCGGCGACAGCCCTTCGCGTCTTTCGGCGTCGATGGCAAAGTCGATCATCATGATGGCATTCTTCTTGACGATGCCGATCAGCAGGATCACGCCGATCAGCGCGATGATCGAGAACTCCGAGCGAAACAGCAGCAGCGCCAGGATGGCGCCGACGCCGGCGGACGGCAGCGTCGACAGAATCGTCAGCGGGTGGATCAGGCTCTCGTAGAGGATACCGAGCACCAGGTAGACGGCGATCAGCGCCGCCAGGATCAGCAGCGGCTGACTGTCGAGCGACGCCTGGAAGGCCTTGGCCGTGCCCTGGAACTTGCCCTGCACCGAGGTCGGCACGCCGAGCCCGAGCAAGGCGTCGTCGATGGCCCGCGTTGCATCGGACAGCGAGACGCCAACCGGCAGATTGAAGGAAATCGTCGACGCCGCGAACTGTCCCTGGTGATTGACCGCAAGCGGCGTCGAGGTTGCCTCGTAGCGAGCGAAGGACGACAACGGCACTTGAACGCCGCCGGGCGCGATGACGAACATGTCCTTCAGGCTTTCCGGGCTCTGCCAGTATTGCGGCGCCGCTTCCATGACAACGCGGTACTGGTTGAGGGGATTGTAGATGGTCGACACCTGGCGCTGGCCAAACAGATCGTTGAGTGTCGCGTCCATCAAGCGTACCGAAATGCCCAGTCTGGCGGCGGCATCGCGATCGACCACCAGGCTGGTCTGCAGGCCCTTGTCCTGCTGGTCGGTGTTGACGTCGGCAAGCTCCGGCAACTGGCTCAGGGCCAGACGAATACGCGGCTCCCAGGCACGCAGTTCGTCGATGTTGTCGGCTTGCAGCGTGTACTGGTACTGGGCGTTGCTGGCGCGGCCGCCGACGCGAATATCCTGCTGCGGCTGCAGGAACAGGCCGGCGCCGGGTTCGCGGGCCAGTTGCGGGCGCAACCGCGCAATGACCTTGTCGGCGGAAATCTTCCGTTCCGCAATCGGTTTCAGCGAAATGAACATGAAGCCCGAGTTGCGCTGGCCGCCGCCGGTGAAGGCGACCACATTTTCCACCGCCGGATCGGCGCTCACGATCTCGACATAGTTGGTCAGCTTTTCTCGCATGGCCTGGAAGGAAATGCTCTGGTCGGCCTGGATGTTACCCGACAGGCGGCCCACATCCTGCTGCGGAAAGAAGCCCTTGGGCACGATGCTGTAGAGGTAGATGTTGAAGCCGACGGTGGCCGCCAGCACCAGCAGCATGACGCGGCCGTGCCGCAGCGCCCAGTCGAGGGTCACGCGATAGCGCTCCAGGGTGGCGGCGAAAATCCGCTCGCTGCCGCGGAAAAACCAGCCCGCCTTCTCCTCGCCGCGGGGCTTCAGCAGGCGCGCGCACATCATCGGCGTCATGGTCAGCGACATGACCAGCGACACCAGGATCGCGGCCGACAGCGTCACCGCGAATTCGCGGAACAGGCGGCCGACGATGCCGCCCATCAGCAGAATGGGAATGAACACCGCGATCAGCGAGAGGCTCATCGACAAGACGGTGAAACCCACCTCGCGTGCGCCGCGCAGCGCGGCTTCGAACGGCGTCAGGCCATTCTCGATATGGCGCGAGACGTTCTCCAGCACCACCACGGCGTCGTCCACGACGAAACCGGTGGCGATGGTCAGGGCCATCAGCGACAGCGTGTTCAGGCTGTACCCGGCCAGGTACATGACGGCGAAGGTGCCGACCAGCGACACCGGCACCACGACGCTGGGAATCAGTGCCGCGCGAGCGTTGCGCAGGAAGAGGAAGACCACCAGTATCACCAGGATGACGGAAATGCCCAGCGTGCGTTCGACTTCGCGCAGCGAGCCGCGGATGGTCGGCGTCCGGTCCATGACCACGTCGAGGTCGATGGCGCCGGGTATCGAGGCGCGCAGTTGCGGCAGCATGGCGTTGACCCGGTCGACGGTCTCGATGATGTTGGCGCCCGGCTGGCGCCGCAGGATCATCATGACCGCGGGCTTGCCGTTGACCAGGCCGGCATTGCGCACATCCTGCTGGGAGTCCTCGACGCTGGCGACGTCGCCGAGGCGCACGGCGGCGCCGTCCTTGTAGGCGACGATCACCGGCACGTAGTCGGCCGCAGTCTTCGCCTGATCGTTGGCGAGGATCTGCCAGTGGTGGTCATCGTCCTCCACCGCACCCTTGGGCCGGTTGGCGTTGGTCGCGACGATTGCGGCACGCACGTCCTCGACGCCGATGCCCATCCGGTTCAGCGTCGGCGGATCGAGTTCGACGCGCACCGCCGGCAGCGAAGCGCCGCCGACCGTGACCTGACCGATGCCTTCGAGCTGCGAAATCTTCTGCTCCAGAATGGTCGAAGCGGCGTCGTACATCTTGGCGCGCGACATCGACGCCGAGGTCAGCGACAGGATCATGATCGGCGCATCGGCCGGATTCACCTTGCGGTAGGTCGGATTGCTCGGCAAACCGGTCGGCAGCAGCGTGCGTGCGGCATTGAGCGCTGCCTGTACATCGCGAGCGGCGCCGTCGATGTTGCGCGAAAGATCGAACTGCAAGGTGACGCGGGTGCTGCCGAGCGAACTGCTGGACGTGATTTCGGTGACGCCGGCAATCACGCCGAGCGTACGTTCGAGCGGTGTCGCGACGGTCGAGGCCATGGTCTCGGGACTGGCCCCCGGCAGCGAGGCCTGCACGGAAATGGTCGGAAAATCGACTTGCGGCAGCGGCGCCACCGGCAATAGCGTAAACGCCACGGCGCCGGCCAGCGCCACGCCCAGCGTCAGCAGCGTGGTCGCCACCGGGCGGTTGATGAAGGTGGCCGAGATGTTCATGGGCGGCCCTTGTTGGAATAGCGCTGTGCCAACCGGTCGAAAGCAAGATAGATGACCGGGGTGGTGAACAGCGTCAGCACCTGGCTTACCAGCAGGCCGCCGACCATGGTGATGCCCAGCGGATGGCGCAGTTCGGAGCCGACGCCGGTGCCGAGCATCAGCGGCAGTGCGCCGAGCAGCGCCGAGAGCGTGGTCATCAGGATCGGCCGGAAGCGCAGCAGGCAGGCTTCGAAGATGGCATCGCGCGGCGACTTGCCTTGTGTTCGCTCGGCATCCAGCGCGAAGTCGATCATCATGATGGCGTTCTTCTTGACGATGCCGATCAGCAGGATGATGCCGATGATCGCGATGATGCCGAGGTCATTGTGCGACACCAGCAGCGCCAGCAGCGCGCCGACTCCGGCCGAGGGCAGCGTGGACAGGATGGTTACCGGATGGATGTAGCTCTCGTAGAGCACGCCGAGCACGATGTACATGGTCACGATGGCGGCGAGGATCAGCAGCAAGGTGTTGTCCAGCGATGCCTGGAAGGCCAGCGCGGCGCCCTGGAAACCCGTCTCGACGCTGGCCGGCATGCTGAGTTCCCCGCTCGCCTTGCGGATGGCGGCGACCGCCTCGCCAAGCGAAACGCCGGGAGCGAGATTGAAGGAAATGGTCGAAGCGGGGAACTGGCCGATATGGTTGACGGCGAGTTGCGTCGGCTTCTCCGTCACGCGCGCGATCGAGGACAGCGGCACCTGGCTGCCGCTGGGCGCGACGACATAGATGCTTTCCAGCGCCAGCATGCCTTGCTGGAATTCGGGCTTCACCTCGAGCACGACGCGATACAGGTTGGATTGCGTGAAGATGGTCGAAATCAGGCGCTGGCCGAAGGCGTTGTATAGCGCGTTGTCGATCGCGGCCGTCGTGATGCCCAGCCGCCCGGCGCTGGCGCGGTCGATTTCCACATAAGCCTGCAAGCCCTTGTCCTGCGTGTCGCTGGCGACATCGAGCAGCTCCGGCAGGCTGCGCAAGCGTTCGACCAGTTTCGGCACCCAGAGCGCCAGTTCGTCGGCATTGGCGTCCTGCACGCTGAACTGGTATTGGGTGCGGCTGACGCGGTCCTCGATGGTGAGATCCTGCACCGGCTGCATGTAGGTGGTAATGCCGCCGAGTTTGTCGAGTTGCGCCTGCAGGCGGCGGATGACGCCGCTGGCATCCGCATCGCGTTCGGCCTTCGGTTTCAGGTTGATCAGCATGCGGCCGCTGTTCAGGGTGACATTGGCGCCGTCGACGCCGATGAACGAGGACAGGCTGGCCACCGCCGGATCGGCCAGCACCGCGTCGGCAACGGCCTGCTGGCGCTCGGCCATGGCAACAAAGGATATCGATTGCGGCGCCTCGGTGATGGCCTGGATCACACCCGTGTCCTGCACCGGGAAAAAGCCCTTGGGCACGAAGGCATAGAGCAGCACCGTCAGCGCCAGTGTGCCGATGGCGACCAGCAGCGTAGCCGTCTGGCGGTCGAGCACCCAGTTGAGCCAGACGCCGTAGCGCGCGATCACCTTGTCGAAAAAGGCCCCGCTGGAGCGGTAGAAGCGGCTTTGCTGCTCCGGCGGCGTATGGTGCAGCAAGCGCGCGCACATCATCGGCGTCAGCGTCAGCGAGACCACGGCGGAAATCAGGATGGATACGGCCAGGGTGATGGCGAATTCGCGGAACAGGCGGCCGACGATGTCGCCCATGAACAGCAGCGGAATCAGCACGGCGATCAGCGAAAATGTCAGCGAGATGATGGTGAAGCCGATCTGCTCGGCCCCCTTCAGCGCTGCCTGCATGGGCGGCTCGCCCGCTTCGACGTAGCGCGCGATGTTCTCGATCATGACAATGGCGTCATCGACGACGAAGCCGGTGGCGATGGTCAGCGCCATCAGGGTCAGGTTGTTGATGGAAAAACCCGCCATGTAGATGACGCCGAAGGTGCCGACCAGGGAGAGCGGCACGGCGACGCCGGGAATCAGCGTTGCCGGCACATTGCGCAGGAAGACGAAGATCACCATCACCACCAGCGCCACCGACAGCAGCAGCTCGAACTGGACGTCGTGCACCGAGGCGCGGATGGTGGTGGTGCGATCGGTCAGCAACGCGACATCCACCGTACCCGGCATCGCGGCCTGCAGTTGCGGCAACAACTTCTTGATGCGGTCGACGGTCTCGATGACGTTGGCGCCCGGCTGGCGCTGGATGTTGAGGATGATGGCCGGCGCCTGGTTGGCCCAGGCCGCCAGCCGCGCGTTCTCGGCGCCGTCGATGACGTCGGCGATGTCACGCAGGCGAATCGGCGCGCCATTCTTCCAGGCGATGACGAGGTCGCTGTATTCGGCCGCCGACTTGAGCTGGTCGTTGGCGTCCAGCGTCGAGGCGCGCGTCGGGCCGTCGAAGCTGCCTTTCGCCATATTGACGTTGGCGGCGCCGATTGCGGTGCGCACATCGTCGAGGTTGATGCCCTGCGCCGCCAGCGCCTTGGGGTTGGCCTGGACCCGTACCGCCGGCCGCTGGCCGCCGCCGATGCTGACCAGGCCGACGCCGGGCAGCTGCGACAGCTTCTGCGCCAGGCGCGTGTCCACCAGGTCTTCGATCTTGGGCAAGGGCAGCGTCGCCGAGGTGATCGCCAGCGTGATGACGGGCGCATCGGCCGGGTTGACCTTGCTGTAGACCGGTGGCATCGGCAGGTCGGTGGGCAGGAAGGAGCCGGAAGCGTTGATCGCTGCCTGAACTTCCTGCTCGGCGACGTCGAGGCTCAGCGCCAGGCTGAACTGAAGGGTGATGACCGAGGCGCCGCCCGAACTCGCCGAGGACATCTGATTGAGGCCCGGCATCTGGCCGAACTGGCGTTCCAGCGGCGCCGTGATCGACGAAGTCATCACGTCGGGGCTGGCGCCGGGATAGAGCGTGGTGACCTGGATCGTCGGGTAATCGACCTCGGGCAGCGCCGAGATCGGCAACACGCGATAGGCCACCAGACCCGCCAGCAGAATCGCGACCATCAGCAGCGAGGTCGCCACCGGCCGCAGGATGAAAAGGCGCGAGGGATTCACCGTGTGGCCTTACTGTGGTTTCTGGCCGCCGCCTTCTCGCTGCTTGCGCAGTTCGCGCATGCGCTGCTTGCGTTCTTCCTCGGGAAGCTTCTTGATTTCCTCGCCGAATTCGCCGCGGTCGATGCGCGCATTCGTCTCCACCCAGCGTTTCTGCCGCTCCTCGGCGGAGCCGCCTCCGGGGCTGCCGCCGGAACCGCCGCTGGCGCCGCCCGGGGGACCGCCGCCGGAACTTGCACCGGGGCCACCGGCGCCGCGCGGCCCCTTGCCCACGGCCTCGCGTGCACCCGGCGTCGTGACTTCGACCTTGGCGCCTTCACGCAGCTTGTCGGCGCCGTCGGTCACCACCTGCTCGTCGGCGGCGAGCCCTTTCTCGATGGCGACGATGTCGCCTGCTACCGGCCCGAGCGTGACGGGACGGATGGCGACCGCCTGATCCTGGCCGACGACATAGACAAACGTGCCCTGGGTGCCGCGCTGGATCGCCGCGACCGGTACCAGGATCGCATCGTGCCGCGTCTCGACACGCAAGCTGGCATTGACAAACTGGTTGGGAAACAGCTTGTCGCCCGCATTGGCGAACTCGGCCTTGAGCTTGACCGTGCCGGTGGCGACGTCGATCTGGTTGTCCACGGTCAGCAGCTTGCCGGTAGCCAGTTTGGTCTTGCCGCCGCGATCGAGCGCGTCGACGGCAAGCGCATCGCCGCTGCGCAGCCGCGTGATTACGGCGGCGACGTTGTCCGCGGGAATGGCGAACACGACGTTGATCGGCTGGGTCTGGGTAATCACCACAAGGCCATTGGCGTCGCTGCCGTGGATCATGTTGCCGACGTCGATCTGACGCAACCCGAGTCGTCCCGACAGCGGCGCCTTTATGTGGGTGAAGTCGAGCTGCAGCCGGGCGCTATCGACCTGGGCGCGGTCGGTCTGCACGACACCTTCGTATTGGCGCACCAGGGCTTCCTGGGCGTCCACCTGCTGTCTGGCGATCGAGTCCTTCGCCAGCAAGCCGCGGTAACGCTCGACGTCGAGTTTGGCGTTCGTCAGCAGCGCCTGGTCGCGCGCCAGTTGGCCGTTGGCCTGGTCGAGCAGCACCTGGAAGGGCCGCGGGTCGATCTCCGCCAGCACCTCGCCTTCCTTGGCCGTCTGGCCCTCGCGGAACGCGATGCGCATCAACTGGCCATCGACGCGGGCCTTGACCGTGGCCGTGTTGCGGGCGGTAACCGTGCCCAGGGCGTTGATGACAACGTCGATGTCGCCGCTCTTCGCCTTCGCCGCCTGTACCGGCAGCGGCCTGCCATCGCCAAAACCGCGCCGCGAACCGCCCTGCGTCCCGGGGGCGTCAGCCGGCTTGGTGTAGTACCAATAGGCAGCAGCGCTGACCAGCAGCAACGCGATCCAGAGGATTTTCTTTTTCATGCTGAATGCGCCTTCTTTATCATTTGATTGGCTTTGGATTCCTGTCGGTCAGGCCGGAGTCCGTATCTGCCCAAGCCGGCCCCGCGCGCCCCCGCAAAGATACTGTGTTTTGGATTTATGCGCCCGATGGATCCGGAATTTTCATTGTCAAAAACGCGGCATGCCGCCGCCGGTGCCGCCGCCCTGCCCGCGCCGGCCGCTGCGGTTTTCCCGGGGAGTTTCCCGGGCGGGGCTGATCTCTCCATCCTTGCGAGCGTCTTTCGACCCCTCGGGTTTTTCAAGTTGCTGGCGGATGGCCGCGCGAAACGCCTGACGACTGGCATCGTCGAGCGAGGCGTCGACGTCAAGCCAGAGTTCGCGATTCCTGCGGGTTTCGAGAAGGGACAGGTCTTCCTCGGCGGCAATCTTCTTTGCCAGATCGCGCAGCGGGACCGCCGTACTCAGCGCTGCTCCCAATTCGATCAGGAGCCGCTCACGCCTTGCCTGGCGCTCGCGCAGCATCTCGCGTGTGGCCCCCTCGGCCTGAAGCCAAAGCATGGCCTGGGTGTTCTGGAGATTCAATTGCTGCCGAATTTCGCCGGACTGTCTGAGCATTTCCTCGGTTGGAACGTCGAACAGAGTCGCGGCGAAGGAAAGAGTCGGCGCTGACAGGACGGCGGCGAACAAAGGCAGCAGTAATCGGCTCAGGGCTCGCATGTCGATAGTTCGGAAATGAAATGCAGTCTATGCAAGGCACTGACCGGTAGTGTTTCCGCAGCGGCCCAATGTGTAAGCGAATGTAGCCAGCACGTGTCGCCAGCATTGGGGCCTGATGGCATGGGTCCCGCCGCTGCAGGAGGCAAACCGCTACTACGGGAGGGTCGCGGCCAGTCGAAGTCCGAAATCACTCCTTCTGCTCACTACGTCGTAGGCTCGACTCTTAACGGGATAGCCGCTGCGATAGGCCGAATTGGCGAGCTGCTGAAAGCTGCCCCACGAACCTCCGCGCAGGCTTCGCCGCTTGCAGGCGGCTGCCGTCGAGGTACTGCCGGCACCAGGCGCGCCGATCTTGTCTTCGTCATGGCAATCCTGCGTCCATTCCCAGACATTGCCGGTCATGTCGTAAAGGCCCCAGGCGTTTGGCTGCTTGCTCGCAACTGCATGAGTGGTCTTGCCGCTGTTGCTTTCGTACCATGCCACGCGGCCGATCTTTTCGCCGCCGCAGTATTTGTTTGTCTTGCCCGCGCGGCAGGCATATTCCCACTCCGCATCGCTTGGCAGCCGGTAGGTCTTGCCGGTCTTCCGGTTAAGCCGCTGGATGAATTCCTGCGCATGATTCCAACTTACGCGCTCCACCGGGCAATCGTCACCGCATCTGGTGAACTTGCTTGGATTGCTGCCCATCACTGCCTTCCATTGCCCTTGCGTGACTTCGGTCTTGCCCAAGGCAAAGCTGCGGATGGCGACGCTGTGTTGCTGCCCCTTGTCGTCGCCTCGACCGGCCTTTGGCGCCGGGCTGCCTTGCTCCAGGCTCCCCGCCGGAATCACCACCATCTCCGGGCAGTCAACGCAGTGTCTGAACGTCTGGCCTGGGCCGGGAGGTTCAGTCAAGACCAGGCTCTCGGCATTCGCCACGCCAGAAGCCAGGAGGCAGGAACACAGAAGACAGGCAGCGACTCGGTTCATTCAGGCATTGTAGATAAGAATCGCCCGGCAGCGACGGCAATTCAGCGCGATACGATGGCGCCGCTTACCATTTTGACTTTGTCGCCGATGCGCCAGGCCGGCATGGCATCGGCGGCGATCGTGCGGGTAGTGCCATCTTCCATGCGCACGGTAACCTCGTAGCTGACAGTCTTGCTCTGTGATTTCTCGACGGCGTTGCCGAGCAGTCCGCCGCCGACCGCGCCGGCGATGCTCGCAATCGTGCGCGTGTTGCCGCGACCGACGTTGCTGCCCAGTGCGGCGCCGGCAATGCCGCCGATGATCGCGCCGGCACCCGTTCCCTTACCTTCATTGGTCACTTGACGCACGTTGGCGATAACGCCGCATTCGACGCAAGGCGGCGGCGCGGATCGCGCCTCCGGAGGCGGCACGTAATCGGGGGGAACGCCGCTGGCGAGTGGAGGCGGCAGCGCCGCCGGACTCGCGGGAAGCTCCTGTTGGACTTTCCGTTTCGCGGTCTTTTGACGGACGGCCGGGAGCGTCTTGCTGACGGGAGCCGCCTCCGGCATGGCGACCGGAGTCGCCGGCGCGACGGGCGCGGCGACCGGTTCGGTTGCGGGCGCCGCGGCGACGATGGCGGGTCGCTCCGGAACCGGGGTCGGGGACGTCCTGGCAGGAAGGATCCCGGTCAGCGCGGCAATGCCGGCCAGGGACAGCAGGGTCACCGAAATACCGGCGACCCACAGCAGGGGGTGGAGGGACGAAGACGAAGTAACGTTCGGAGCGGTTTCCATGTTCACAAGATCCAGGTAATTGGTCAGCGGGGCGGCTCCGTCGCTGGCACCCGTTGCCAGTCGACGGCGCACCGGGCGACGTAAGGATAATAGCCCGCCGGACTCGCGCAGTAATACCAGTACTGTACCGGGGCGGGCGCCGGCGGTACTACGACGATGGGCGGCTGGTAGGGATCGGGGTAAGGCGCCACCCGCGCCGGGTAGAAGTACCAGGTCGGGCCGATGATCCACCACCATCCGAGACGCCCGTCATGGTGGCCGTGATGCCAGCGTCCGCTGCGCCACAGGCCCATGTCGTGTTCGTGGAAGCGGCCGATTTCGCCGTGCCACGCCGGGCGACCGCGCGCTTCGTGGCCGCGCTGGTCCCCTCGCTCCTCGGCCAGGCCTGCGCCGACCAGACAGGGCAACATAAGGAAAACGGCAGCGGCATGCTTGAGATTATTCATGTTCGTCTCCCGTCTAGCGCGGAGGTGATCCCGGCGGCGGCGCATATCCCGGAGGTGGCGGCGGCGGATTGCCTGACGGTGGCGGCGGCGGGTAGGAAGCACCCGCACGATCCACCGGCGCCTGAGTCCTGCTGCGCGCCATCGCACCCGAGACCGGCACCTGATGTCCCTTGGCATACATGCACTGGACATAGGCGTTGTCGTAATTGCGCTGGGTTGCGTAGGTGGAGCCCTGAGCGGCGCCGGCCCCGGCCATGCTGCCGACCACCAGCCCGGTGGCGGCGCCGGCACCGGCTGAATCGCGTCCGCCCAACGCTGCACCGGCGACCGCCCCGACCACGGTACCGATGGCGGCACTGCGCACGCCGGCATCGACCCCAGCGTGCTGCGCGTCAGTGCCTCCTATCTGGTACTGGGCAAACTGGCGGCATTCGGCGTCGTCGCTGCGGAACTGCTCGAAGTTCTTGCCGCTACCGGGCAGTGCCATCACGCTGGGACCGGACGGCACCGAAGCGCATCCGGCGAGCAGCAACAGCGCGGACATGGCAGCGAAAGAATAGGCAGGTGATTTCATGATCGTGGCTCCTGATTCGACTCAGCGCTGGCCGGCCGGTTGCGGCGATACCTTCTGCCATCCGCTGGGACATTCCTTGACGTAGGGGTAATAGCCCTTCGCTGCCGCGCAGTAGTACCAGTAATTGGCCGGCGCTGCGGCAACGGGCGCGGGGGGAGCCTCTGCGGGGGCCGGCTGCTGTTCAATATAGACCTGCGGGACCTGACGCTCGACCACCACCGGCGCGTAGTACGGCGGGTAGTAGTAGCTGGGGGGCGGGTAGTACCACGGGCCACCCCAGTAAGGACCGATCATCACGCCGAAGCGCACGTCGCCATGACCATGGCCATGACCATAATGGTCTGCCCATGCATTGCCGACCCCGCCCGCTCCCAGCAGCAGGAGCGCAATTATCCATTTCACATTTTTCATGGCGTCCATCCTTTCCTTCACACGTAAGCAATTTGACTCCGCACGTGTAACGGAAATACCCCAAACGTGATGCGATTTGTAAGAAATCGTTACGCTATTCCTGATGTAGCCGCCCAAGTCCGCGGCGTCAACCCGGGCGTCCTGACGTGCTCAAGCAATCTGCCGTCACCAGCCGCGCCGGGTCCGGGCAATTTGGTGGCAAACCGGGTGCAATCACCGTATCGCCAGCGCCGACTCTTGCAGCGAGTTTTGCCGAAATCGTGCGCTTGAGGTCGAGCAGTTATTGCGTTCGCTGCACCAACCGACGAAGGCAGTCAGCGCGGCTGCGGAGTCGTTGGCTGCGCTCATTTTTTCCGTGCGACCAGATGCGCGCGCAACCAGGCGGCAAACTCGGCTTCTTCGAGTTCGCCGGCGGCGAGGGCGAGGACGGTGACCACGCACTCGGCATCGTCAACCGTCAGTTCGAAACCGTTCAACGCCAGAAACAATTCGGTGGCAATCAACGCAGCACGCTTGTTGCCATCGACGAAGGGATGGTTTCGGGCAATGCCGAAACCATATGCCGCAGCCAATGCCGCCGCGTCAGGATCGCCGTATGCCGCAAGATTCGGAGCCCTCGCCAAAGCCGATTCCAACAGGCCCATATCGCGAATGCGGCTTGCGCCACCATGTTCGGCCAACTGTTCGCCGTGCGCCGCCAGCACAACGCTGCGCTGAATCCAGATCCACCCGATCACGAGCGGCTCACTTGGCCAGTTCGTGCAGCGCGTTACGGCGTTTCTTCATTATGCGGCGCGCCTCGACCATCTGAGTTTCGAAGGCGGGATCGTGAGGCGTTACGGCATATCCTTCCGGTGTCTCGGTGATGTAGATCGAATCACCCTTCTCCACCTTCAGGTTCGCGAGCACTTCCTTGGGCAGGATGACGCCGACGGAATTGCCGATCTGGGTGAGTTTGAGGATGTGCATGGCAGGCTCCGACGTAGTTATAACTATTGTTATACTACGCCGGAGCCGCGCCGGTTTCAAGCCTTTCCGGCGCCCTTGTCAAAAGTCAGCTGCCCCTTGCTGGCGCCCACTTTGACCTGATCTTTCGGTCCGAACTTGCCTTCGAGGATCAGCCTCGACAGCGGGTTCTCGATCCGCTCCTGTATCGCGCGCTTCAGCGGTCGTGCACCGAACACCGGATCGAAGCCGGCTTCGGCGATGAACGCCACCGCGGCGTCGGACACGTCCAGCGCCATATCCAGTTTCGCCATGCGCTTTTCCAGGTATTGCAACTGGATGCGGGCAATGCCGGCGATATTCTTTTCGTCCAGCGCGTGGAACACCACGATCTCGTCGATGCGGTTTACGAATTCGGGCCGGAAATGCGTTTTGACTTCGCCCATCACCGCCAGCTTGATGACCTGATAATCGTCGCCCGACATCTGCTGGAATCCCTTTGATCGTGGTCTCGCCATCCACGCCCAGTCCAGGCAAGCTTGATTACGATACTAAATGGTGATACTATTTCGGTGATGAAGCGCAAACACCACGCAACGCTCAAACTGATCTTCTCCCGCCCCGTTTCGGGAAACATACGCTGGCCGGACATTGAGACATTGCTCAAGGAATTGGGGGCAGGGATCGAAGAACGAGAAGGTTCCCGCGTACTGGTGCGCCTCTTTGATGAACGCCGGGTATTCCATCGTCCGCACCCTTCGCCCGCGACCGACAAGGGGGCTGTGGAGTCTGTTCGAAAATGGCTGGAAGAGCACGGAGTAATGCCATGAAAAACGTAATGACCATTGACGGCTACAAGGCCGTTATTAACTACGATCCGGAAATCGAGATGTTTCGCGGCGAGTTCGTCGGCGTGAACGGGGGCGCGGACTTTTATGCGCGCGACCTGAAAGGCCTGAAACGCGAAGGTGCGATTTCGCTCAAGGTGTTTCTGGAAGCGTGCGCCGAGGACGGTGTCGAACCGCGCAAGTCTTTTTCGGGCAAGTTCGTGCTGCGCGTCGATCCCAAAACGCACGAGGCGGTGGTGCTTGCTGCGGCTGCCCACGGCCTGAGCCTGAACCAGTGGGTGGCGGAGACGCTGGACGAGGCCGCGCACACCTGATTGACAGTGGCCATGGGGAGTTCGCTCCCCCTCTGCATCCTCTCACCTTGCGACCTCACTACCCGGTCCGTTACAGAATAACGCGAGCGTAGCCCCTTTCTTCGTGGCGCCGTGTCGCCAGCGCCGACTATTGCGGGACGCGAATGGCATTATTCAAAATAAATGCGGCCCTGGCCCCTTATCACTTGATGCGGCGTCAGGAGAATGGCCAGCGCCGCTGTTGCCGACGCATACCAGCGAAGTCCCATCCTGTCTTCCATCCCCAGATTATTCCAGCGAGAAGCGTTGCCCATCCTGCAGGAGCCCATAGCGGCGCCAGAAGAACGAAGCCGAAATATCCAAGTGGAGCGCCGAGAAATTGAGCGAACACCGCGCCTGAAAGGTACTGCTTTAGCCTTCCGTTCGCGCACATCCCTCAAGGCTTCCCTGTTCCGCATTTGATGATCATCGTCATGCGGCCGTAGTCGGCAGCATTGTTGGTGTTGCTGGTGACGTCGTACCCTTGAGGGCATGTTCGGTTAGCTAAATCTGCGCAGTACATTGGAGAATCGACGCAAGTAATCATGTACTGGTGCGGACCCATCGGAGAAATCCTGACCGCAGACATTGGTGCAGTTGGATCGGTATGACTGATGGCGCAGCCGGAGAGCGCGATAGTAAGCAAAAGGGCAAGTGGTCTCATGGGATGATCCTATATCTTTCGCTCAATTTCCAAAATCAATAGTTTCTTGTACTGTTCTGCTGCGCCATTCCGTCATTGAAATCACGCGGCTTTTGAAGGATAGGAAATTCAACCGCTATCCCGAAAGTATCTCCGCACCTGTAACCCATCGTCAATCGGAGATTTGACCGCAATCGCTCATTGCGCCGTGCAACAACCGCTGCCCTATCATGCCCGAGGTCCGCAAAACGCCCGCTGTCGGGCGTTTGCTGTCGGGCGTTTTGCGGGCCTCGGGCATGAGCGCTCCCGTCGGACGGCTTTCGCCGCCCTGCGCTACCACACGATCCGCTGATCGAACTCGAACTCGGGGATTGGCTGCGCCAGCTGATCGGCGTCGCACTGTCCCGCCGCCTCCCACAGCGGCGGGCCGCGCGCGGGCGCCAGCTTGGGCGGCGCGATCGGCTCGCCCAGGTGTTGGAGGATTTTTCGGATCGCCTCGCCGTCGTCGATGAAGGCGATGATCCGCATCGCGCCGCCGCACTTCGGGCAGGTGAGCGGGAAAACCTCG
>JANXRC010000017.1 GCA_025353195.1 Rhodocyclaceae bacterium
CTGTTTCACAAGGAATCGGTGGTGGCCGAGCACGCCTCGCCGCTGTTTCGCGCCGCGCCCTATATCGTCTTCGGCTGCATGGCCCTGGCCAGCGGCATCATCCCGACCCTGTCCACCGACCTGCCGCTGTCTCCCGCAGCCGATGCCATCGCCCTGGTAGGGCTGTTCGCCTTGGCGCGCGTCTTCATTTCCCTGGCGGCGATGGACGTCGGTACAGCCTTCGGCACCATGGGTGCGCGTCGCGAAATGCTGATCGGCTTTCTCGCCGAACCGGCGCTGCTGATGGTGCTGTTTTCGGCCTCGCTGATCACGCAGTCGACTTCGCTGACCGCTATCGTCGAAACGCTGGCGCACGGTAGCTTCACCATTTATCCGAGCATGGCCTTCGCCGGCGTTGCTTTCACTCTGGTCTCGCTGGCTGAAAATGCCCGGGTGCCGGTGGACAATCCGAGCACGCATCTGGAACTGACGATGATTCACGAGGCGCTGATCCTGGAATATTCCGGTCGCCATCTGGCCCTGATCGAATGGGCTGGCAGCCTCAAGATGTTCGCCTACTCTTGCGTAGGCTTGGCGCTGTTCTTTCCGTGGGGAATGGCCGAGGTGAATTCGCCGCTGGCCACGATTCTTGCGCTGCCGGTGCTGGTGCTCAAGCTCGCCATCGGTGGTGCCTTGCTGGCGCTGATCGAGACCGTCAGCGCCAAGATGCGGATTTTCCGCGTCCCCGAGTTTCTCGCCACCGCCTTCATGCTGGCGGTGATCGGCATGCTGGTCCACTTCCTTCCCGGCGCGTGATCATGAACGCCTACCTGATCCAGTCGATCAACCTGTTCGCCTCGGTGCTGCTGCTGTTGTCCTTCGCCATGCTGTCGCAGCGGCGGATCCTGACGCTGATCCATTTGTTCACCCTGCAGGGAGTGGCGCTGGTGGCGGCGACCGTGGTGGTCGCCTACGTCACCGACCAGCACCACCTGTATTACTCCGCCGCGATCACGCTGGTGACCAAGGTGTTTGTCATACCCTTGCTGCTGCACCGCCTGATCGACCGCCTCAACATCAAGTGGGACGTGGAGACTCTGATCAACATCCCGACCACCATGCTGA
The DNA here is from genome assembly GCA_025353195.1 of Rhodocyclaceae bacterium. GTDB lineage: Bacteria > Pseudomonadota > Gammaproteobacteria > Burkholderiales > Rhodocyclaceae > Sulfuritalea. The sequence continues at coordinate 1,105 of JANXRC010000017.1, forward strand.
TCGGCATCCTGCTGGTGGTGTTCGCCTTCAACCTGGCGCTGCCGATCGTCAAGCTGTCCTCCTCCATCGCCCACAGCACGCTCGGCATCGCGCTGGCCTGCGTGCTGCTGTCCTTCATGATGATGATCACGCGCGCCAAGGCGGTGCCGCAGGTGATCGGCTTCCTGTCGATGGAGAACGGGCTGTTCTTTGCCGCCACGGCCGCCACCTACGGCATGCCCATGGTGGTCGAGTTCGGCATCGCTTTCGATGTCCTGGTCGGCGTGTTCATTCTCGGCGTGTTTATGTTCCAGATCCGCGAGCAGTTCGACAGCCTCGACATCCGGCACCTGGAAAAACTCAAGGACGACTAGCCCGACATGGAATTCCTGCTGCTCGTTCTCGTCATTCCCTTGCTCGGTGGTTTAGTGCTGGCACTTTGCGGGCATCGCGATTACGCACCGGAGGTAAATGTCGGCGTCAGTCTGTGCACCCTGGTTGCCGCCGGCCTGCTGACCTCACACGTCATCGATGGCGGGCCGATGCTGGTGCTCGACCGCCAGTTCCTGGTCGATCCGCTCAACGTCTTCCTGATCGCTCTGACCGCCCTGGTCGGCTTCACTACCTCGGTGTTTTCGCAACCCTACATGCGCGTCGAGCGCGACCGCGGCAAGATGACGCCGAAGCGGATGCGCCTGTATCACAGCATGTACCAGATGTTCATCTTCACCATGCTGGTGGCCTTGTCGACCAACAACATGGGCATCCTCTGGGTGGCGATGGAAGCGGCGACGCTGACCACCGTGCTGCTGGTCAGCGTCTACCGCACCGCGGCCAGCCTCGAAGCGGCATGGAAATATTTTATCCTCTGCGGCGTCGGCATCGCCCAGGCCCTGCTCGGCACCATCCTGCTCTACCTCGCCGCCGACAAGGTGATCGGGGCGGGCGGCGGCGCCCTGTTGTGGACCAATCTGGACGCCGTGAAGACAATGCTCGAACCCAATGTCATGGCGCTGGCGTTTGTCTTTCTGCTGCTCGGATACGGAACCAAGGTGGGTCTGGTGCCGGTGCACAACTGGCTGCCCGACGCCCACGCTGAAGGCCCGACGCCGATCTCGGCGGTACTCTCGGGACTGCTGCTGAACGTGGCGCTGTACGCCGTCCTGCGTTGCAAGATGCTGGCCGACGGGGCGCTGCACAATCAGCTTCCCGGCCGGTTGATGATCGGCTTCGGTCTGCTCTCGGTGGTCGCGGCGGTATTCTTTCTGGCGCGCCAGAAAGATGTCAAGCGCATGTTCGCCTATTCCTCGATCGAGCACATGGGCCTGATGACGTTTGCCTTCGGCCTGGGCGGGCCGGTGGCCAACTTTGCCGGCCTGCTGCACATGACGGTGCATTCGCTGATCAAGTCGGCGATCTTCTTTGCCGTCGGCCACGCCACGCAGAAGGCCGGCACGCAGCTGATGGCCAATATCCGTGGTGTGCTCAAACTAAGTCCGACGGTCGGCTGGGGCATGCTGCTGGGTACGCTGGCGATCCTCGGCATGCCGCCGTTTGGCGTCTTCGCCAGCGAATTCCTGATCATCACCACTGCCATGCGCTATCTGCCCTGGGCGACGCCCCTGTTGCTGGTGGCGCTTGGCGTGGCATTTGCCGTGATCTTTGTCCGCGTCCAGGAGATGGTATTCGGCGACAGTGAACTGAAGCCGCTGGAGCATTCGCCGGCCTTGCTGCCGGTGTTTGTCCATCTCGGCCTGGGGCTGATGCTGGGCGTCTACATCCCGCCCTACCTGGTCGGATGGTACCAGCAGGCGGCGAACATGATCGGAGGATGAAACAGATGCCGCTTGCCGCACTCGATTGCCGCTTCGAGACCCTGCCTGGACCGTTGCCGATGCAGCGCGCCACGGTGACGCGCCAGCAGTGGCGTGCAGCGCCCGCCGCGGTCGCCGCGGTCGGCGGGCGGCTGGTTTCGCTGTGGGGCTCCGACCGGCGCGGTCTGGACGGCGGCTTTGCCGTCTCGGCGGCCTACGCACTGGGCGAAGGCCTGGTCTGGCTGAGTTTGCCGATTGCGGTTGTCGCGCAGCCTTCCTATCCGGACATTGCCCGCACCTTCCCCGCCGCCGGGCGCATGCAGCGCGCCTGTCGGGATCTGCTCGGGCTGGTGGCCGAGGACGCGGTGGATCAGCGACCCTGGTTGCGCCACGGGGCGTGGCCGGAGGACTATTTCCCGTTGCGCCGCGAGCATGGCGGCCTCGAATCATTTGCTGCGGCTCCGGAGTCCTACCCGTTCGTCAGGGTCGAGGGTGACGGCGTGCATGAAATTGCGGTCGGCCCGGTCCATGCGGGCATCATTGAGCCGGGGCACTTCCGCTTTTCGGTGGTGGGCGAGCGTGTCTTGCGGCTGGAGCAGCATCTGGGCTACACGCACAAGGGCATCGAGAAGCTATTCGAGCGCACCGCGCCGCTGGAAGGGCACTATTTGGCTGGGCGCGTCTCGGGTGACACGACGGTGGCCTACGCCTGGGCCTATTGCATGGCGCTGGAATCGCTCGCCGGCGTCGAGATTTCGTGGCGCGCGCGCTGGCTGCGCGCCCTGCTGCTGGAGCGTGAGCGGGTTGCCAATCATCTCGGCGATCTCGGCGCGCTGGGCAACGATGCCGCGCTGGGCTTCGGCCTGGCCCAGTTCTCCCGCCTCAAGGAAGACTGGCTGCGGCTCAACCGCGAACTGTTCGGCCACCGCTTCTTGATGGATCGCGTGGTTCCTGGTGGCGTCGCTACCGATCTTGACGTGACCAGTGGCGAGCGCATGCGTCGCCAGTGCGATGAGATCGAGGTCGAAGTGCGTACGCTGAAGGATATCTACGAGGAGCATGGCGGCTTGCAGGACCGTTTCCTCACTACCGGGCGGGTTTCGCCCAAGCTGGCAGCGCAACTCGGCCTGTGCGGAATGGCGGGCCGGGCCAGCGCGCAGGCCAGCGACTTGCGCATGGATTTCGCTTGGGAACCCTACGCTGCCTTGCAGGCCACCATGGCCAGCCATCGCAACGGCGATGTGGCGGCGCGGGTGACGGTGCGTATCGAGGAAATCTTCGAGTCGCTGCGCCTGATCCGCGAGATCGTCGCGCGCCTGCCGAAGGGCAAGCCGCTCAGCACGCCCGGCGCGCTGCCCGCCAATGGCATCGGTGCCGGCTGGGTCGAGGGCTGGCGCGGCGACGTGCTGGTGACGCTGGAGCTGGAAGCGGGCGGCATCCGCCGTTGTCACTGCCATGATCCTTCCTGGCAGAACTGGCCCTTGCTGGAGCATGCGGTGATGGACAACATCGTTCCGGATTTCCCGCTGATCAACAAGTCGTTCAATCTCAGCTATTCGGGGCAGGATCTCTGATGTGGCGCATCCTCAAACAGATCGTGAAGAACGGCGTGCGCACCGAGCCGGCGCCCGAGAGCAATGACGACTGGCGCGTTGCGCAGGCGGAACCGGAGCGCATTCGCGCCGAACTCCTTGCCATCCTCGGTCGCGCGCTGACCATCCGCCTGGTCGATGCCGGTTCCTGCAACGGCTGCGAACTGGAACTCAACGCCCTCACCAATCCCTACTACAACATCGAGGGGCTGGGCATCAAGTTCGTCGCCAGCCCGCGCCATGCCGACATGCTGATGGTAACCGGCCCGGTCTCGCGCAACATGGTCGTGGCGCTGCAGCGCACCTGGCAGGCGATGCCGGCGCCCAAGCTGGTGGTCGCGGTCGGCGACTGCGGCTGCAGTGGTGGTCTCTTCGGCGAAAGCTACGCGAGTTGTGGCAAGGTGGCCAACGTGATTCCGGTCGACGTCGCCATACCGGGATGTCCGCCGCCGCCGCTCGATCTGCTGCGCGGCATTCTGACGGCGATTCGCAGCCGCAAGTAGGGCGGCTCCGCACCAAGGGCAATTCCAGGCCGCCAACAGGAGTCGGCGATGACAGTACGGCGACCTGCGGGTCAAAGGCCGCTCAGGTGGAGTTCGTGGTATTCGGTTCGTGACTTTCGTCGAGCAGCGCTTCACGATCCACTGCGGCAACATCGGTTACACCGCACAGCGCCATTGCCACCGTCATTTCGTTGCGCATGACCGACAGCATGTGGGCGACGCCTGCCTCGCCGCGGGCCGCCACCGCATAGCCCCAGGCGCGGCCCAGCATGCAGGCTTTGGCGCCCAGCGCGAGCGCCTTGATCACGTCCAGTCCGCTGCGCACGCCGCCGTCCATCAAGATCTCGAGTCGGTCGCCGACGGCGTCGACGATCCGCGGCAAGGCGTCGACACTGGCCGCCACGCTGTCCAACTGGCGGCCGCCGTGATTCGATACCACCAGCCCGTCGGCACCGGCCGCCGCCGCCTGGCGAGCATCGTCCACGTCGAGAATCCCCTTGAGCACGATCTTGCCCTGCCAGTTTTCCCTTACCCAGGCCAGATCGTTCCAAGTCACGCGTGGATCGAACTGGCTATCCACCCAGGTCTTGAATGCCGGCAGGTTGCGCGCATCGGGTACGGCTGTGGTCAGGTTGCCGAACATCAGGGGCTGGCCCTTGATCGCCACATCCAGCAGCCAGCGCGGATGCGAGAGCAGGTCCCAGGCCTTGGTCAGTTTGCCGCCGAGCGGCAGCGCGCCGGCCATGCCGTTGCGGGTGTCGCGGTAGCGTGCGCCCATCACGGCCAGATCGACCGTCAGCACCAGCACCGGGCAGCCGGCCGCCTGCGCCCGCGCCAGCAGTTCCCTGGTATAGCCGCGGTCGCGCATCACATAGAGCTGGTACCAGAAAGGCGCCTTTGTCGCGGCACGAACTTCCTCGATCGAACAGATCGACACGGTCGATTCGCAAAAAGGCACACCCGCCTGCTCAGCGGCGCGCGCCGCCTGCACTTCGGCGCGGCGCGCCATGGCGCCGGCCAGTCCGAGCGGGGCGAGGATCAGCGGCAGGGCGAGATCCTGACCCAGCACGCGGGTGCTCAAATTCAGCCGGGAGACGTCGCGCATGATGCGCTGGCGCAACCGCAGGCGGCGGAATGCCTGTTGATTGTCTCCGGCGGTCAGCTCCTCGTAGGCGGCGCCGTCGAGGTAATCGAACAGGTGCCGCGGCAGGCGTTTGCGCGCAAGCTCCCGGTAGTCGCTGGCCGTAGCGGGCGCAAGGCCGAGTCCGTCGGTTTCATTTTTCATACGTTTCCTGCCCGGAGATTTGTCCGCATCTTACCGCGCCCGCGCAGCGCGATGCCAGGCGGCCAAGTCGCCAGCGCATCTGTGGCGGGCTCGACGCGGACATTCGACGATGAACTGCCGATGAAGTCGGAATTTTCTGCGGCGACCGGCCCGAAACTCCGCTACCATGCACTTGAATCCGCCATCAAGTGCTGATCGGTACAACACAAGGACAAAGGCGTGACGCTCCCCAACGGCGAGTCCAGGACGCAACTGCTGCGAGAACATCAGTTGATCTTTGAGCATGCCCAGATTGGCATCGTCGTGCTGCGCGATCGCATCGTCCAGCGCTGCAATCCACGCTTCGAGGAAATTCTCGGCTATGGACCGGGCGAACTGATAGGCAAGTCAAGCCTGGTCTACTACCCAAGCGATGAAGAATGGGGCGAGGTCGGCGGCCGCGCTTATCCGACGGTTATCGAAACTGGAAGTTTTTCCCGTGAGGGTATCTATCGGCGGCGCGACGGCACGCTGATCTGGTGCCGTGTCACCGGCAGCATGATCAACCCGCATAATCAAGGCGAGGGTTATGTCTGGTTGTATGAAGACATTACCACCCGTCGCGCTACCGAGGAGGAATTGCGGCAGAGCATTCGGGAGCAGCAGCTGATTTTCGACAACGCGCTGATCGGCATTGCCTATATGCGCGGCCGCACCTTCCTGCGCTGCAACCGGCGCCTGGAAGAAATCTTCGGCTTTCCCGCGGGTGCCTTGACCGGGAAAACGTCGCGTGAGTTGTTTGCCAGCGTCGAGGACTGGGAAGCCAGTGGCCGTCGCATGCAAGCGATTACCCGGCAGGGAAGGGGTTTCTCCGGCGAGATCCGCTACCAGAGACAGGACGGAACGCCGATCTGGGCTCATGTCAAAGGCCAGCCAATACCAGAAGGCGACGGCCAGGTCTGGATCTGGATCATGCAGGACGTCACCCGCCGGCGTCAGGCCGAGGAAGCCTTGCGCCAGAGTTACAGCGAGATGGAACAGCGTGTGGCCACTCGAACCACCGAGGTCTCGCAACAGCTGCACTTCATGGAGCAGTTGATCGAGGCGATTCCCGGCCCGGTGTTCTACAAGGATCGACAGGGCCGCTACCTCGGCTTCAACCAGCGCTACATCGACTATCTCGGCAAGCCGCGCGGCGAGCTGATCGGCGCCACAGTGTATGACATCGCGCCCAAGGACCTGGCTGATCGCTACCGGGCTGCCGACGAGGAACTGTTCAACAACCCCGGCGTACAGGTGTACGAGACCCAGGTCCAGCCCGCCAGTGGCGAGCGGCGTGACGTGCTGTTCCACAAGGCCACCTTTGCCAATCCGGATGGCAACGTGGGCGGCCTGATCGGCGTCATGTTCGACATCACCGAGCGCAAGCGCATGGAAGCACGCATGCAGCAGGCAGCTACGGTATTCGACAGCAGCGCCGAGGGCATCACCATCACCGCACCCGACGGCTCGATCATTGCGGTTAACCGTGCCTTCACCGAAATTACCGGCTACAGCGAGAGCGAGGTGCTCGGCCGTAATCCGCGGATACTTCAATCGGACCGCCAGGACAAGGACTTCTATCGCGAGATGTGGGATGCCATCATCCGCAGGGGGCGCTGGCAGGGCGAGCTCTGGAACAAGCGCAAGGATGGCAGCCTTTTTCCGGAATGGCTGACCGTCAGCGCGGTGAAGGATGCCGGCGGCAACGTCATGCACTATGTCGGCGTCGCCACCGACATCAGCGAGATCAAACGGGCCAATGAGTTGCTCGACCATCAGGCGCATCATGATTACCTGACCGGCCTGCCGAACCGGCTGCTGCTTGAGGACCGGTTGCGTGGAGCGCTGCTGCGCGGGCAACGGGAGGAGACTCAGGTTGCGGTTCTCTTCCTCGATCTGGATCGATTCAAGAATATCAACGACAGCCTTGGCCACCATGTCGGCGATCGCGTTCTCTGCGAAGTGGCGGAGCGCTTCAGTGCGCTTACGCGCGAGTCGGATACCGTCGCCCGGATGGGCGGCGACGAGTTCCTGATAGTCCTGGAAGGGATTCACGATGCCGCCATGGCCGCGCGTATCGCCGACAAGATTCTCGATGATCTGCGCGCCAATCCGGTCACGCTGGAGCAGGAGTTCTTTGTCTGTGCCAGCATCGGCATCAGTCTATTCCCGCAGGATGGTGCCGATTCGGTGACGCTGATCAAGCATGCCGATGCCGCCATGTATCGGGCCAAGGAAAGAGGCCGCAATACCTATGAGTTCTTCAGCAATGACCTGATGCAGTTCTCGCTCGATCGCTTCAAGATGGAAACCGACTTGCGTCGAGCCATCGAACGCGACGAGCTGATCGTCTACCTGCAGCCGCAGTTCTCGCTGAAGACCGGCGAACTGCTCGGCGCCGAAGCGCTGGTGCGCTGGAAGCATCCGCAACAGGGCCTGGTGGCGCCCGAAAGATTCATTCCGCTGGCCGAGGAGTCGGGCCTGATCGTTGCCCTGGGCGAATGGGTGCAGCACACCGCCTGTCGTCACTGGGCCGAATGGGCACAAGCCGGCCTCAATCCAGGCGTGCTCTCGATCAATGTGTCCGGCGTCGAATTCCGCCGCGGGCATATTGAGGACACGGTGCGCAAGGTGCTCGATGCGACCCGCTTGCCGCCGGAACTGCTTGAGCTGGAAATCACCGAGAGCGCAATCATGAGCCAGGCAGAGACCAGCATTCGAGTGCTGTACGGTCTGCGTGCGATGGGCATCAGCCTGGCAATCGATGATTTCGGTACCGGCTATTCCTCGCTGGCCTATCTGAAACGTCTGCCGCTCAACAAGCTGAAAATCGACCAGAGCTTCGTGTTCGGACTGCCCGGCGATGCCGAAGACTGTGCCATTGTCCGCGCCGTGATCGCCCTCGCCCACAGCCTGCAACTGAAAGTGATCGCCGAAGGCGTCGAAACGGAACAGCAGCGCGAGTTTCTGGCCCGTGAAGCGTGCGACGAGATGCAGGGCTACCTGCGCGGCAATCCGATGCCGGCAGCCGATTTCAGGCGCCACTTCCTGAAGCCTTGAGCGCAGGCGGGCGAAACCCTACCGGAGAAGTGGGCCTTGCCCGAAGAGGGGCCACAGAAATCGGCCTCAAGCGACCATAAGAAATTGAAATCGCCGGATGGCTCTGCTTCGCTATGCTTGCAACCATGTCGCAATGGCTGACCCTTTCCCGCGCCGCGCATCTGCTCGGCATTTCACGCGTCGCTTTGCAGAAGCGCATTCGCGAGGGCGATCTGCCGTCGTTTGACGGCATGGTGGCGGCGGACGACTTGCAGCGGGACTGGCCGCAGCTCGACCTGGATGCGTCGGGCAGCTTTGAAAAGACTCGCGCCATTCGCGAGGATGCGTTCGCCCGGCGGCTTCGCGAGCGCGTCCTGCCGACGCAGGAGGCGCTCGCCCAGCGCCTGTTTGTGCAGGGACAGGAACTCGCTGAATTGCAGCGGACCTTGACGCGTTACCACGAACTGTTCGAGACCCTGCAGACGCGGCTCGCTGCCGTGCCGGTACCGGCTGCGGACGAATTGATGCAGTTGCTCGACGAGGGCCTGGCGCAGGCATTGGCAGCGCCGGCGCCCGGGCATGACGTGGCAGCTCTCGATGCTATGCTGCGCGTCATGTCGGCGCACATTACGGTCAAGCCATCGGGTCACGAATTCTTTGTCGAAGGTTCGGAGACGCTGCTGAAAGCGGCGCTGCGCGCCGGCCTGACCCCCAACTATGGCTGCGGCAACGGCAATTGCGGTTTGTGCAAGGCGCGCGTGGTGGCTGGCGAAGCGCGCGCGGTCGCACCGTCCGACTACCGTTTTTCGGAAGCGGAGAAGGCCCAGAACCACGTGCTGATGTGCGTTTGCACGGCGCTGAGTTCAGACCTCGTGCTGGAAGTGCTCGAAGCCGGCGCGCCAGGGGATATCCCGGAGCAGCGCGTGGTCGCCAAGGTGCGCAGCGTAGACGTGCTCAATGACGACGTGCTGCGCCTGCACCTGCAAACTCCGCGCAGCAACCGCCTGCGCTTTCTCGCCGGGCAACGGGTCACCCTGGGCGTCAGCGCGGACCTGGCGGGAGGCAGCGACCTTCACGCCGAATACCCGGTGGCGAGTTGTCCCTGCGATGACCGCAATCTGATTTTCCATCTCTGCCGTACGGATCGCCGTGCCGCCAGCGCCGACTTTCGGCAGTGCGTGTTCGACGGCCGGATCAAGGCGGGCGACGAAGTTTCGGTGTGGGGCCCGTGGGGCAGTTTCGTGCTGGAGCATGACTCGGCGCGACCCTTGGTGTTCATCGCCATCGACGACGGTTTTGCGCCGGTGAACAGTTTGATCGAACATGCCATCGCGGTGGATGCCGCCGAGTCCATTTCGCTCTACTGGGCGAGTTCGCAGCCGGGCGGCCAGTATCTGCCCAATCAGTGCCGCGCCTGGAACGAGGCGCTTGACGAGTTCAGCTACCTGGCGCTGGCCGTCGATGAACTGCAAGCCGTTCTTGCGGCAAATGCGGCCTTGCCGACCAGCGACGTCTACCTTGCCGGCGCCATCGATGCTGTGGAGCCGCTGGCCGCTGCACTGCTGGCCGCCGGCGTGCCGCCCGAACAATTGCATGTTGAGGGACTCTGACACCATGACCCAGCAGCGACGCATCATTCCCATTCAGCCAGAGGGGCCTGACGACGACCTCTCGGCCTGCTCGTCCGCCGAGCCTTTCGCCCTGATGGTGTTGGGCGACAGCATGGAGCCGGAGTTTGTCGAGGGCGAGGTGATCCTGATCGAACCCGAAGGGTTGGCCACCGACGGCTCGTTCGTCCTCGCCCAACTCGCCGGCGAGTGGATTTTCCGCCAGTTGGCGAAGGATGGCGCCGGGTGGAAATTGCAGGCGCTGAATTCGGCCTATCCCGCGGCGGATATTCCCGACCTCGGCGCGGTCAAAGGCGTGATCATCCAGAAATCGAAACCCGGCCGTCGCCGGGCGACCAAACGCTACGTGGAGTAAACCTGATGCCGTATTACATCTATCGTGTTACCTCGCTCGGGCCGGTCCCGCGGCTCGAGAAAATCACCCAGTTCGATGCTTTCAAGGAGGCCTCGCTGGAGGCCAAGCGCCTGCGTCGCGAAACCGAACTGGGCGCCGGGGAGACGATCAAGACCATGTTCGCCGAAACCGAGTTGCAGGCGGAGGACCTGCTCAGCCAGCCGCGCGGGGAAGAGCCGATGACGGGGGAGGACTACTAGTCTCGTGGTCGACGAAACTGCCTTCCGCCATGCCCGGGACGAGATCAACAGCCTGCCCTGCATCTTCGAGCGCGCGCTGCTGGCACGCCACGCGGTTTGCGATCTGGCGGTGCCGCACCAGATTGCCGAGCGGGAAACGGTGGCTTGCGCACAGCCGGAGGCACATGAGGCCTGCGCCCGGATGTCGGTCCTGCTGCGAGATAAATCCGCGTTTGCGCTGGGTCTGGTCGGTACCCAGCGCATCCTGCCGCACGCGATGGTGATGAAGATCCAGTGCGGCGGGCTCGACGGCCTGAGGGCCTTGCTTGAGCCCCGGGCGCTGGCGCCCAATGTGCGCCGCCTGGTGCGCATGGCACAGGAAGCTTACGGCGACCTGGGCGAGTTGCCCTTTTCGGAGATCGTACAGGGCATGGCGGCATGGAAGGCTCGCCGTCGCCATGTGGGAGCGCCGCGATGATTACCGGCATGGCCGCGCTGGTGAATGCGGTACAGACCAACTGCGACATCGCCGACGCGCGTCATGCGCGCGATGTCAGCTTGTGCACCTACCTGCTCGGCATGCGCGAGTTCTATCGCTGGGAACATGAATTGCCCTATGGCGTGTCACCGCCGCGCGAGGAAGTGGGGCGCTGGATTGCCGAGCGCGAGGCGCGCTGGGACGAGATCGTTGATGAGGATTTCGTGGTGGTGCCGGTGGCCGGCCACGAGTTCGATCCCTTCGCCGCCCAGCAGGTCAATGCGGCGCTGGCCGGCAGCGGACTGGTATATGGCGCCGGCGTCGGACGCTTTCACAAGCCGCACTTCTTCCTTGGCCGGCTCGCCCGCGACGAACAGCGTGGCGAAGCGCGGCTGCTGGTTTGCGGCTGCGAATATGCGCGCGATGTCTCGGCCATTCCGGCGGCGTCGCAGGGCGCAACCGTAATCGTGCGACGCGAGGCGCTGCGGCAGTGGCTGTGGGAGAAGGCCGAGGGCTGGAACGTCAAGCAGCAGGACGGCGCGCTCAAGTCGGCACTGGTCGCCTACGGCTTCGACGTCGATCCGCTGGCCGCCATCGAGCGCATGACCGATGGCGAAATTGAAACCATGGCATTGCACGAGGAAGGCGAAATCGCCGCCGGCCGACTGCTCGGAAGCGATTGGCCACGCAAGCTCGCCGGCTTCGGCGGCAAGCGTGCCGAACTGCTGGCGCGAGCGGTGCGCGACAACCTGGCGGATTGCATGGTGACGCTGCCGGGGTTGCTGCAACGAGGCGCGGAAGACTCGCTGCATTTCTGGTTCTCGACCTTCGACGGCATGAGGCGCGAGATGTTTCCCCGCCTGGTCACGGCCTACGCAGACTCAGCAGTCGGCGCTGGCGGAGCGGCGATTCTGCTCGACGCCGCAGAAGCGGGTCGCGCGCACTTCGCCGCACTCGGCCTGCGCCTGCTGGACATGGACGAACACGGAATCGAGTCTCTTTCCCGCGACCCGGCCACGATTGCCCTGTAGGTCCGCCCGCGGCCAAGGCGCCGCGATGGCTACTCCTTCATCGCTTCGACGGCGATGATCAGGGTTACCTCGTCACCGACGTACGGCACGAACTTGGTCATGTTGAAGTCCGAGCGCTTGATCTTCGCCACCGCGTTGGCGCCGATCGCGTCCTTCTTGAGCATCGGATGCGGCATGGCGAGGAAGGACGTCACGGTCAGCGTTACCGGTTTGGTGACGCCCTTGATGGTCAGATCACCCTCGACGGCCACCGGCTTGTCGCCGTCGAACTTGACCTGGGTCGACTTGAAGGTAATGGTCGGATACTTGGCGGTGTCGAAGAAGTCTTCACCCTGAATGTGCCCGTTGAACAGCGCAAGGCCGGTGTTGACCGACTTGGCATCGATGCTCACGTCGGCCGATCCGGTATGGGCCGCGCGATCGATGACGATCTTGCCGCTGGTCTTGTCAAAGCGGTGCAACTGGTTCGAGTAGCCGAAGTGGCTGTATTCGAAACGCGCCGCGGTATGGACGGGGTCGATGTTGAAGGTCTCGGGAGCAGCAAGGGCGGCGACCGAGAATGCGGAAACGGCAACAACGAGAGCGATTTTCTTCATGGGGTTCTCCTGGCTTGGGGTTAAGCGGTTATTTTGCGGCGGCCACGGCTGCTGTGGCCACCAAACGGAACCTGACCTGTACTTCGTTGGCGACGGTGCCGAAATCGGCCCACATGCCTTCGCCAATCGCGTAGTCGGCACGCTTGAGTACCAGACTGCCCTCGAAGGTGGCACTGTTGCCTTCCTGGCGCAAAGTGACAGGTGTTGTCAGGTCTTGCGTCCTGCCTTTGATGGTCATCTTGCCGCTGACTTCAAATCGGTTGCCGCCCAGGGGTTTGAACGATGTCGACACGAATTTCGCAACAGGGAAGGCCTTGGTATCGAACCAGGCCTTGCTCGCCACCTCGTCGTTGGCGTCCTTCGAGCCGGCATCGATGCTGGCCAGGTCGATTTCCAGTTCAGCCTTGGCTGCCGCGGGTTTGGCCGGGTCGAACGCCAGCTTGCTGCGAAAGCTCTTGAACTGGCCCTCGACCGGCACGTTCATCTGCTTCGAAACAAATGCGAGCGCGCTCTTGGCGGGTTGTAGCTGATTGAACTCGATGGCCTGTGCGCTGGACAGCGCGGTGGCCAGCGCACCAAGGACAAGGCTGTGTCGCCAGTTCATTTCGTGCCTCCGGGTGTTGGGTTGCGAAGAAAGGGCAGCATGCGGGTGAGCACGTCGTCGCGGTCGATGAAGTGGTGCTTGAGCGCGGCGCCGAGGTGGCCTGCTACCAGGGCCGCCATGCTGTAGTTAAGCAGTTCGTGAACGCCTTCCAGAAGTTCCCCCAGGTCTTCGTTCTTCGCCAGTAGATCC
>JANXRC010000025.1 GCA_025353195.1 Rhodocyclaceae bacterium
CGGCACCGCCAAGCGTGCGACGTCGTCCGGACGCAGGCAGATATCTCGGCGCAAGGGACCGGTTTCCGGCCCCTTGCCGGGAATCTCCATTTCAATGTTGAGGCGCCAAAGGCCCTCTTCCAGATTGATCTTGGGCGCCGCCATGGCGCCGGCTGCCCAGCCCGACAGCAGGAGTATGGCCAGCGCGCGCATCACTACTTGTCGAAGCGCGCCGGACTCTGCATGCGCACTACCGCTTCCGCAGTGATCGGGATCCGGTAGCCGCCGATGCCCCAGTCCAGACCGGGGACCGTTGCCCCGGCAAGCGCGTTGGAAATATCGTTCAGTGCCGTGGACAGAAAGCCGAGATCGACCCCGACCTGGGATGCGGCTTCGGTAACGGAATTCACTTTACTGCCAAAACGGTCCTTGAGCTGGCTGCAGTTGTTGGGCGTGGCCGCAGTCGCAGTCGATTCGGCATACCACTCGTTGGCAAGATTCTTCACGCCCTCGATCCCGTTGACGATCGAATAGATGGTGACGTTCGCCAGCGGCACCACCATCTTGGCGCAGTAGGTGATGCGGATCTTGAGCAGGTTGGCGTCCTGAATGTTGAGGCCGGAATTGCCATTGACCGTCGTCGGCCGGTAGGTGAGGTTGTCGTTGGGGATCACGCGTTTCGATTTCGGACTTGCGGTGTCATCTGATCGTCGATGCCGAAGTCGTCGGCGGCCTTGGCAGTTGGGCTCAGCACCACCACCTCCATGGTCAGCGGATTGAACACCTCGATCATCGCGATGGCACGGCCTTTGAGCATGGACACCATATCGGGACCGAAGGTGAACAATGGCGTCATGCCGGCAGCAATGCCGTCCTTGATCGTTTTGCTTGACGCATTCTTCAGCGAGCCCTGCCGCGCGCCGACAAAGGCTGCAAAATTGAGCGTGGTCTTGATCTGGTACAGCAGCGCAAACTGCACGGAGCCGAGCACCAGCATCAGCAGTACCGGCAGGATGATGATGTATTCGACTGTGGCCTGGCCACCGGCATTGCGGCAACGGAGCGAAGACATGCTCAGTACCTCGTGGCGCCCATTTCGGGATCGATCTTGCGCGACTCGCCTTCGAGCATCGGCAGCTTGGCCAGTTGCTCGAGGTTGGCATCGGTCTGAACGGCGAGTTGGGTCTTGTCCTTGCTGTTGAACTGGGCTTGCAGCAGTGCCGCCCACGCTTGGCGCAGCCTGACCACGGCGAGATTGTTCCATGCGCGCGGGTCAGCGTTGTTCGCCATCAGCGCACGCTGATAGGCATTGGCAGCCTCATCCGGACGGTTATTGCGGGCGTAGAGGTTGCCCAGGCGCAACCAGGTCTCGGAATCGTTGGGCATGCGCCGCGCCAGATTCTTGTAGAGCGCTTCGGCCTTGGCCGCTTCGCCGCTTTCATAGGCCAGCTCGGCCTCGCGATTGATCGTTATGAGATCGGGTTCATTGTCGAGCGCGCGCAGTGCGCTGCTCACCGTCGTCGTGCCGCAACCGGGCAACGCTCCAAGCAGTGCGGCGAGACAAAGCAGTCGCTTCATGCCACGGCCTCGCGCCAACTTAGTTTTTCGCCCAGCTGTAGTCCGGTGCCGGCAAGCACGCCGGATGAAGTTTCGAGTGTCGAACGGGCGCCGAAGCCGTTGGCCCATCGCAGCGGCGGCAGACCATACACCAGGCTTCGCACGCGTCCATCGCCATCGACAAAGGCGAGGTCAAGCGGATAGCGCATGCCGATGGTGTGCACCGAGGCGCAGGGTTCGATCCAGAAACCCTCGTCAACTCCCATCTGTGGCCTCCCGAGCAGCCCGCGCGCCCGCTCCCATGCGCTTTCGGCGCGCCACACCCGCGACAGCAGGCAATGTTCGCCCAGGTAGAGCGCACCCACCTTCACAGGATGCCCGAGTTGAGGAACTTCATCGCGATAGGGAAGCCGAGCACAATGAAGGTAACCGGAAAGATGAACATCATCAGTGGCCCGATCAACTTCACCGGCGCCTCCATGGCCAGCTTTTCGGCACGCTGGAAGCGCTCGGTGCGGCGTTGCTCCGCCTGGGCGCGAAGTGCCGAGCCGAGGCGGGCGCCCATGCGCTCGGCCTGGATCACGGTACCGACGAAGCTGGTGATTTCGGGCATGCGCAGGCGGCTCTCCATGCGGCGCAATGCCTCGGCACGAGACAAACCCGAGCGCAGGTCGCGCACGACGAGAAACAGTTCGTGGCGCAGCGGACCGTGAGGGCCCTTCTCCATGGCCTGGTTGATCGCGCCGGTCATGTTGAGGCCAGCCTCGACCGCCATGGTGATGAAGTCTAGATACACTGGCAGGGTGCGTTGCACCGCCTTGTAACGCCTCTGTTGCACGTCGTTGAGCCAGATGCGGGGGAAGAAGAAGCCCAGCAGCACGGCGCCGATCAGGATTTCCGGCGACTGATTGTCGAGCACGGCAGTGGCGTAATAGACCATGCCGAAAGTGCCCAACACCGAAAGGATACGAATGGCGAAGAACTGTTCTGCCGTCATCAGGTAGCCGACCCCGGTGCGCTGCAGGCGCTCGTGGGTGCGCTCCAGCGCGGCCGTCGGCAGGAAGGCACAGACATGGAACTCGAGGAAGCGCACCAGCGGCCAAGCCAAACGTAGCATGGGCGGCAGCGGGTCCATGTATTGGCGATCCTCGTCCGGAACCTCGCTCTTGAGGCGGCCGACCGAATAAAGCATGAGCAGGGCGGCGACGCCGAACATCAGGCCGATTAGCAGGAGAAGAAACTGTTCCATGTCAGACGTCGATGCTTACGATCTTGCTGATGAAGAAATAGCCGAGGCCTTCCATCACGGCGATTACCGCGAGTACCGCCCAGCCCATCCAGGTATTGAACAACGGGTCCATGGCCTGCGGTTCCATTTTCCACAGGACCAGCATGAGGAACAAAGGCAGGCCGGTCATGACCACGCCCTGAATCTTTCCCTGCGCCGTCAGGCTGTTGATTTTGCCTTCCATCACGTGCTTCTTGCGCAGTGTGTCGGCGATCGACTCAAGGATATCCGCGAGGTTGCCGCCGACTTCACGCGAGATGCGCATGGCCGAAACCACCATGACGAAGTCCTGGATCGGCAGGCGCGCCTCCATGTGCTTCAGTGCCGTGTCGAAATCGACGCCCACCCGCGCCTCCCGCAGCAGCAACTCGAATTCCTGGCTCACCGGGGGTTTCGATTCCGCCACCATGGATTCCAGCGCGACATTGAGTCCGGCGCCGGCACGCATGCTGCCGGAGACCATCAGCATTGCGTCGGGCAATTGCTTCTCGAAAGTTGAGAAGCGGCTCTTGCGCAGATGTCCCACCAGCCATTTCGGCATGACGATGAGACCCACGGCAGCGGCGACCGCAATCACCGGGTTGCCGAACATCAGCCACAGCAGCGGCGGCACCACGAACAGCGCGCCGACATTCCAGTAAAACATCTGCGCCGGGTCCACAAAGATGAACATGTCCTCGAGATTGGTGGTCGCCTCCTGACGAATGGTTTCGCGCTGACGCCGCAACAGGTTCGCCAGCAGTTCCCATACCGTCCAGCCGATGAAGACGGCCGCGATGCTGATGACGCCAACGACCAGGCCAAGATCTGTCACAGTTCGCGACCTTTCTGGAAGATCGACAGATCAACCGAAATGCCGCGCTCCTGCAGCCTTTGGTAGAGTTCCGGAATCGCCCCGGTAGCGGTGAACTTGCCGCGGATCTTGCCGTCGGGGCCGTAACCTTCCATCTTGAAGAGGAAGATGTCCTGCAGCTGGATCATGTCTCCTTCCATGCCGGTGATCTCGGTGACGTGCGTGACGCGTCGCGAGCCATCGGGGAAGCGGCTTTGCTGGATGATGATGTGCACGGCAGAGGAAATCTGCTCGCGGATGGCTCGAATCGGCAGATCGAGGCCGGACATCAAGGTCATTACCTCGAGACGCGCGATACAGTCACGCGGGGTATTGGCGTGGGCGGTGGTCATCGAGCCGTCGTGGCCGGTGTTCATCGCCTGCAGCATGTCCAACGCTTCGCCACCGCGGCACTCGCCGACCACAATGCGGTCGGGACGCATGCGCAGGCAGTTCTTGACCAGGTCGCGGATGGTTACTGCTCCCTTGCCTTCAACGTTCGGCGGGCGGGATTCAAGGGAAACCACGTGAGGCTGGCCAAGTTGGAGCTCGGCGGCATCCTCGACGGTTATGATGCGATCGTCATCGGGAATGTAGTTGGACAGCACGTTCAGCAGTGTTGTCTTGCCTGAGCCCGTGCCGCCTGAAATCACGATATTCGCCGCATGATGCACGGCCTGTTGCATGAATTCCATGATTTCCTTGGTCACCGAGCCGAAGCGGATCAGATCGGTGTCGTGCAGTTTGGTCTTGGAAAACTTGCGGATGGTGATGTTGGCGCCCTTGAGCGCCAGCGGCGGAATCACCGCGTTGACCCGCGAACCGTCCTTGAGGCGGGCGTCCACCATCGGCGATGATTCGTCGATGCGACGGCCAAGCGGCGCGACGATGCGCTCGATCGCCGAGACGACGGCTTTTTCGCCGGAAAAGGTAATGTCCGACAGGGTCAATTTGCCACTGCGTTCGATGTAGATCTGGTCGTAGCGGTTCACCATGATTTCGGAAATCGCCGGATCCGACAGGAGATCTTCCAGCGGGCCGAGACCGACCGCTTCGTCGAGCACGGCCTTGGCCACGCGCGCCTTGTCCACGCCCGCCGGCAATCCCATCTCCGAGGCGATGATTTCATTCACCAGGACCGCTGTGGTGCTGCGCAGTTCGTCCTCGTTCATGCGGCTGACATCGACGCGGCGCAGGTCCATGGTCTGGATCAGCTTCTTTTGCACCATGTCTCGGGCCACTGCGAGATCGTCACGCTGGTGGTCGGTCAGTGGCGCCCTGGGTGGATCGGCGCGCGGTGCTGGCGGTGGCGGTGGCGGTGGCACCGCTGCTATGGCAGCAGCCACTGCAATTGGCGGCGGTGTTGGGGTCGAGTCCCTGACAGGGGGATTGACGACTGGCGGGGGCGCGATGGCGCCGGCCGGTGGCGGAGGCACTACCGGTGACGGTGCGGCGGCCCCATTGCCGCCGACGCTGGTGACCTTGAGGCTGTAGCTGGCAATGCCGATTTCATCGTTCGGGGTCAGTGGGCCGTATTCACCTTCCACGGTCTTGCCGTTGACCTCGGTGACGGTCAGGCCGCCGTGGTCGATCACGTACGCGCTGCCGGCGCGGACCTCGATGGTGGCTTGGCGCTTGCCTACGGTCCAGCCTTTGAGGACGATCGCGTTGTCTTCGGCGCGGCCGATGGTGGCGGCATCCTGCGCGATCTGCAGTTCGCTGCGGGCACCCTTGCTGTCGGTGACGAGGACTTTCATGTCAGTCCACAATGCCTTTCTTGCCGAGGAAGTTCTGGAATCGGTCACTCAGATCCTTGGCCTTTTCGATGCGTTGTTGATTGACCGTGGCAGCCGGGTCTTGTACCACCGGGGTGACGAAGATCACCAGGTCGGAGCGGTTGTTGCGGAAATTCTCCGACTTGAACAAGCTGCCCAGTACCGGCACGTCGCCGAGGAAGGGAAACTTGTTGATGGCGGTGCTGCTGCGCTGATCCACCAGTCCGGAAATGACGATTGTCTGGCCGCTGCGGACATTTATTTCCGATTCGGTGGAGCGCATCAGGAAGCCGGGATTGCCCTGCACGGCCTGAAAACTCGGATCGATGTCCGACACTTCAGTGACGATGCTGGCCGAAATGTTGCTCTGGTCATCGGCTACCGGCTTGATGTTGAGCTTGATGCCATAGTCCTTGTAAGTGACCGAGGTGGCACCCAGTGCGCCGGCGGTGACGATCGGGATCTGCCCGCCGGCGAGGAATTTGGCCTCGCCACCGGAACGGGTCGACAGCTCTGGCGACGCCAGGATCCAGGCGTCGCCGTTGCTGATGGCGAGATTGAGGTTGGAGGTGATTGCGGAGGCAATGCCGAAATACATGCGACCGGCCTGCCCAGGAATGTTGAGGGCCTGTGCGGCACCCTTGCCAACGGCGAAGGTGGCCGGAATCGTTTCTGGAGAGAAGCGGAATTGGCGATTGCTGATCGCATCGGCGGTGAGAGCCAGCGCCGGTCCTGTCGCTGCCGTCGACCAGTCGACGCCCAGGTTCTCGAGGGCCGATTTCTTGAATTCCATGATCTGGACCTTCATGAAGACCATCTTCTTCATGGTGACGTCTTCTTCGCGAACCAGGTTCAGCACCCGCTGCTGGGTCTTTATCGCGGCGTCTATGCGACCGAGGTTCTGCCTGCTGGCCATGCCATTCACTACGACCGTGTCGCCGACGCGATCGAAGGTTATCCCGGGAATCGTGCCAATCATCGCCTTCAAGTTGGCCAGCGTGGTCTCTGTGTCGCTGGCGTGCACGGTCAGTTTATAACGCTTCACGCTGCCGTCCTTGAACCAGAAGTAGAGACTGCTGTCGCCGGGTGCCTCGGCCAGCAGCAGCACTTCGGTGTCGAGTACGGTGGAACTGACGAGTTTGCCATTGCCTACAGCGACGCGTGTAACGCCGGTCACCGGCAAGGTCTTGACTTCGCCCACATACATGATCACCGGCATGATCTCGGAAACCACTGGCGGGCTTTCGACCTTGGCCAATTTGGCAGTGCCGTGGGCCTTGGCACTGGTCTTGGGCGTACCAATCTGCTGCACCACTGACTGCGGCCCCTTTGCGGCCTCGGTCGGCGTCGCCTGGGATTTGGCCTCCGCGACTGCAGGCGCCACCGGCTGCTGGGCGAGTGCGATGCCGCCCGACACAGCGAGCAAAGTGGCGAGCAACGTGAATGTTTTGCGCATGGTATCTACCTGTCTCAAGGTGTCTGGTTCAACGGGCGCCGGTAGGCACCGACGGGATGCTGGCGCCGATCGCGGCGGGCTGGCCGGCGAAAGCCGCTGACTGGCCTGGTGAATAGCTGGCGGCTGGCGTATTGCCTTGACCGGCTGGCGCGGTCAGGCCCGGGATGTTCAGGTTCGGCATGTTGATGCTGATCGGTGCGGCGGTACCGCTGCCGCCCTTGCCGCCAATGAAGTATTCGACCGACGGTTGATTCCCGTCGCGGAACAGTGCTGCTGCCGCCAGACGGCCAAAGCCTGGCTCCTGGTCATCCTCGGGATTGCGCAGCACGGCGCGGATGCGGCCCACCTGTTGCGCCAGCGCGATGCGCGCCGCTTGCGCGGGCATCACCTCCACCGTGATATTGGTGTAGCCGCTGGCCGGACGGCCCTGGTTCGCCGCCGCTTCCTGCGTCACGGCCCCGGAGAGGTTCTGGCCGGTAGCCAGTACCTTGACTTTGGGCAACAGGGCGCGGATCTCCTGTCCTGCGGAGGGCGCTGCCGGGTCCTGGGCTATCAGGTAGAGGTCGACGTAATTTCCGGGTTTCAGCATCTGGGCGAACGAGTTGGTTTCGTCAATATCGAATGTCAGCGCGCGCAGTCCCGGCGCCAATGCCGTCGCCAGATCCTTTGCCCGATCGTCCTGGACGTCTGAATAGCGCAGCGGACGGCCGGGCAAAACGGCCTTGAGCAGGCGCTTGCCGGCCACCTTGTCGAAGGCCTCGGCCGGTATCGAATCGTCATAGAGCAGATCCAAAGGCACGTCGCGCGCGGCTACCAGTTTCTGGTCAAGCGGAGCGCCTTTGGGCAGGTCGCGGGTCGACACCACCACGGCCATGGTGGGTCCGCCCTTGGCCTTTTGTGCCATGTCGGCAGCCAAACGCTGCTCACGGCCCTTCAGGTAGCTCACTGAAAGAAACGCCGCCAGCACGCCGAGGATCAGGGCGGCGCCAATCAGCAGCCAAAGACGGTTGATGCGCAGTCGGGGCAATCGCAGGGCCATGGGGTTCTCCTAGAGCGCCATCAGGGTCGTGGAATAGGAGATCGCGTAGGCGAATCCTTTGTAGGCATTCTTCAACGCTGTCGCCACCTCTACCACCGGCGCGGAATTGCCGCCCTCGATCAGGATCAGGATTCCGAATGCGGTAATGACTATGTATTCGACAGTCGACTGGCCGCGCTGTCTTGCCGGAATTACCCGGCGGATGGATTGGAACATGATGAAGGTACCGGTTCGTGGGTTGGCGGGATTATGCATTGTGGGTCTTGTAAGGATCTGCGAGATTACGGACGATCGACGAAATTCACGGCAACCGAGGATCCCAGCAGTCCGTTGCCTATGGTCATGCTGGCTTCCTCCGCGCCGCGTTTCCATATCAGTACATGCGACTCGCCGCGCTCGGTGCGTACTGCGCGGTCGAACGTCGGCGCCCAGCCCTGGCCGGACATCGCATCGCGATAAAAGGATGCATTGGCGTCGATCGAAAAGCTGTTGGCGAGCAGCAGGGTGCGCGCATTGCGGATCTTGTCCTTGTGCTGCAGGTCGTTAACCACCTTGCTGCCGGAAAGCATCGGGAAGCCTGCTCCGGGCGGCGCGTGGCCGGCGTTCGCCGGTGGCCGCGTGACGCCGATCAGGGCATAGCTGCCTCCTGCTGCGGCCTTGGTTTGCACGGTATAGAAGCATTCGCCGTCGCGTGTGGCGACTGTCTTCCAGCCGCCGAACTCGGTTTCAACCACCCTGTCGCCGCGCGCTTCCCAGCCGTTGCGATAGAAGGCCCGCAGCCGTTCGGGCGATTCGCGCCAGCGCAGTTCCCAGTTTGCCATCGGCACGCCGTTGAACAGAAGGTTGTCGGCAACCACCACGACCTGAGCGCCTTCCGGGTAACCCAGAGGGTCGCAGCCTATTCCCGCGCTGGCCTGAGGCGGCAGCGCTGCCAACAGCAGTCCGGCAAGCAGGAAGCGGCGAGGCATCGTCATGGCGTGACCAACCGGTCCGGGGGCACCACGTCGGGTTCCACCTTGCCGATCTCGAGAAACAGCAATTCCGGTGCCGCGATGACGCCCAGTGTAATGCGCGCCACATCCCAGATCACCTTGACCACCGGGTTCTGGAAGATGCTGGTCGGCGTCAGCCCTTGAGTCTGGCTCTTCACGTGGCTGGCTCCGTTGGCCGCCCATGTGTTGCTCAGCACCGCGCTGCGGTCGGAGAAGGTCAGTGGCCCGGGATTGAACGACTTCGTGGCATCGCCGTTCAGCGACATGTCGATCGGCAAGGTACTGGCCGTGACCGAGACGTCGGCCACCTCCAGGCCTTTCATCTCCAGATTGAAGGGGCCGATGGCATCTGCCACTGTAACCAGCAGGTTCAGCACGTCATTGGCGATACCCGGAGTGTCGCGGTTTTCCGTACTCTGTGCCACCGCGTTGTAGTCAGCCAGCATCGAGGATCCGTCGCGATTGTACCAACCGGTCTTGACGCCGCTGCCACCGAAACTGCCGGCACTCTTGTCGCTGGACGCGATTCCCGCCCCTTCGGAAAAGACCCTCTGCCGCACTTCGTTGCCGATCTCATCGGCACTCTTCGCCGCTCCCGGCCAATCGACGCTGGCGCTCGTGCCGCCGTACCACACGGTACGTTCCCACGCCGCGTAACGGGCGCCCAGCACTGCTTGGCTCTTCATGTCAAGGTATTTGCCGAATACCGGAACGAGGAGGAACACGGGAATCAGGAACAGCACCCCCGTGATCACGAACTCGCTCATGGCCTGGCCGTGCTGGCGGTTTCTCGTCGCGTTCGTCATGGCAGTATGTTGGGCGCAATGATCGAGCCAGCCTGCTCCAGCAGGTTGTTTGGCAGCAGGTGGGCCTGCCAGTAGGGGCTGTAAAGGCTGCCGTATTCGGTCTTGCCGTCGCCGCGGGCGAAGAGGTCGGTGGGCCGGTAGAAATAAGCTTCCGCCTTCGACATGGCCCGCACCTTGCCGCCTACCGCCTCGTCGTCCAGCGTGAGTTGGCCCCCGGTGCCGCCGCCGATGTGGAAGGTGGACGAGTTCGAGGTCGACAGCGAATTGGAGTCGCGTTGCACCTCGATCAGGAAGGCTGGCGCCTTGGTGTTCTGGTTGTTGTTGCTGGTGTTCTTATTCGCCGCATTGCTGGTGGAATTGGTGGCATTGCCCTTGACGTCGAGGTAGGGACGGAGCCCGGCGCGGCTGTCCATGTTGGTCCCCGGCCCTTCTCCGGCCTTGATGAAGTAGGGGATTACCGTGTAGGGGTTGATGTAGGCGCCGCCGAAGTCGACCGCCGCAGCAGAATCAACGCCGTTGTTGTCGCTGTTGCGGTGTTCCAGATAGCTGCCTGGCATCAGCAGATCGCTGCCGTAGGTGCCGGCACCGGCCGCACCCGCGCCGGCCGGCAACGGCGGCAGGGGGAAGGGAATCGGGATCGGAATGCCGAAGATCGAGATGGTGATGCAGAAAATGACAAAGGTGCCGGTGGCATCAATGCTGCCCCAGGACTTCAGGTTCTGGCTGCTGTTGCCGCTGGAGGTGCGGTTGATGGAACCGCCGCTGTGGAAGTTGAACATCAGCAGGGGGCCGACGCCGGGGGTGAACAGCCGGATCGGATCGATCAGCATCGGTGTCGGCCAGAAGGTCAGCGGCAGCGTGCGGTTCTTGTAAAAGAGGTCGCTCGAGGCGTCGACAACATCGCCGAAACGTTTGTCGCCGTCCGTGTTGGCAGCCGGGTCATAGCTCTTGGCGAACGTCAGGTGCTGCACCACCCCGGCGGCCGCCCCGAGGATGCCCAGCGGCGTCAGTGAGGCGTTCGGATCGTTGGCCTCCATTACCTCGGCGATGGTCTGCGGCATGGTCACCGCCATACCGTAGTGATAGCCCAGCGACGCGAAGCGCAGGGCATCGATGACCACGTCGAGCACCTTGACCAGGATCGGGCCAACCGAGTCGAACACGCTCTTGAGTCCACTACCGATCGACTTGTAGATGTCGGCCGGCACCGTCCACAATGCGCTCAGGGTCGACAGGTCGGCCAGCGTGGTGGCGATCGACGAGAAGGAGCCGTTATACGTATCGTCGAATCCCCTGGCCCAGCCGGTCATGCTGACAATCTGGGCCACCGCAACCTGGTTGGCGATCATGGCGCGGTTCATGTAGGCGGTGAAATTCAGGTCGCGCGCTTGCGTCAACGCCGTGCTGTAGGCGACAGCATCGGCGGTGTTCTGCAACTTCATGCGCTGCGTGGTGAGTTGCCCTGAACTGTACATGACGAGCAAAGCCAGCAGCACCACGACAGTGGTCACTGAAACAAAAACCATGGCCTGGCCGCGCTGCCGGAACGGCGATGCGGCCAGGATGGACGCGGGTTTCATCAGCTTCGCGAAAAGCCCCGCGGCTTACTTCTGCTCGTTGCCGTAGGTGCCCAGGTTGGAGGTCTTGGCGGCACTCGACTCGGCCTTGCTGGCCGCGCCAGCGGCGGTGGCTTGACCGGTCGCGGCCGTCTTGCCAGCCATTTCGGCCGCCATGCCGGCGGTCTGGCCCTTGATGGTCTGGCCGAAGTAGGAATACACCCCGATGGCAGCGACTGCAATCAGGGCGACGATAATGATGTATTCCGTCATGCCCTGGCCGCGCTGGGTAAGCCTGGATTGAAATTTGGTCATGGTTGAAATCTCCTTGGTTGAAAAACGCCCCCGGAATTGAGGGAGTCCTGCAGAACACGAACAACCGCCTAAATAAAACATGCCATCACGGTGAAAATTGAAGTTTAAAACTAAAACATACCGTCATGGTATCAATTGAAGTTTAGAACCACAACCCTGCCTTGACGGTGACATGAATCGCTCCCGTCCCTTGTCTCAGCGGCTCTTGCCCTGACCACCGCCAGCGCCGCAACTGTGTCCCGAGAACCGGACGCCATTACCCTGAACCACGACCACGGGCTTGCCGCCAAGAGCACTGGTCGACGCTGCACGCATCTCCTGATTTCGGTCCGCTGCACACTCCGGCGATTCACTGCGGCCTCCCGCGATATCGGCCCGCGCCAAACGCGTTGGCTCGGCAGTCGTAGCATCGCCGGCACCGCCTCCGACGAGTTGCAGGGGGCCGCCTGCCAATCCTCCGGCTGTGCCACCCGTGCCGTCCCCAACCCCCGCTGCACTGTCCGTCCGGGCGTCGTCGGCGCCGGCCAGGCCGCCGGCGCCCGGCGTCGACCCGTCGCCCGCCAGCACGGTACCGGTTCCGCCGCTGCCGCTTTCGTCACCACCGAGGCCGCTGCCGCTACCGCCGGTGCCACCGGCAATGCCACTTGCATCACCGGCACCACCGCTGCCGTCACCGGCTGCGGCGATGGCGCTACCGTCCGTTCCGCCAGTCGAGCCACCGGCCAAGCCACTGCCGGAGCCGCCGGCGCCACCGGTACCACCGGCCAGACTGTCGCTGCCACCAGTTCCGGCACCGTCACCGTCGAGGCCGCTGCCAGTTCCGCTGCCACCTTCGGCACCACCGGCTCCAGTCCCGGCACCGCTGCTGCCGTCACCTGCGGCCGCAATCGTGCCGCCGCCGATACCGCCATCGGATCCATCCGCCAATCCACTTCCGGAGCCGCCGGCACCATCGGCACCGCCGGCCAGGCTGCCGCTACCGCCGCCTCCGGCGCCATCGTCGCCGAGGCCACTCCCGCTGCCACCGGCGCTCCCGCCGCCACTGCTGCCGGCGCCGCCACTGCCATCACCGGTCGCCGCAAGCGTGCTGCCACCAGTTCCTCCTCCCGATCCGTCGGCGAGACCGCTGCCGGCTCCGCCCGCACCGCCAGCGCCGCCCGCTGAGCCGTCGGCCAGCCCGCTTCCATCTCCACCAGCACCTCCGGCGCCGCTTGTCGAGCCGTCGGCGAGACCGCTGCCGGCTCCGCCCGCACCGCCAGCGCCGCCCGCTGATCCGTCACTCAGACCGCTGCCGGCTCCGCCGGCGCCACCCGGATCGCCTGCCAGAGTTCCGCCCGAAGTGCCGGACGTTCCCGTTGTATCGGGATCGCCCGCCAAGCCTCCGCCTGACGTGCCCGAGGTGCTTCCCGAGTCACCCGGCAGGCCTCCCCCGGTGGTGCCACCGCCCGGATCACCGGCCAAGGCGCCACCGCCACCACCGCCAGTGCGGTCATCGACCCCGGCCAGACCGCTACCGCCGCTGCCGCCCGATCCGCCGTCGGGAGCGAGGTCGGTTGGCGTGAGAGGTGCGCTCGGTGCGCTGGGTGGGGGTATCGGATCGCCGCCGCCGACGACGGTGCCGCCGCCACTGTCGGGCGTCGTCACCACGACTACGGTGAGCGTGGTATCGCCGGGGCTGCCCGCCGCGCCGCCGCCGCCCGGGTCACCGGCCGGAGGGGTGCTGGAACTGGACCCGCTGCTGGTGGAGCCGCCGGAACCGCCGCCGCCACTGCTGCTGCCGCCACCGCCGCTCGAACTGGTACTGCCACTGGGTGGCGTGAAGCCGCCGGTGCCATCGCCGGTGCCGGCGATCCTTACATATCGACCGCCGGAGAGACTGTCCCGAAAGATGATCTCGTTGGACGTCAGTTTTGACAGACACGCCTGACCAAAGGTGCAAGTGATCGGCGGGAAGGGTGAGTAGGGGGGAGCGAAACCGACCCAGTTGGTCGGCGTATTGATGTCGGTAGCGAACAGGTTGTAGATGCGGCCGGTGGTTTGGAATGTCAGCGACATGTTGGCCAGGCTGAACTGCTCGCTGCTCGGCCAATTGCCGCCGACCCGGCTGCCGATGGTAATGTCGCCCGAGTAGCCGGCGCCGCCGATGACCAACGTAACGTCGGGATGAAACTGGTTAAGCAGGCCCGCGATGCTGCCGTAATAGTAGGTGGTTCCCGGATCGGTCGTTATGCCCGGCTGTTTCTTCACCACGATCGGGCGTCCTGCGGTGTAGGGCCTCAGCGTGACCAGGGTGGCTGGATCCAGCGTGAATGCGCCCGGAGTCTCGACGATGTTGTTGGCGATCAGGGTCAGCGGCCGGGTGGTGTGGGGATCGAAGAAGTTGCCGGGATCGCCGTTGAGATCGTAGTTGCTGGCCCCCGTGTTGTTCAGCGAGAAGGTCGTCAGGTCGCCCCCGGTGGTGATCGAAATCGCGCCCACCGGCTTGTCCACCGCCGGGATTACCGTTCCGGTACTGGGGTCGGTGGTGGCTGCCGAGACGCGGCCGACCACGGTAGCCAGCAGCATGCCGCTATGGACGCTGTTGTCTATGGTCAGGGCGCGGGCGCCGAGTATCTGCAGCGTGCCGGTGTCCGTGCGCAGGTTGAAGATGCCGACGTCGCGATCGCCGGTGAGTCCCAACTGCTTGGCCGTCACCACTGCTGCGCCGGTGGTACTGACGAGCGCCGTGGCGCCGCTCGTGGAAAGACTGACGCCGTCGTTGGCGGTGGTGCTCACGTTGCCGCCGAAGGTGATGTTTCGCTGGGCGCTCACCGAGATGCCGTAGACGCTATTCGAAGCAAGCGCCGCACTGGTGCCAATGTCGTAACCGGAGAGGAGCAGGCCCGCAGTCTCGCTGGTCGATCGCGTGTTCACATCGGCTCCACCAGGCTGGCTCACCGTCACGGCGCCGCCGATACTGAGGCTGGCGCTGGACACCAGGTTCTGGCTGGAATCCTGAATGTCGCCGGTGAAACTGACCCGCGGCGCCGTTTGCCCGGTTGCGGTAATTGCACCGGTCGTGCTCAGGTAATAGGGAGCAAAGACATCGACGATGGCGCTGCCTCGATCGGATGTCGCGCTTGCGCCAACGAGACTCACCTGGCCGCAATTGCCGCCGTAGGCCCACACGCAGTTTATGATGTTGCTGCCTGCATCGGCGTAGTTGGCACCGGCGCTGACGGTAACCTTCGCGCTGTGCGGCGCCAGCGTCGCCGCGGTCGACGGGCCGTCATCGGTGGCCGCAATGGTGCCGGCGGTCTGGAATATTCCGCCGACGTCCGAGCGCAGATTGACCTCGGCGCCAATGCCGGTGCCGGCGGATCCGCCGCGCGCCGACACGTCGCTCTGGATGGTCATATCACCGAAGGAGCGCAGCTTGATGTGCGCCGGAGCGGCGTTGGGCACTGCCGCGCCGGCCGTGGTCACATTAACGGCGCGACTGACGGTCAGCGCACCGCCGCTGCTGCGGATGTCCACAGTCGCGTCGCCCGGACCGGCAAGGCTGACGCCGGAGATGCCATCGACATCGCCGATGGTGACCCCGCTGGAACTCAGGAGCAACACCTGGCTGGCATTGGTTGCCTGTGCCGCGAAGCCGGTGACCGAGTTGCTGTTGCCCAACACCACGGAGGCATTGGTGACTACCTTGAGATTGCCGCCCGTGATGGTGACGCCGCTTTGCTCGGTGAGGCCGCCGGGTGAGGTCAGCGCCACCAGTCCGCCCGTTTGCAGATTCTGCGCGAGACCGACGGTGCCGGTGTCGGCGGTCAGGCGCACGGCACCGCCGGAGCCGCCAAAGCCGTAGCTTGGCCAGTAGCCGTTGTTGAGCAGGCCGCTGATGGTCTTGGTGCCGGACCAGGTCCAGGTGGTCGCGCCGGCAAGGTGCGTGAGCTTCTGATTCCACGACACGGTGCCCAGATCGAAATTGTTGGCATCCCGGTAGGCCACCGACCAGCCAGCGTTGCTGCCCCACGGGCGGAACACTGCGAGGTTCTGGATATCGTTGCTGGCGTTGTCGAGATAGAAGCTTCCCGCGCCGCCGAGGAGCAGGTTGGTGGCCGTAATCTTGCGCCCCGCAGCGAGCTTGAAACCGACGGCACCGTCGAGGCCGTAGATGATCAGCTTGGTTGCCGTGAGATCTTCGTTGAGGCCGTTGACCAGATCGAAGCTACCGTCGAAGTAGCGAACCAGTTCGGCGAGGGTCGCGCCTCCGGAGCGGTTCCAGATCGCCGCGTCGGCATTGTTGCTGGCGCCGAACAGGAAGGTCGTGCCGCTCACGAAGCTGCCGGCCAACGCCTGGCTCATGGTGCCGCCGGCATTCAGCCGCACCTGGTTGCCGGTGACGTTGGCATTCACCGCCATGCTGCCGGCAGCGACCAGCGACACGTCGCCGGCTGCGGTGGCGCTCACCGGTTGGCTGATGGTCAGTGAACCGCTCGTCGTGGTCACGTCGATCGAGCCGCCGCTGGTACTGGTAAGTCCATTGGTAGCGCCGACAGTGCCGATGGTCAGGGCGCTGTTGTCGACGTAGGCCAGGTCGCCGGTGAAATTGCCGGCCAGAGTACCGACGTTGTTGGTGTTGGTGGTCGAACCGACTCCGGATACTCCGTTGGTCAGGCTGAAGGGACCGTTGCCCAGTATCAGCAGCTTGCTGGCGGTGATGCCGCCGGCGGTCTGGTCGGCACCGCCGCCGCTGTTGAGTGTCACCGTGCCGGTACCGGCATTGACGCCCTGGGTCAGGGTCAGCAATCCCCCCGTGGTGAGGCTGACATCGCCATTGGAGGCGCCGCTGCTGACGCCGCTGCCGCCGACCGTCACCGCATCGGCATCGCGGTAGGCGATCGCTCCGGCGGCGGTGATTGAGACGGTACCGACATTGTTGGTCGCCTGGTTCAGCGTCACGGCACCGGCACCGCTGCTGGTAACGGTCAAGGTGGACGCAGTCAGCGCGCCGGCGGTCTGGTTGATGCCGCCGGCAACCGCCAGGTTTATGGTGCCGGTCCCGGCATTGACCCCCTGGTTCAGGGTTATCGGGCCGCCGGTGGTAAGGGTGACATTGCCATTCGAGCCGCCGCTGCTAATGCCACTGCCGCCCACCGCTATCCCATCGGCATCACGGTAGGCGACGGCGCCACCCGCGCCGATCGAGACCGTGTCAACGTTGTTGCCCGCCTGGTTCAGCGTCACTGCGCCGCCGCTGGTGACGGTCAAGGTGGCTGCGCTCAGTGCGCCGGCGGTTTGGCTGATGCTGCCGGCGCTGAGCGAAATCGCTTTGCCGGCGGCGGTTATGTTCTTGCCGATGGACAGCAACCCGCCGGCCGCCAGCGTCAGGTCATTGCCCGAGGTATCGGCCGCCACGGCGCTGAGGGACAAACTGCCGGCGGTGTTGCTCACAGAAATCGCGCCAGCGCCGGTCTGGCTCAGCGCATTGACCGCCAGGCTGGCGTTATTGTCGACGAAGCTGACGGCGCCGCCGCCGGTGTTGGTCAGCGCCACCGTCGATACCGAATTGCCCGATCCGGTCAGGGCGATGCCACCCTGGGCGGTGACGGTGAGCAGGCCGCTGGCCGCTATGCCTCGTGCGCCGCCGCCATCGCTGACGATGCCCGACGACTGTATCGTGACGCCGCCGCCGGTGGTCGTGAGCGTTCCTGTGCCAGCGAATGAAATGCCGCCTGTGCCGTTGCTGAGTCCGATGGGCGCTGTCGCCGTGATCGGCGCGGACACCGTAATCAAACCATTGACGGCTGCATCGCCGAAGTTCAGCGGGCCGCCGCCGGATATGAGTCGGGCGATCTCGGCGCCCGACAGTTCGAGCGTCCCCGCCGTGGCATCGGAGGCCGAGCCGATATCCATTTTTTGCGTCAGCGTCAGCGGCTTCAGGGTGACGCCGCCACCGCCGGTAATAATGTTCTGGTTGATGGCCATGCGATCGGCCGTCAGGCTTACCGTGGCGCCGCCGCTGGTGATGCCGCTGGTGCCGCCGACGGTGCCGACGGTCAACAGGCCGGCATCGGTGTAGGTGATGCCGCCGCTGACCGCTGCGGCCAGCGTGCCCACCGCGTTACCGGTCTGACCGAGGTTGAAGCTGCCGCTGCCGACCAGGTTCAAGCCGCTGCCGGTCAAGGCTCCGCTGGCCTGGGCGACGCCGGCGCCGGCCGCCGTCAGTGCGATCGTACCGGCCCCGGCGTTGACGTTGTCATTCAGGTTAAGGCTGTGTATTCCCGTCAGGCTGATGTTGCCGCCGCCTGATGTTGCGCCCACCACGCCGTCGATGGTAGTCACGGTCAAGTCGGCCAGGGCGCCGCTGCCGTAAGTATAGGAGATT
Source organism: Rhodocyclaceae bacterium (assembly GCA_025353195.1). Taxonomy (GTDB): domain Bacteria; phylum Pseudomonadota; class Gammaproteobacteria; order Burkholderiales; family Rhodocyclaceae; genus Sulfuritalea. Next base: position 17,963 of record JANXRC010000025.1, read on the forward strand.
GCCCCGCTACCGTTGAGGGCCACGGTACCGGCCGCAGTCGCATTGTTGTTGAGGCTGTAGCCACTGCCCGCGTCGACGGCGAGATTGGGCACCGTCAGTGTGCCACCGGTTTGCGCCAGCGTGCCGCCGGTCTTCAGCGACAGCGTGCTCCAGTTCGCGGTGGAACTGATGTTTGCCGCCAGCGTGATGCCGCCCGTATTGCCTGCGGTATCACCGATACGCAGCAAGCCGGTGGCGCCGGTCTTGATCAGCGACAGTTCGCCCTGCGTGAGCGACAGCGTGTTGCTCACCTCGCTGCCGAGATTGATTGGCCGCGCTGCCGCCGAGGTCGTCAGGATCACCTTTGCGGCGGCGACGGCGCTGGCGTCCAAGGCCTGCACGATATCCAGCGCGTCGCTGCGCAGGGTGATGTCGCCCCCCTTGCTGTTGATGCCGACCACGCCGTCCACCGTGGTCACCTGCAAGGCGGTGGCGGCGGCGTTCTTGAAGGCGAAGCTGTTGCCGGCCGCTGTTCCGCTGCCGGTTACCGTCGCCGCCAGGCGACTCACCTGGTTGTCGGCCTGCGCCAGGTCGACGCTGTCTGCGTTGGAGCCGGCAGCGTAGCGCACCACCAGGTCGCCGGCGCTGATGATGCCGGCCGCCGTCTGCGTCACATTGTCCGCGGCATACAGCCGCACCGTGCCGCCGGTGACCGCGGCATTCAGCGCCAAGGGCTGGAAGCCGCTGGTGCTTGTCTCGGCGGCCTGCAGGTCGACGCGGGCGGTCGCTGCGCTGCCGGTGGTGATTGCTGCATTGACGGCCAGCCCGGCCGTGCTGTCGTCATATACCGCAATGTTACCGCCGTGGCTCTGGATGCCCGTGACGCCAACGACGGTGCCCACCGCCAGAGTGGAAGCCGGGCCGCCATTGACGTTGGTGAAGCTGAAATTGCCCGTCACGTCGGCCGCCAGCGTCAATACCTTGTTGCTGCGAATATCGGATGCCTGGCCGAATGTAAAGCTGCCTGTTCCCTGCACCCTTAGACCGCTTGCGGTGATGGTCGATCCGGCGGCCTGGGTGACGCCGGTTGCAGCGGTCAGCAGCAGATTACCGGCACCCAGGCCTACCGTGGCGCCTGCATTGAAGGCGATCGAGCCGTCCGCCGTCAGGGCGAGATTGTGGCCGCTGGCGGAACTGATGGCAACCGCTCCTGGGGCATCTGCCGTGCCATTGAGGGTGATGTTGCCGGTACTGGCACCGCCGCCGGTAGTCGCGATGGTGACATCGGAAGTGACAAGATTGGCGTTGACGTCACTGTCACTCACCGAGGAACTTGCGCCACCGCCGTTGGCATAAACGCCGCCGGGAAAAACGACCGGGACCGCGGCTCCGTGCGTGAGGGTGATGTTGGTCGGGTCCAGCAGCCACTGGCCGCGAACACCGTTGGCGGCGGTGGTATCGATGCGGGCACCGGCCACATCGAGATACTGCTTGCCCGAGGTTTCGATGAAGCCGCCATTGCCGCCCTCCGCGCCACCTCGCGCGAAAATGCTGCCATAGGCGCGCGTCGTGTCGTCGGCCCACAGAACCACCGTACCGCCAGCGCCGACTTTCGTGGCATCGGCCCGAATGCTGGCATCGCGGTCGAAGTAGGTCGCTGTCGCATTGGGCGCGCCGGCATTGGTGCCATGGGCGTTGCCGCCGACCAGTATCGTGCCGCCGGCAGTTTCTCCCGAGGCATCGAGGCGGGCGCCGGCGAGCAAGCCGATGCGCTCGCCGCTGACCTGGATGCGGCCGCCACGCGGACCGCTGACGTCCAGGCTGCCGCTTACCTGGACTTCTCCGCCACCGGCGGTCAGGATGATTTCGCCGTCCCGCTCTTCGATGCCGGCGGCGCGGATTGTGCCACCGTTGTTCACTACGGCGCCGGCGGCCTGGCGTGACGCCATGGCGCTCAACACGACGCGCCCGCCATCGGCGACGATGCGGCCGAGGTTGGAGGCGCCGCCGAGGCTGTCGGCGGTTTCCACGTCAATCGTGAAGTTGACCAACCGGTCGCCCTGGATGTCGAGCGTTACCGCACCGCCCGCCGCCAGCGCCACGGTGCCGAGGCGGGCCTCGATCACCCCGCCAGCCTGGTTGCTGACGCGGTCGCCGGCGAGCAGCACATAGCCGCCGTCGCGCGCGCGCAAAACACCCTGGTTGGTGATTTCGGCGCCGGTGACGCCGCCCGCGTCGCGCGTGAAGCGATAGTTGCCGCCGAGGAAATCCTCGTTGCGGATGTTCAGCGTGGTGGCGACCAGGCCGGCAGTGTCGAGCACCGCGCCGCGGCCGAAGAAGATGCCATTGGGATTGACGAGAAAGATCTGACCATTGGCGCTGACGCTGCCGAGAATCGATGACGGATCGCTGCCCACCACGCGGTTGAGCGCAATCGAACTGCTGCCGGGCTGGATGAAATTGACTGCATTGCCGGCGCCGACGGAGAAGCTCTTCCAATCGATGATGGCGCGGTCGGTGGTCTGGCGGATCTGCTGCTGTTTGCCAGCCTGGGTGATTGCTGCCTGACCGCCGACCACAGTGCCGCCGGTGGGCAGTTGCGCGTGGGCCATCGGCAGCGCGGCGCCCAGCAGCGCCAGCAGCGCCGCATTCAGCGGCCGCGGCCAAGCGGCAGCGACTGCCTTCGCCACCTTGCGGCCATCAGTGCGATGCGCCTTCACCCGCGCCCTCCGCTTGCCGCGACGGGTGTCGTCGAATTGCTGGAGCCGGTAAAGACGATGGTCATGTGAATGATCCCTGTCTAGAAGCTCACACTGGCGGAAAGCCAAAGCCGGGCGCCGCTCTTGCCATCGCCCGGGCGATGGGAGCCGAGCGTGGTGGGCCATGCGATATCGGCGCGGACAAGGCTGTTCTTCCACGGAAATACGCTGGCGCCGACACCCCAACTGGCCAGGCCATCCTGGCTGGCGAAGCCGGTATTGCGCACGGCACCACGATCATGATAAATCGAAACCTGGCCGCCGGTGTTACCAAGTGCGATCTGGCGCCGGAATTCGACAGTCAGCAAGTAGCCTTTGTCGCCGCGGTATTCGGCCACCTGGTAGCCGCGCACGCTGTCAGGGCCGCCCAGGCTGAACTTCTCGGTATCCGGCACCGCACCGGCGCCGATCATGGTGTTCACGCGGGTGAACACGTCCCAGCGTGGCGTGAGGCCGGCGAGGTGCGTGAAATCGATATCCACCTTGCCGCGCAGCGCAGTCGGATTGCTGCCGTAGTTGTTGCGGAAATTGCTGCTGAAGGTGGTGCTGAGGCTGGTGCTGGCAGAATCCTCGTGTACCCAGTTGCCGGCAGCCCCGACGCTGGCTACCGACAACTTGGTCGACGACAGTGCGGTTGATAGCGCCGATTGCTCGCTGCCGGTGGACTTGATGCCGGCGCTGAGGCTGATGTTCGAGACGCGGCTGCGTCGAAGTGGGTAGCTGATGCCGATCTCGTCGCTGTTGACCAGGCCCTCGATACCCAGCGCGGCGAAATCACCGGCCACCTTGTAGCGCACCCGCGAACTCGCCATGCTCAGGCGCAGGCCATCCGCACCGATCGGGACGCTGTAGCCGAGCTTGCTGAAGCGCATCAGATCGCCGTTGGACTTCATGCCGCGCCATACCAGTTGGTCGCCGATGCCGAGCGGGTTGTTGAACTCGACACCGACGTCGAACCGGTTGGCGCCGGCTTCCTTGCGACCGCTGTTGTTCATTTGCAGCGTCAGAGCCAGCGGCTTTTCCTCAAGGGCGATGGTGGCGTCGGTTTCGCCTTGCCGGCTGCCGGGTGCCAGCGTGGCGCGTGCTTCCAGTCCCGGCAGATCGTTCATCAGCAGCAGACTGCGCTCGAGCTGACCGATGGTGACTTGCTTTTCGGCCGTGAGCGGATCGAGATAGGCGCCGAGCATGGCATCCGAGTAGCGCCAGCCACCGTCGAAACGCAAGGTGCCGATGCGGCCCTCGACTACCTGGATTGCCACCAGTCCATCCTCGACACGCTGCACCGGGACGAAAGCACCGGCCACCGGATAACCCTGGTCGCGGTAGAAGCGGCTCACCGCATCGGCGGCGCGGTTCAGATCGTAGAGGTTCAGTTGCAGATCGGTGAAGCGCTCCACCACGCGTCGCAGGCGGGCCTCGTTGAACACCGTGTTGCCGGTGAAGTGAAAACCCTTGACCAGAAAACGCCGGCCATCGCGGTCGTGGCTCGAAGGCGAGGCGTCACGCTGGAACAGGAATTCGGCCGGACCCGGTGGCGGCGGGCGACGCGTATCGACGCCTTCGATCAGGGTTCCCGGCGATGGCGGCGCCTGCGCGTGCAACGACTCGGCCGCGAATAGCCCAAGCGACGCCAGCAACAAGGACGAGCGAACCAGGGAGAGTCGGATCGACACGCCGGACGCTTGAACTCAGGGCCGACGGCCGGATTGACGCGCCTGCCAGTCGGCAAGGAGTTTGTCCACCTGGTCGCGCTGGGCCGGGCTCAGCCGGCGTGCGGTGCTGTCGCGATTGGTGGCGGCGTTGGCGCTGCCGCCCGCGGCCGCCACGGTGAACCAGAAATTGGCCTGAACGATATTTTCCGCCAGCCCGCGGCCGAGGCCATAGAGCACGCCGAGGTTGTTCTGCGCCGCAGGGTGGCCCTGGTCGGCTGCGCGTCGATACCAGAGCGCCGCCAGCTTGTAGTCCTGCGTAACGCCGCGAGCGCGCTCGTACATCACGCCGAGGTTGTTCTGCGCCTGGGCCAGTCCCTTGTCGGCGGCGGCGCGGTAGAGTTTCAGTGCGTCCGGCAGGCTGACGGCGACGCCGAGTCCACGTTCGTACAGGACGCCGAGGTTGTTTTGTGCATTCAGGTCGCCGCGCATCGCCCCTTTGCGATACCACTCTGCCGCCTGCTTAAGGTCCTGGGCGACGCCGATGCCGCGCTCGAAACACACCCCGAGGTTGTTCTGTGCCGAAGCGTTGCCGCGTTCGGCCGCCTGACGATACCAGCCGGCTGCCTTGACCGGGTCCTTGTCCACGCCCAAACCGCGCTCGTAGAGTACACCCAGGTTGTTTTGCGCGTTGCTGTCACCGCGTTCGGCCAGGGGTAGCCAGACCTGGCGCGCCGTATCGTAGTCGCCGCGGGCAAAAGCCTCGATGCCCGAGCCCACTTTCGCCTGCGACCAGGCCGGCCCCGCCAGGGAGACTGCGATCACCAAAAGGGCACTGCACCACAGGCGATTTATCATGGCGATGGATGATCAGTTGAAAACTCAAGCATAATAAACGATTGTAGCGACATTGGCTGAACACCGCAGATTCATCCTGCATGGGAGGAAACCGTTGGAGAATGCTTGCGATCTTGGCCGTGGTGTGAGAGGCTAATAAATTGTCTGCCATATCAAATTCCGCATCGCGACCATGACGACCGCCCTCGGATTCGCCAAACAGTTCCCCAACCTCGCCGCCGAACTCGGCCCCGACAATCTCCAGCGCTTGCTGGGCTCCATGTCGGCGCTCGAACTTCCCGCCCACCGCAAGCTGATTCGCGACCGGATGCCGGTCGATTCGCTTTATTTCCTGGTCGAGGGCCATGTGTCGATATCGGTCGAAGAAAACGGCCGCCAGATCTCGCTCGGAGAACTCGGGCCCGGGCAGTGGCTGGGCGAAGTTTCGGTGCTGTCGGGCGAAATGCTGGCCAGCTCGACCGTAATAGCCCGTTCGCCGGTCAAATTGCTGCGGCTCAGGCATCAGGCGTTCGAGGAACTGATGAAGCAGTACCCCGTGATCAGCGGCGTGTTGCTGCGCGAGTTGATCGACATGCTGGCCGAACGTCTGCGCGTGTCGCTCGCTGCCGGCACGGCGCCAATCGCCAACGCCGAGCTCGAAGCGGCCCCGAAGCACGGCCTCCTCTGGGCGCTGTTCGGCGGCAACGGAGGCTGACATGGAATTCCGCCAGTTCATCGCCACGCTGCCCGCCTTCGAAGATCTGCCGGCGCAGGATATTGAAGCCCTGCTGCAGGTACTCCACTATGAGCCGCATATCGCCGGCTACGACTTTTTTACCCAGGGCGAATCGCACCCGGTCATGCACGTATTGCTCGACGGCGGCGTGCGCGTGACGCGCCACGACGATGCCGGCACAGTGGTCGATGCCGCGGAGGTGCGGGGGGGAGAACTGTTCGGTCTGCTCGGGCTGGTAGACAATCTGCCGGCCACCGCCGGGGCCACGGCCACCAGCGCAGTTGGAGTTGCCAGCCTCAACCGGGAGGGTTACCAGTGGCTTTTTGCCGCGGCCCCGGCGCTGGCACGACGCCTCGAATACATGATCGCCGTTCAGCTGGCGCGCGAACTGCAATATCGCAATCGCCTGTTGCGCGCCCGTCTGCGCCAGGGCCAGAAGCCTTAGCGAGGCCGATCCGTACCCTGTCACGCAGGGGTACTGAATAACCGGATGGTCGAAGTTGCCTCGAGCCAATAGTCGGCGCTGGCGGGACGGCGAATACAGTGCCCTTTTGGCGGCCGCTTGGCGGGTTGAAAAACAAAACGCCCCGGAAGGGGCGTGTTCGCCATGTCGTTGGCGGATGGGGTGAGATTCGAACTCACGGAAGGCTTGCACCTTCGCCGGTTTTCAAGACCGGTGCATTCAACCGCTCTGCCACCCATCCGTCGGGCTGCGGATTTTAGCAGCCTGCAGGATGTTCCTTGCGCCCCGCCTAGTTGAATTTCGAGAAATCGGGTTTGCGTTTTTCGAAGAATGCGGCAAAAGCTTCGCTGGCCTCGGGAGACACCAGGCGCTGTTTGAACACTTCCGCCTCGAAGCCCATTGTTTCGCGAATCGTGGCCTGTTGCGCGCGTTTCATCAATTGCTTGGTGAGGCGCAGCGATGCGGCCGGCTGTGTGGTCAACTTGCGGCAACGTTCAAGCGCATGATCCAGCACCTGCGCATCCGGCAGCACCGCGTTGACGATGCCGGCGTCAAGCGCAACCTGTGCGGAGAATGCTTCGCCGAGCATCAGCATCTCCGCTGCGCGCGCGTGACCCGCACACAGCGGCAGCAGCAGGCTCGACGCGGCTTCCGGCGTCAGGCCGAGATTGGCGAAGGGCATCGCGAAGCGCGCCCCGCTGCCGGCATAGACCAGGTCGCAGTGCAGCAGCATGGTGGTGCCAACGCCTATCGCCACGCCTTCGACAGCGGCGACGAAGGGCTTCTGCAGTCCGGCGAAGCCCTCGATGAAGCGGTACACCGGCGCGCTTTCATCCATCGGCGGTTTATCCACGAAATCGGCCAGATCGTTGCCGGCCGTGAAATTGCCGCCGGCGCCTGAAATCAGAATGACGCGCACCGCGGGGTCGGCCTCGGCGCTTGCCAGTGCATCCGCCATGGTCCGGTACATCGCGGCGGTCAGCGCGTTCTTCTTCTCGGGGCGCGCCATTTCGATGTGGAACACGCCATCGGCCTGCCTGATGCGGACCGTTTCGCTCATTTCTTGGGCCGCGACATGAAGGCTTCCGTGGCCGCCTTGCGGTCGTCGTTCACCTTCTGCGCGTGAGGCCGTTCCCCAATCAGCTTGAGGTATGGCTTGGCCAGGGGCAGAAATTCATCGAGAAAATCACGTCCATAGATCTTGCGCGTGGCCTGGCTGACGAGGGGCAGGTGCACCCAGGCAGCACAATCGGCATGGGTGAAACTATCGCCGCCGATGAAGGGCGAAAAACGGGCCAGCCGGGCCAGGCTCCTGAGGCCTTTCTCGAGCAGGGCCGCGACTTCCTTCTTGGTTTCCTCGGATACCGTGCCGCCAAAAAACGCTTCCGTGTAGAGGCGCCGCGCCGGCAATTCGACATGCAGTTCGAGGTGTTCGATCAGTTCGCGACATTTGGCGCGCTTGAAGGGGTCGCGAGGATAGAGTGCGGGCTCGGGCCAACTCTCTTCGATGAACTCGGTCAGTACCTGCGATTCGCTGAGTACGCCCATGGGTGTGCGCAAAAACGGCACTTTGCCCATCGGCGACTCAGCCAGCATCTCTTCCTTTTGCGACGTGAAAACGAGGGCTTCGGTGAAGGGAATGTTTTTCTCCAGCAGGGAGAGTTTGACCTTGTTGTAGTAGTTGCTGACGGCAAAGCCGCAGAGAGTGATGGGCGTAGTCAATTCAGGCTCCAGGGAAACGATAATCACGCAGACGCTCGCGCAACTGCAGCTTGGATAGCTTGCCGGTGGCGGTATGCGGCAGGTCGTCGACAAAGATCACATCGTCGGGTATCCACCACTTGGCGACCTTGCCCTCGTAGAAGGCGATCAGCTCTTCGCGGCTGACGTCCTGGCCGGCCTTCTTGATCACGACCAGCAGCGGACGTTCGTCCCACTTCGGATGGGCTGCGCCGATGACCGCGGCTTCGGCAACCGCCGGATGGGCGACGGCAATGTTTTCCAGGTCGATCGACGAAATCCATTCGCCGCCCGACTTGATGACGTCCTTCGAGCGGTCGGTAATCTGCATGTAGCCGTCCGGGTCGATGGTGGCCACGTCCCCGGTGGGAAACCAGCCGTCAATCAGGGCGTCGCCACCTTCGCTCTTGTAGTAGCCGCTGGTGATCCACGGGCCGCGTACCATCAGATCGCCGAAGGCCTTGCCATCGTGCGGCAGGGCCTTGCCATCGCCGTCGACAATCTTCATTTCGACGCAGAAGATGCTGCGGCCCTGCTTGAGGCGGATGCGGTCGCGTTCTTCCGCCGACAGGGCGAGATGTTTTTGCTTGTAGGTGTTGACGGTGCCCAGCGGGCTCATTTCCGTCATGCCCCAGGCATGCAGCACGGTGATGTCGAACTGTTCGTCGAAGGCGCGAATCATGGCCGGTGGCGCTGCGGAACCGCCGATGACCAGGCGCTTGACCGTCGACAGCTTGAGCTTGTTGGCCTGCAGGTAATGCAGCAGGCCGAGCCATATGGTCGGCACGCCGGCCGACATGGTGACGTGTTCCTCCTCGAACATCGCATACAGGCTGGCGCCATCGAGATGCGGCCCCGGCATGACCAGTTTCGCGCCGGTCAGCGCGCACGCATAGGGCAGGCCCCATGCATTGACGTGGAACATCGGTACCACGGGCAGGATGCAGTCGCGCGCCGAGGCGCCCAGGCCGTCTGGCTGGCTGGAACCGAGCGCATGCAGCACCGTCGAGCGGTGCGAGTAGAGCACGCCCTTGGGGTTGCCGGTAGTGCCCGAGGTGTAGCACAGCGAAGACGCCGTGTTCTCGTCGAATTCCGGCCATTCGTAATCGTCGCTTTGCGCCGCCAGCAGTTCTTCGTAGCAGTGCAGGTTCGGGATTGCATTGGCCGGCATTTCAGCGCGGTTGCACAGGGCAATCCAGCCCTTGACGCCCGGGCAATGCGGCACCAGGGCCTCGATCAACGGCGCGAAGTTCACATCGAAGAAGATGAAACGGTCGTCGGCGTGGTTGGCGATATAGGCGATCTGTTCGGGGAACAGGCGCGGGTTGATGGTGTGGCAGATCGCGGCCATGCCCGAGACGGCATAGTAGATCTCGAAGTGGCGGTGAGTGTTCCACGCCAGGGTGCCGATGCGGTCCTCGGCCTTGACGCCGAGCGACAGCAGAACTCGCACCAGCTGGCGCGAGCGGCGGTGGGCATCGCTGTAGGTGTAGCGATGTGTGCCGCCCACCGGCAGGCGGGAGACGATTTCAGTATCGCTGTGGTTCTGCCCGGCGTGTTGCAGGAGCCCTGAAATCATCAGCGGCCGGTTCATCATCAAGCCTTGCATTTGTCGTACTCCTCTCTGTTACTGAAACTTCGTTTCTTTGTAGTCTAGCCGAGGTCTTCGCGCGTGGCGTCGGCCCAGCAATTAGGGGTCTCGTAAAGCCTGATTCGCTCAAGGTGGAGATGATTGCCGTAGCTGCCACGGTACAGCGGATCAAGAATGGAAAAGGCAATGCGGGCCAGGTTTTCCGCCGTCGGCACGAGGTCGAGCACGATCGTCTTGTGGTCCGGCAGGCTGCGCAGAAAGTCCGCCACGGCCTGGTCGCCGCGCCAGACCAGGAAGGCATGGTCCCAGACGTCGACCACATGCTGCTTGGCGATGGCCTTGACCTCGGAAAAATCCATGACCATGCCATCGTCCGACCGTCCGGCAGCATCGATGACGCCGCCGCCAAGCGTGATTTCAAGCGCATAGCGGTGGCCGTGCAGGTGGCGGCACTGGCTCTGATGATTCGGGATCCGGTGGCCCGCATCGAATTCGAGGCGGCGGGTTATACGCATGGTCAGGATGGGCTTGTTTGTGGCAAAGTGGCCGCAGATGTGCGCGGATGGCTTGGCCCGCATTATAACTGTGCTGCAGTGCCGTCCCGTCAGCGCCGACTCCTGGCTTCGCTGCAATTTTCCCATTCTGTCGAGTTTCCATGTCCCGCATCCTGCTCAAGACTGAAGACCATTCCCGCGACAGCGCCGGCATGCGTTATGTATATCCGGTGATTTCGCGCCGGGCCGGCGGCGTTTCGGTCGGCATCAATCTGAACCCCAACAATGCCTGCAACTGGCGTTGCATCTATTGTCAGGTTCCCGATCTGAAACGCGGCGGGCCGCCGCCGATCGATCTGGCGCTGCTCGAGCGCGAACTGAACGATTTCCTCGGCTGGGCTCAGTCAGGCGATTTCATGGCGACGCGGGTTCCGGCAGGGGTTCGCCGGCTGGTCGATGTGGCATTCTCGGGGAATGGCGAGCCGACCAGCGCCGCCGAGTTTGCCGATGCCGTGGCGATTGCCGAGCGCGTGCTGGCCGCGAACAAACTGGCCGGCAAGGTGGTCATGCGCCTGATTACCAATGGCAGCCTGCTCGACCGCAAGGCGGTGCAAACAGGCATTGCGCGAATCGGCAGGACCGCCGGGGAGGTCTGGTTCAAAGTCGATGCAGGAACGTCGGCCGGATTGGCCCGCATCAATGGCACCCGTGCCCGGCCTGAAGTCGTAGCGCGACGCCTGGCGTGTTGCGCGGCGTTGGCGCCGACCTGGGTGCAGACCTGTGTGTTCAGGCTCGACGGTGAATTGCCCGCGGAACCGGAGATGCAGGCCTATTTGGCGCTGCTGGCTCCTCTGGCGCCAGTGCTCGCCGGGGTGCACCTGTACAGTCTGGCGCGACCGTCACTGCAGAAAGAGGCACCCCGGTTGGGGCGCATGGAAGCGGAACGGCTGGAAGAACTGGCGGAACGTGTCCGCCAACTCGGGCTGCGGGTGCGCGTCAGCCCCTGATTCCAGCCCGCGTCAGGCGGCCCGTGTTTAGTGTATTTATCGGGCATCGACCCGGTCGCCGGCTCTTCTGGCGGTGGTGACTATCGGGTAAAATTCGATCTTTACCAACTGACAGACTACGGCAATGGCATTGATAGTCCAGAAATACGGCGGCACATCGATGGGTTCGCCCGAACGCATCCGCAATGTCGCCAGGCGCGTCGCGCGCTGGAAGGCGAAGGGGCATCAACTGGTGGTGGTGGTTTCCGCCATGAGCGGCGAGACCAACCGCCTGGTCGCTCTGGCCAAGGATGTTTCCCCCCAGCCCGACGCACGCGAACTCGATGTGATGCTTTCCACCGGCGAGCAGGTCACGATCGCGCTGTTGGCAATGGCGATCCGGGATCTCGGTCTCAAGGCCAAGAGCTACACCGGTGGACAGGTCAAGGTACTGACTGACAGCACCTTCACCAAGGCGCGCATTCTCGAGATTGACGACGCCAACATGCGTCGCGATCTCGACGATGATGCGGTGGTCATTGTGGCCGGTTTCCAGGGTGTTGATGCCGATGGCAACATCACCACGCTGGGACGCGGCGGCTCGGATACCTCGGCGGTGGCGCTGGCGGCGGCGCTGAAGGCGGACGAGTGCCAGATCTACACCGACGTCGATGGCGTCTATACCACCGACCCGCGCATCGTGCCGGAGGCCAGAAAGCTGGAGCGGATCACCTTCGAGGAAATGCTGGAAATGGCCAGCCTGGGCTCCAAGGTGCTGCAGATCCGCTCGGTCGAATTCGCCGGCAAGTACAAGGTCAAGCTGCGCGTGCTCTCCAGCTTCGAAGAAGAAGGCCAGGAGACCAGCGGCACGCTCATCACTCTCGAGGAAGACACCAACATGGAACAACCGATCATATCCGGCATCGCCTTCAACCGCGACGAGGCCAAGCTCACGGTGCTGGGCGTGCCGGATCGCCCCGGCATCGCCTACCAAATACTCGGCCCGATCGCCGACGCCAACATCGACGTCGACATGATCATCCAGAACGTCGGCCACGATGGCACGACGGACTTTTCCTTTACGGTCAATCGCAGCGAGTTCGACCGTGCCAAAAAGATGCTGGAAGACCAGATCAAGCCGCATATCGGCGCGCGCGCAATAAAGGGTGACAACAAGATCTGCAAGGTTTCGGCCGTTGGCGTCGGCATGCGTTCCCATCCCGGCGTCGCCAGCAAGATGTTCCGCACCCTGGCCGAAGAAGGCATCAACATCCAGATGATCTCGACCTCCGAGATCAAGATTTCGGTCGTGGTCGACGAGAAGTACCTCGAGTTGGCGGTCCGTGTCTTGCACAAGGTATTCGAACTGGACCAAACGCCGGCCTGAACTTTCCGCCGTGCCAAAGCCAACCCCGGCTTGCGCCGGGGTTTGTTCTTATGTCTCCGTCTCTTTGGGCGGAGACGGTATCCCCTGGTGGGATGTGGAATCAGAACACGCCCATGGCGAGCCCGGCGGCCAGCGTCGCGCCGAGGTCCCGGCAACGATCGAGGTCCGCTGCACCGATGGTCTTCGCGGAAAGTATGGCTTCCGGCGCTTGCGCGTGGGTACACACGATGAGGGCTTCGGCGACGGAGCGCAGGCGCCATCCGGTGGCAATGCGGTCGATCTGCCGTGCGGCGTTCTGCCCGTCGCTGCCGGCACAGATGAGAGTTGCGTAGGGCCTGCCGTTGATCCGGTCAAGCGCGGGGTAATAGCAGCGGTCGAAAAAATCCTTCATCAATCCCGAGATCGCCGCAAGATTCTCCGGGGTGGCAAATACATAGCCCTCGGCCTCGATCACGTCTGCCGCCTGGGCTGCCGAGGCATGCAGCAGGCGCGTCGTCACGCTCATCTCGGCGGCGGCACCCGCTGCCAGCGCACGCACCATCTGTTCGGTGCCGCCGGTCATCGAGTGAAATACGACAAGAAGGGTCTTCATGGCATTGAATTATGCGCCCCATGCGTCCACCCATGTCCATGCTGCTCGCGTAGGATTCAGCCTCGCTGCCCGCTTTGCCTGAAAACCAGAACCTTCAACGGAATCCTCCGCTGAACTCCGCCCTTGATGATGACGGAACTAATCGATCCACGCACATTTCTTCTCGTCGCCAACCTGCTGGGGATGTTCTGTGCGCTGGTGCTGTGGGTGCAGGCCAGGAGTTTTCCTGACGATATCGAGGGATTGAACGATTGGGCGATGGCGGTCGTGCTGATCGGAAGCGCGTCGGGACTCGCTTCCATGCGCGGACTGTTCCCTGATGGTCTGGCCATTGTTGCCGCGAGCGGAGCGCTCCTGCTGGGACAATTCCTCCTCATTATCGGATTGCAGCGGTATTCGGGACAGCAACCCAAATGGCGCCCCACCCTTGACGTCATCGGCGCGGTTGTAATCCTGATCGTGTGGCTGACTTACGGCAGCCACAATTACCAGGGCCGCATTTTCATCATGGCTCTTGCCCATATAGGTCTGTTTTCTGCCGGGGCAGTTCTCGCGTGGCGCGCCAAGCCGACAGGATTTGGCAGTCGATTTCTCTGCGCCTTTTTCGTTCTTGGGGTCGCCATCGCGGTTTGGCGCATCACGACGCTGTCGATCGCGGTTGATCAAACGGACGATATCTTCGACCGCAACCTGATTCAGCAGGTATATCTGGGAATGTTCTCGCTCGGTGTATTGGGTTTGTCGGTTGGATTCATCCTTCTTACCAACGAGCGGCTACGGTCCGAACTGGAATTCATGGCAACACGTGATCCGATGACCGGCGCGTTCAATCGCCGGGCGTTCTTCTCCCAGGCCGCAGTGGAATGGTCGCGCAGCATGCGCGCGCGCCGGCCACTGGCAATCATCGCGTCCGACATCGATTTTTTCAAGAAGGTCAACGACAAGTACGGCCACCACGTCGGCGACCTTGTCATCAAGGATTTTCCTGTTCGTGCGTCGCAAATGTTGCGACTGCCGGATATCCTCGCGCGTTTCGGCGGCGAAGAATTCGTGATCCTGTTGCCCGATACCGGTATGGCCGAAGCCAGGAATGTCGCCGAGCGCATTCGGCGAGAGATCGAGACTCATCGCAACAAGGCATTGCCTGCTTACACAGTGAGCCTTGGTCTGTCGGTAGCGCAGGGTGATGCCGGACAGGCCGCCGATATGGAAGCATTGATTGCCGAGGCTGATGCGGCGCTGTACCGGGCGAAGCAACGTGGCCGGAATCGGGTCGAGGTATAGCCTTGATCAGGTTTGGTACGGCGCATAACAGCTTGATTCGTTATGCCAATGGAATTGGTGGGCGGTACTGGGATCGAACCAGTTGCGTTGGCCTGTAAACCTTGACTGGGACGGAGTCTACATGATGTCGTTGTCTAATTAAATCGTTTTGTCTAATTGAAATGGTCAGCCGGCGGGCTGAATGCGTTCCGGTTTGCGTCGATAGACCGATTCCGTCATACGTGCGTCGGAGTGCGTAAGGATCTGGCGGGCGCGCTCGAGGCTCGGGGCATCGCTACCCACCTTGGCGCGCAGATCGTGTTCGGTGAATCGCTCCGTAACTTCCGTTTCCTTTAGGATACGAGCAATGAATCCCTGCCAAATGTGATCGAAGCCTTTGGTGGTCCCCCGCGACTCATCAAACAGCTCGCGGCCGAACTTGTTACAAAAGAGAAATACGGACTCCGCCGGGCGCACCGCGATCGCCCCATCGACTGCGGAACGCAGTTCCGGCGTCCATTCGAAAATGATGCGCTTCCCGGTCGAGAGTTTTGTCTTACCTGGGGTGACGTGTACGCCATCCTCGCGGCAGTCTGCCGTGGTGAGACGGAGAAGATCCCCTTTGCGCAACCCCGTGAGCAGCTTCAGGCGCAGATAGGCTTGGATCATCAGTACACTTCCGGTACGTCGCTTGGATGTCAAGGACATGGCCTGGACGAGCTCCCAATCTTCGACGTAGCGGTTTCGCGGTCGCGTACCTGTTAGGCGTACTTGGCCCTTGAATGGGTGGGCGCTCATAGCGCCCCATTCGACGGCCTTGGTAAAAGCGTGACTGAGGACCTCGATTTCACGCCTAGCGGCTACTTTGGCCTTGCGCAGGTCGAAGTATTTGTAGACATGGTGCGGTTCCAGGTCCTTCAGCGCCATAGCACCGAATGGACCGCGCAACGTGCGGATGGCTCGAATGTATTCGGTCCGCGTTTTCGGTTGCTTCTCGGGCACGTAGTCAAGGAGGTAACGGTCAAGCAGGGCGCCGATGGTGCGAATGGTGTCGGCGGTTTCAGGCACAGGAAGGCGCGCAGCCCAGACCTTGTAGGCTTCATTTAGAGTCTTTCCCAGGCGGAACCACTTCTTTCCGTCCCATTGAGTGCGCTGGCCGGACGGGGGAATATAGTAGTAGGCGCCATGTTGGAGTGTCCAACGGGCAGGGAGTCCTCGGTTTCCGCGACTCCGCTCACGCGTCATTGCCGATCCGATCTAGTCGTGAATAGAGCGGAGAGGCGGTGTTTGGGTGCGTTGGCACGTTGGCCGCCTTTGCAGAGGGCAGGGCCCCCCAGTCGGGTTGAGTTGTCTCCGATCGCGTGCGACTTTGTTGCGGTTGCTCCGCTTCGATAGTGCTCCTCAATACTGCCGGTGTGCCATCGCATCGAACCCAGTACGCTATGCCCATCGCCTGAAGCGCTTTGACTTGAGCCGTGCGGCGCTGATATCCGGTGAGTGAAGCGATCTCCGCTGGTTCAAGAAACGTCGTCATGACGACGCTCCCGCAGGGCGACCTATGTGACTGGCCGACCTCCCTCTTAGGCAGGATGGATAGGAATTGACTGGTATCGGAAACGTGATGCCGAAATCATAGAGCTGTGCGTGCATGGCGTAATTCCTTGGAAGCCCCATCGGTTTGACGTTTTGTTACACAGACCACTAGTACCGATGAGGAATTGGTTATGGCCATCCTTGTTAAGGGATGTCAGCTTCGAACGTGGTGGGATATCTCCTGTCATTTGGTCAGTTTGTTGCTTGTGGGTAAACGAGAAAGGCTGTCCTAGCTAACATGCGGTAATCATTTTCCGCGTGGAATCAGAACCGAGAGTTTGAATGTCGAAAGCACGTATGCGAGTTCGAATAACCGGCGCCGCCAGCCCCTGAGTTGCAACACGTAACGACCGAACTTGTACTCCTTCGATGGACGAAAGTCGGGTGTTTGTGATCTCGGTGGCGGGTTATTCGGCCGGCTCCGCATCTCGCGAACCCATAGTTCAACCCCGGGCGCCTGACCATCATCGATGTGACCGGTCACGTCGTCAAAGGCATCTAATGTATTGATAATCATGGCTTGAGCTGCAGGTGTGAGCATCCCGGTCACGCTTGCGCTAGCTAGTTGTCGGATTAAGGGCGCTGCGGCTCGCGTTGAAGTCACGTCGAGTCGCTTCAACCCGGCCTGATTGGTTCGGTCGCGCTCTGCACGTTTGCGAGCGGCTGCCGCGGTACGTTTAGGCTTTTCGCGCACACAGTAAGCCTGGACGGGTTCTAGTCCTAAGGCCAATATTTGTTCACGGGTAGGTTTTGGTTGTTCCTGTCCTGGCGGGAGAATGGTTGTGATAGTCATTTAGCTCTCTTTCTGTTACGGTTTTCTGGGAGTCGCACCACTCCGTGCCCTATTTGTTCTCGCTATCCTGTTTCCGTCTCTAAAGGCGGCCCCCTTGGCCACTGCAGCTTTTGCTGGTTGGTATCCATGGGTGCGGCGGAAAGGGGCGTGCTTGATCGAATAGGCATGGGGATCAAACTGTCTACAGCGAAGCACCTGAACGTGAGAAAGCGGAAATCCTTGATGTCTTTCTGTAAATAGGTGATGGGCTCCCTCGCGGCATAGGCAGAGGTCGGACTATGGTCGAAGGAGTTGAAGTTGAAGCTGTCGGACTCCTTGCAAGGGCTAAGCCCAACTCGACGTGTATATCGGAGCGCCTTGATGAAAAAGAGACGTTTCAGGATATCAATAGCGGTTTGGACGATCGGTAAAGGGGGCCGGCACCGCACACGCTCGTCCCGATTCGAAATGCGGTCTTGGCTATCGACGTCATTTGGCGCAGAACCAAACTTGTCGATAGCAGATTGGTAGGGCACCGGCGCATCGCATTTCGGGTTGCTGGTGTTTGATCGTTCTCGTGGCATGAGTGCTCTCAGGTATGATAAAAACAATGCATTGAATGAGCGCATTGTATCGATTCTTGCAAGTAAAGTCAATACCGCTTACGATAAACTATGTTTTTACTATTCAGAGAATAGCTATGGCCAAGGGTTCGCGCACGCTGACCGAACAGGACAAGCAGGACTCCGACCACTTTCGACGGCGCCTCCAAGAGCTTCTGGATGCGCGAGGTCTTACTGCGGCTGGATTGGCAAAGATGGCTGGTACAACGCCGCGCACGCTCTACCGGATCTTGCAAGAAGGGGCCGATCCGACGCGGGGCATACTTGTGGCAATCGCAAGGGCATTGGGAGTCTCAATCGACTCGCTTGCCATACGGTCTCCATCTGAAACTACAGATAACTCAAGTCCACACCTATTAATCGCAGAACGCGTTTTGGAAATGGCATTTGGCAAGCCAGTAATTGGTCGACTGAGCAGCGAAGAGCTAGGCGCACTGCTGCGACGGATCGGTGACGTACTCCGGGCGTTGGAGGGTCCCTTTCCAATGTCTGATGGCAGGAATCGGGCCGACGTTTGTCGCTCCTACGTGCCAGTGGTCCGGGCTACGGTAAGCGCTCTCTATGAGGCAGCGGGAGGCGATTTTTTCCTTCAGCATGATCTGAATCCCTTGAACCGTGCATGTGTTGCTTTGGAGTTCGCCGATTGGGAAGCAACAAAAGCAAGGGTAGTGGCAGAAGAGAAACCCTGAAGGCTTTGCTGTTGGCGTGCGCCCAGCTCGCGCGGAAAGGGTGTTAGCCCAACGAATTTGCCCGTGGGGCGGGCGATTCAACGGATCGCCAAGATCCCTAGGCGCCGAAAGCTAACTCTGCACATGGCCCGGAAAAGCCAAGCACATCAATGGGGCTTGTCCGGCCATTCTGCTTCTAAGGCAGATATAGCCCAAGAGACCCAGCTGCCCTAAAGGCATTTCTACTCTACTGGTCTGTTTTTGACGGCGAGGTTTCGGTGTCAGGAACGTATTCCGCCAAGTCCGACAACGAGCACTCGAAATATCGGCAGAGCCGATCCAAGTGATCGGTGAGGGTGCCATAGCCTCGTGTATTGACCATTTTCGAGAGCGTCACACGGCTTATGCCGGTCGCTTCGCAGACCTCTTGCATGGTCACACGACGTCCTTCGCGGAAGCGCTTTTCCGCCAACAATTCCTGTATGCGAAAACGAATCATGGTTCGTGTAACCTAACATATGTATGTATAGGCTTGCAATTCTGCTCTCAGTTTGTTAAACTATACGTACATTGATCCTTATAGGGGTATCAATGATCATCTAGTTTATAGCAGTGGCGTCCGGTTAAATGCCGAATAGAGTCAATTGGTTATCTGGCATGAGCGTGGTCATTCTGTTGGCATCTGGCTGCAAGGCGCATGAAATCTCGGTTTTCTCGAAAACCGAGACCGACAAGATCTGTAGCAAAGTGT
>JANXRC010000033.1 GCA_025353195.1 Rhodocyclaceae bacterium
GCGGTCGGCGTGCAATTCGCCGCGCAACAGGCCGAGGAAGGAGGATTTGCCGGAGCCATTGGCGCCGGTGAGGCCGACCTTCCAGCCCGGATGCAACTGCAGTGAAGCGCCGGTGACCAGCGCCACGCCGTTGCGGGAAAAGCCCAGGTCGCGCAGAAGAATCATAGGAGTCGGATGGGTGAGGCGTTCTCTGGGTGACGGCCGCGGCGTCCTTCGTAGCAGGCGGCGATGCGCGCCATGTCGGCGGCTTCGTCACCGCTCAGCCCGATGCTGGCCAGCAGACCGACCTCGCGTTTGCCGTAATCGACGGTGGCCATGATGACCGGAACCTTTGCGGCCAGTGCGATGCGATAGAAGCCGGATTTCCATCCGGCCTGCAGACGGCGGGTGCCTTCGGTGGCTATGATCAGATGGAAGTTCTCCCTGCGGCGGAATTCGCCGGCCACCTGCTCGACGAAGCCGGTGCGTTCGCGGCGATTGACGGCGACGCCGCCGAGCGCCCGCATGAGCGGACCCCAAATGCCGCGGAACATCGTGTCCTTGCCGACCCACTGGGCGTCGAAGGGCAGCGCGGCGAGCGCCAGCAGCGTGATGGGGAAATCCCAGTTCGAGGTATGCGGATAAGCGATCACGACGGCCTTGGCGGGATGCTGCGGCACATCGAGCAGCTTCCAGCCCATCAGTTTGAGAATGAAGCGGGCGGAGCCGCGCAGCAGGTTCATCGTTTGTTCGTCGCCAGACGGAAGCGCTTGCGCCCCGGCAGGCGATAGGTCTCGAAATCGTTGCGGTCGAGCGTCCATACCGTGTGGATGCCGGTGCTCATTGCGGCGACCACCAGCGAGGCGTCGGCGAGGTCCATCGGCCGGTCGGCATATTTTTCGATCCAGTCGATGGCGCGTACCAGTTCATCGCGACCCAGCGACAGCAATTCCAGTCCGCCCTTGTCGATCCAGCGATACAGCGGTAGCGTGGCGGCGACCGACGGCGCAAGGTGCGAGAACTCGGTGAGCACCGCCCAGGTCGTGACCAGCCGGCCGCGATACGCCGCGAGGAAGGTTTTGCATTCCTCATGGGCGCTGTCGCGCTTATCCGCCAGCGCCACCAGCGGCCCGGTGTCTACGAGCAGCGCACTCACCGTGCGTGGGTCTTGCCGTGCTTCTTGCGGATGGCGGCGGCGACGCGTTCCTTGGTGCTGGCGGTCTGCCCCTTGCCGGCAATGCAGCCGATGAAGCCGGCTTCCCGAGCCAGTTCATACGGCGTGCTTTCGGTTTGCGTGCCCATGAGGCGCTGCTCCAGCAACTCGACAATCACTTCCGACTTGGTGCGCTTGGTTTCGACGCAATAAGTCGCCAGCGCCTGTTCAATGCGGAGGGGAAGACGAACGGTAGTGGTCATGGCGGCAGCTCCTTGAAACGCTATGTATTAACTGTAATACAAGTCGGGCTGCCCCGCAAGCGTGCACGTCATGCCAGACCCTGGTTGGCCAGATATTCCTCGTAGCTGCCGCGATAATCGACGATGGTCCGGTCCGGCTTGATGTCGATGATGCGCGTCGCCAGCGAGGAAACGAACTCGCGGTCATGCGACACGAAAATCAGCGTGCCGGGGTATTTCTCCAGCGCGGTGTTGAGCGATTCGATCGATTCCATGTCGAGGTGGTTGGTCGGCTCGTCCATCAGCAGCACGTTGTTCCGCAGCAGCATCAGCTTGCCGAACAGCATGCGGCCCTGCTCGCCGCCGGAAATCACATTCACCGGTTTCTTCGCCTCGTCGCCGGAAAACAGCAGGCGGCCCAGCGTGCCGCGCACCAGGGTTTCGACGTCGCCGCCTTCGTAGCCGCCGGCGCGCACCCACTGCACGATCCACTCGGTGAGCGGCGTCTTGTCGGTGAAGTCCGCCGCGTGGTCCTGGGCGAACACGCCGGGACGCGCCTTCTCCGCCCATTTCACCTTGCCGCCCTGCGGTGTCAGGCCGCCCAGCTTCTCGCCGGCCAGCAGGCGCAGCAGGGTGGTCTTGCCGACGCCGTTTTCGCCGATGATGGCGACCTTGTCGCCGGCCTCGATGCTCATTGACAGCGACTTGATGATTGGCACTTTCGGCTCGTAGCCGAAGCCGAGCTTTTCGACTTCGCAGGCCAGGCGGTGCAGCTTTTCCTTCTCGTCGTAGTCGAAGCGGATCCACGGGTACTGGCGCGACGAAGGCTTGATGTCTTCCGGCCGGATCTTCTCGATCAGCTTGAGGCGGCTGGTGGCCTGGCGCGCCTTCGACTTGTTGGCTGAGAAGCGCCGCACGAAACCTTGCAGGTCGGCGACGCGTTCCTTGGCCTTGGTGTTGGCCGACACCTGGCGCTCGCGCGCCACGGTCGAGGCTTCCATGAAGTCATCATAGTTGCCGCCGTAGACCTTGATCGTGCCGTAGTCGAGGTCGGCCATGTGGGTGCACACCTGGTTGAGGAAGTGCCGGTCGTGCGAGATGATGATCATGGTGCTCTCGCGTTCGTTGAGGATGTCCTCCAGCCAGCGGATGGTGTTGATGTCGAGGTTGTTGGTCGGCTCGTCGAGCAGCAGGATGTCGGGGTTGGCGAACAGCGCCTGCACCAGCAGCACGCGCAGTTTCCAGCCTGGCGCCACTTCGCTCATCGGCCCGTTGTGCTTCTCGATCGGGATGCCGGCGCCCAGCAGCAGTTCGCCGGCGCGCGATTCGGCGGTGTAGCCGTCGTACTCGGCGAAATGCGATTCCAGCTCGGCGGCGCGCATGTAGTCGTCTTCGGTCGAATCCGGGTTGGCGTAGATCGCGTCGCGCTCGGACATGCAGGCCCACATGTCGGCGTGGCCCATCATCACCACGTCGAGCACGCGCACGCTCTCGTAGCCGAACTGGTCCTGCTTCAGATAGGCCATGCGCTCGCCGGGATCGAGCGAGACGTTGCCGGCGGAAGACTCCAGCACGCCGGCCAGGATCTTCATGAAGGTGGTCTTGCCCGAGCCGTTGGCGCCGATCAGGCCATAGCGGTTGCCCTCGCCGAACTTGACCGAGACGTTTTCGAACAGCGGCTTGGCGCCGAACTGGATGGTGACGTTTGATGCGACGAGCATGGGGATGCAACCGGAGGGGGGCCGGGTAAATTCGGCGAGGGCCGTATTCTACTTGGTGGCAGGGGTAAAAGTCTCGTCCGGCCTCGCTCCGGCAAGGCGTCGGCGCGCTGTTGAAGATATGGCGCCATGCTAGTATTTGGCATATTCCGCGCCGCCAAAGATGACCTCTCCCGCCGCCACCGAAACCTTCATCGCCCGCTGGCAGGACGTTACTGCCTCCGAGCTGGCGACGGCGCAGAGCTTTGTCATCGACCTCTGTTGTCTCCTCGACCTGCCTGAGCCACACCACGCGCAGGACTATATGTTCGAGCGGCCGGTCAGTTTCCGCCACGGCGACGGTACCACGAGTCCCGGCCGCATCGACTGCTACAAGCGCGGCGCCTTCGTCCTTGAAGCCAAGAAGGTGAGAGTCGGCGCTGACGGTACGGCGCTGGGGCTAACAACAAAGAGCTTCGACGACGCCCTGCTGCGCGCCCGCAGCCAGGCCGAGAACTACGCCCGCGCCCTGCCGGCCGGGGAGGGCCGCCCGCCCTTCCTGATCGTGGTCGATGTCGGCAACGTCATCGAGCTGTATGCCGAGTTCTCGCGCAGCGGCGGTACCTACACGCCCTTTCCCGATCCGCGCTCGCACCGCATCCGGCTCGCCGATCTGCGCGACGAAGCCATTCGCGCGCGCCTTGCCGCCGTCTGGCTCGACCCGCTCAGCCTCGACCCCGCCACCGCCACCGCCAAGGTCACGCGCGAGATTGCCGCGCACCTCGCCGAAGTCGCCAGGTCGCTCGAAGCCGCCGGCCACGCCGCCGAAACCGTTGCCGGCTTTCTCACCCGCTGTTTGTTCAGCATGTTCGCCGAGGACGTGCAACTGATTCCCAAGGGCAGCTTCAGCGAACTGCTGCAAAGCCTCAAGGACGATACCGCGCAATTCGTGCCGCTGGTCGGCGCGCTGTGGCGCGAGATGGATGTCGGCGGCTATTCCGTCGTGCTGCGCAAGATTCTGCCGCGCTTCAACGGCAAGCTGTTCAAGCAACCCGACGTACTGCCGCTGACCAAACAACAAATCGCCCTGCTGATCGAAGCCGCCAAAGCCGACTGGACCCAGGTCGAACCGGCTATCTTCGGTACCCTGCTCGAACGTGCGCTCGACCCGCAAGAGCGCCACGCGCTCGGCGCCCACTACACACCGCGTGCCTACGTCGACCGCCTGGTGCAACCCACCGTGATCGAGCCGCTGCGCCAAAGCTGGGCCTATGTGCAAGGCGCCGCCGTGCTGCTCGCCACCGAAGGCAAGCAATCGGCCGCCATCGCCGAACTGCGCGCCTTCCACCACAAGCTGTGTTCCTTGCGCGTGCTCGACCCGGCCTGCGGCAGCGGCAATTTTCTCTACGTCGCGCTGGAACACCTCAAGCGGCTCGAAGGCGAAGTGCTCAACCAGCTGCACGACATTGGCCACGGCCAGACCCTGCTCGAAGCCGAGGGCCTCACCGTCGACCCGCACCAGTTCCTCGGCATCGAATTGAATCCGCGCGCGGCGGCGATCGCCGAGCTGGTGCTGTGGATCGGCTACCTGCAATGGCATTTCCGCACGCAGGGCACGGGCCTGCCGCCCAGCCCGATACTCAAGGACTTCCGCAACATCGAATGCCGCGATGCCGTGCTGGCGCATGACGGCGTCGACTACGCGCTCGATGCCAAAGGGATGGCAATAAGCCGCTGGGATGGCCGCACGCTGAAGACGCATCCGGTGACTGGCGAGCACGTGCCGGACGAAACCGCGCGCGTTCCGCTGGAAAAGTACCGCAAGCCGCGCCGCGCCGAATGGCCGGACGTCGACGTGGTGGTCGGCAATCCGCCGTTCATCGGCGCCTCGACCATGCGCGCCGCGCTCGGCGACGGTTATGTCGAAGCCCTGCGCGGGGCGTGGCCGGCGGTGCCCGAGTCGGCCGACTTCGTCATGTTCTGGTGGCACCATGCCGCACAACTCGTGACGCAGGGCAAGTTGGCGCGCTTCGGTTTCATCACCACCAACAGCATTACACAGACATTCAGTCGCCGCGTCGTGCAAGCAGCGCTCGACCAAGGCGTGCATCTGGCCTACGCGATTCCGAATCATCCATGGTTGGACAGCGCCGATGGCGCTGCGGTGCGCATTGCGATGACGGTTGTTGCGCCAAGTGCGGGCGAGGGCAGGCTGTGCAGCGTGACTGCCGAACGCGAGGGCAAGGGCGAAGGGCTCGATGTTGAACTGGCCGAGCAGTGCGGCAGCATTCACGCCGATCTGAGTGTTGGCGCCAACGTAGCCGCAGCCTTGGCCTTACGGGCAAATGGAGACGTCAGCAATCCTGGATTCAAACTTCATGGTGCGGGCTTCATCGTCACTCCAAAGGACGCGGCTCGTCTCGAAGCCGATGCGCCGATTAAGGACTACCGCAATGGTCGCGATTTGGCTGATAGACCGCGCGGTGTGTTCGTGATTGATCTTTTTGGGCACAGTGCCGAAGAGGTGCGCCACCGCTGGCCGGCTACCTATCAACGAGTCTTGGGGCTGGTAAAGCCTGAGCGCGACCACAACAAACGCGAAGTGCGTAAACGCAATTGGTGGCTGTTCGGCGAACCCAATCCAAAACTGCGCCATCAGCTTTGCGGCCTGCCACGCTACATCGCCACGGTAGAAACCGCGAAGCACCGGACCTTCCAGTTCCTCGACGCTGCAATTGCGCCGGACAACATGCTGGTCTGCATCGCGCTCGACGATGCGTACATTCTTGGTGTGTTGTCGAGCTGCGTGCATGTCGTCTGGGCTCTGGCGCAAGGCGGCACGCTCGGACCGACGCCTCGCTACAACAAATCCCGCTGCTTCGAAACCTTCCCCTTCCCCGTCGTCACGTCCGAGCAACAAACCCGCATCCGCGACCTCGCCGAACAGATCGACGCTCATCGCAAGCGCGTGCTGGCGGCGCATGGCGACCTCACCTTGACCGGCCTCTACAACGTCCTGGTGAAACTCGGTGCTGGCGACACGGCCTTATCGGCGAAAGACAAGACCATCCACGACAAGGGCCTGGTCGCGGTGCTCAAATCCCTGCACGACGAACTCGATGCCGCCGTGCTCGACGCCTACGGCTGGCACGACACACCTTCCGACGAGCAAATTCTCGAACGTCTCGTCGCGCTCAATGCCGAGCGCGCCACCGAGGAAGCCATCGGCACCATCCGCTGGCTGCGCCCCGAATTCCAGCACC
>JANXRC010000064.1 GCA_025353195.1 Rhodocyclaceae bacterium
GGCGCAGGCCCAGGCCCTCCAGATTCACCAGTGCGGCCACACGCGCGGGCCGGATACCGGCGTACAGGCAGGCCGCATTGCCGCCCAGGCTGTGGCCCACCAGACGCACCGGATCCTGCGGCGAGTAGTGCAGCAGCAAGGCATCGAGATCGGCAATATAGTCGGGGAACCAGTAGACGTCGTTATCCCACTCGGACAAGCCAAAGCCGCGCCAGTCCGGCGCCACCACGCGCCAATCGCGCTGCAGGGCGTCGACCACGAACTGGAACGAGGCCGACACATCGCACCAGCCGTGCAGCAGCACCAGCAGCGGCGCCGCTTCGCTGCCCCAGAGGCGCACATGCAGGCGCCGGCCGCGCACCTCGACAAATTCGGATTCACAGGCTTTCATGCCGGCATTTTATCAGCGGGGCCGGCGCACATCGCGAAACCGCGGTCAGTCGGGAATGATTGCCGTTGCCTCGATCTCGACGCGGGCGGCATCTTCCATCAGTCCGGCGACCTGCACCGCCGTCATGGCCGGGAAATTGCGGCCGATGACCTCGCGATAGGCGCGGCCCAGTTGCGGATAGGCAGCCAGGTACTCGCGCTTGTCGATCACGTACCATGTCATGCGAATGATGTGCTCGGGTTTGCCACCGGCCTCGGCAAGCACCGCGACGATGTTCTGCAAGGCCTGTCTGGCTTGCCCGGCAAAGTCGCCGGTATGAAAACGGCATTGGCCGTCCCAGCCGATCTGTCCGCCGATGACCACCGTGCGGCCACGCGCGGCAATTCCGTTTGAATAACCCTTGGGCGCCGCCCATCCGGCTGGCTGCAGTATCTGGATGTCTGAACGGGGCGCGACTTCATGCTGGCTCATCTGCAATTGAATCTCCTGGGATTGGGTCATGATTTGGTGATGGCCGCGGCGTCCTTCAGCAGTTCGCGGGCGATGATCAGCTTCTGCACTTCCGTCGCCCCTTCATAGATCCGCAGCGCGCGAATGTCGCGGTAAAGGCGTTCCACCGGGGCCTCGCTGACCACGCCGAGGCCACCGAAGATCTGCACGGCGGCATCGATCACCTGCTGCGCCGACTCGGTGGCGACCATCTTGGCCATAGCCGCCTCCTTCGTCACGTTCGCGCCCTGGTCGCGCAACCATGCGGCGCGATACACCAGCAGCGCCGCCGCATCGATGGCGGCCGCCATGTCTGCCAACTTGGCCTGCGTCAGTTGGAAATCGGCGAGGGTGTGATTGAACATCCGGCGCGTGACGGCGTGCCGCAAGGCTTCGTCGAGGGCGCGGCGGGCGAAGCCCAGCGCGGCGGCGGCCACCGAGGTGCGAAAGATGTCGAGGGTGCGCATCGCCACCTTGAAGCCCTGGCCCGCATCGCCGATACGCTGGCTGGCCGGAATGCGGCAGTGGGTAAATCGCAGCCTGGCCAGCGGATGCGGTGCGATGACTTCGATGCGCTCGGCGATCTCCAGGCCCGGCGTACCGGCATCGGCGATGAAGGCCGTGATGCCCCGGGCGCCCGGCGCTTCGCCGGTACGGGCAAATACCACGTAGAAATCGGCGATGCCGCCGTTGGAAATCCAGGTCTTCTCGCCGTTCAGCACATAGCCGTCACCATCCCGATGCGCCGCGCATTTCATCGCACCGACGTCGGAACCGGCCTCCGGTTCCGACAGCGCAAACGCGGCAATCGCAGAACCCGCCGCCACGCGTGGCAAATAGTTGCGCTTCTGCGCTTCCGTTCCGTGCAGCGTGATGGCGCCACTGCCCAGACCCTGCATGGCAAAGGCGAAGTCCGCCAGGCCGGAATGCCGCGCCAGGGTTTCGCGGATCACGCAGATGCCCCGCGTATCGATGGTCTCGGCACTGCCGCCGTAGGCAGCACCGCCGACGGCGTAGCGGATCCAGTCGGCAGCGCCGAGTTTGCGCACCAGGCCGACACAGGCATCGTCGGTCTCCTGTCCGCGCGCATGCGGTCCGTCGTCGATGTTTTCATGCGCCCAGCGTTCCAGCGATAGCGCCAGTTCCCGGTGATGAGATTCAAGGAAGGGCCAGTCGAGATAACTTGTGTCAGCCATGCTCAGTCCCCTTCGAACACGGGTTTCTGCTTGGCGACGAAGGCGTGATAGGCGCGGTGGAAGTCATTGGTCGCCATGCAGATGGCCTGGGCCTGGGCTTCAGCCTCGATGGCCTGATCGACGTCCATGCTCCATTCCTGCTGCAGCATCTTCTTGGTCATGGCGTGGGCGAAGGTCGGACCGCTCGCCAGGTCCTGCGCCAGCTTCAGCGCCTCGGCGAGAAGCGCATCCGGCGCGCACAGGCGATTGAAAAAGCCCCAGCGCTCGCCCTCCTCGCCACCCAGGGCGCGGCCGGTGGTCAGCAGTTCGGCGGCGCGGCCCTGGCCGATCATGCGCGGCAGCATGGCGCAGGCGCCCATGTCGCAACCGGCCAGACCGACGCGGGAAAACAGGAAGGCCGTCTTCGACCGCGCCGTGCCGAGGCGCATGTCCGAACCCAGCGCCAGCAGTGCACCGGCGCCGGCGCAGATGCCGTCGATGGCGGCGATCACCGGTTGCGGGCAGGCGCGCATGGCCTTGATGACGTCGCCGGTCATGCGCGTGAACGCGAGCAGGCCGGGCATGTCGAGCTGCGTCAGGGGGCCGATGATGTCGTGTACATCGCCGCCGGAACAGAAGTTACCGCCTTCGCCGGTCAGCACCACGGCGTTGACATCGGTGGCGGACACCAGGTTGCGGAACAGGTCGCGCAGCTCGGCGTAGGAATCGAAGGTGAGCGGGTTCTTGCGCTCCGGCCGGTTGAGGCTGATCACCGCCACCGTTCCCTCCGTGCGATAGCTGAAGTGGCGCGCCTGATAGGCCTGGAGGCTCTGCCGGTTGCCCGGCAGTTGGTGGGGATTGCCCGCAAGATGTTTCATCTGCTTCTCCTTGACTGACCTCGCCGGCCGCTCACGCGTTCAGCGCAAGCTGCGCCGCACGCTCGAGATTGCGTTCCAGTTGCAGCTTGCCGCCCTGATACTGTTTCGGCCACGGCATCTCCCTGTATCCCTGCTCGGCCGCCGCATGCAGCGTCCAGGCCGGGTCGGCCAGATGCGGACGGGCCAGCGCGCAAAGATCAGCACGGCCGGAGGCGATGATGGTATTGACATGATCGGCCTCGAAAATGTTGCCCACGGCGATGGTCGGCACATCCAGTTCGTTGCGAATCTGGTCGGAGAACGGCACCTGAAACATGCGGCCATAGACCGGCGCTTCTTCCTTGCTGACCTGGCCCGAGGAAACGTGGATGATGTCGGCGCCGGCCTCCTTGAACAGCCGGGAGACGCCCACCGAGTCGTCCGGCGCAATGCCGCCGGGCACCCAGTCGTGCGCCGAGATGCGCACCGACATGGGTTTCTCTGTGGGCCAGACCTCGCGCATGGCGCGAAACACTTCCAGCGGGTAGCGGCAGCGGTTCTCCAGGCTGCCGCCGTATTCGTCCTGGCGCCGGTTGGTCAGCGGCGAAATAAAGGACGACATCAGGTAGCCGTGGGCGGCGTGGAATTCGACCATGTCAAAGTCGGCGCTGGCGGCACGGCGAGTTGCCGCGACAAAGTCTGCCTTGACCCGATCCATGTCGGCGCGATCCATCTCCTTCGGCACCTGCGAAGTGCCCTGGATGTAGGGCAGCGGCGATGGCGCCAGGAGCGGCCAACCGCCCGACTGCAGTGGCATGTCGATGGCATCCCAGGCCAGGCGGGTGGAACCCTTGCGCCCGGCGTGACCGATCTGCAGCGAGACCTTGGCCGTGCCGTTGGCGTGGATGAAATCGACGATGCGCTTCCAGGCGGCCTGCTGTTCCTCGTTCCAGAGGCCGGTACAGCCCGGCGTGATGCGCGCATCGGCGGACACGCAAGTCATCTCGGTGACGATCAGCGCCGCGCCGCCCAGGCCGCGGCTACCGTAGTGCACCAGGTGAAAATCCCCCGGCATGCCGTCCGCCGCCGAGTACATGCACATCGGCGAAACCACGACGCGATTGGCCAGCGTCATGCCGCGCAGCTTGAAGGGAGTGAACATCGGCGGCACCGGCATCGCTCCAGGCAGCGTCGGCACGCCGCACTTTTCGGCAAACCAGCGGTCGAGGCCTTCCGTGTAGACCGGATCGCGCAGCTTCTGGTTGGCGTGGCCGACACGCTGGCTGCCGGTGAGCACGGCGAAGGCGAACTGCTCCGGCTCCATGCCGACGTAGCGCTCGACATCCTCGAACCAGGTCATGCGATTGCGCGCCGCGCTCTGCAGTTTGAGCGCCTCGATCTCGCGCTCGGACTGGTAGCGGGCCAGTCGTGTCGGCACATCGCCTTGCGTGCTGTTGAGCACCCTGACCAAGGCCGCCGCATCCTCCATCGCCAGCTTGGTGCCGGAACCGATGGTGAAATGCGCCGTGTGCGCCGCGTCGCCGAGCAGCACGATGTTGTCCTTGAACCAGCGCTCGCAAAGCACGCGGTTGAACTTCAGCCACATCGCGGAGCCGCGCAAATGGCGGGCATTGGAGACCAGGCGGTTGCCGTCCAGCATGTCGGCGAACAGCTTCTCGCAAAAGGCGATCGACTCCGCCGGTTCCATCTTGTCGATGCCGGCCTTGAGCCAGGTCTCTTCCGGAGTCTCGACGATGAAGGTGGCCCATTCATCGTTGAACTGGTAGGCGTGAAGATTGAACCAGCCCCACGGTGTTTCCTTGAAGGCGAAGGTGAAGGCGTCGAGCTTCTTCTTGGTCCCGAGCCAGATGAAACGGCATTTGCGCACGTCGATGCGCGGGTTGAAATGGCTTTCGTACCTGGTGCGGGTGGTCGAATTGACGCCATCGGAACCGATGACCAGGTCGTATTCCCGGGAATAGTCGTCCGGGTCCTTGAACTCGGTCTCGAACTTCAAATTGACGCCGAGTTCCCTGGCGCGCGCCTGGAAGATCTGCAGCAGCTTCAGGCGCCCGATACCGCAGAAGCCATGCCCCCCGGACACGATCCGCTGATCCTTGAAGAACACATCGACGTCGTCCCAGTGATGAAAGTTGCGCTCGATTTCCGCAACCACCTCGGGATCGTCCTGGCGGAATCCGTCCATGGTCTTGTCGGAGAACACGATGCCCCAGCCGAAGGTGCTGTCGGCCTGGTTGCGTTCGATCACGGTAATGTCGCAGGCCGGGTTGGCCTTCTTCATCAGGATCGAGAAGTACAAGCCGGCGGGACCGCCGCCCAGACAAACGATGCGCATTGGAGCTTCCTCTGGCGTTCGCAAATAGCGTGTGATTGGATATTTTACATCTAAACTATTATTCGGTGTCAAGCGCCGTCCTTCCGTGCCGGTACCAACCCGATCGCCGCACCACCTCCACCGCGGCGGCATGCCCATTATGATCGAATAGAATATCGCCGCAGCGAGCCGCATCGTCCACCTTTCCCCCACCCTGCCGTCAGAAAACCCGCCGAACCTCTGAACTGAAATGAAAACCCTGTTTGTCACCGGCGGCGCCGGCTTCATCGGTTCGGCACTGATTCGGCTCTTGATCGCCGAGAGCGACTGGCGCATCGTCAATATCGACAAGCTGACCTACGCCGGTAATCTTGAATCGCTGGCGGACCTGGTCGACCCTGCGCGCCACGTATTCAGCCGCAGCGACATCTGCGACCGCGCCGCGCTCGATGCGCTGTTCCTCGAGCATCAGCCGGCCGGCGTGATCCATCTCGCCGCCGAATCGCACGTGGACCGGTCGATCCACGGTCCCGGCGACTTCATCGAGACCAACATCAGCGGCACCTACGCCCTGCTCGAAGCTGCCCGCGCCTACTGGTCCCCGCTCGATCCTGCGGCAAAAGCCGGGTTCCGCTTCCATCATGTGTCGACCGACGAAGTCTTCGGTTCGCTCGGCGACAGCGGGCTGTTCGTCGAAACCAGCCCCTACCAGCCGAATTCGCCCTACTCGGCTTCCAAGGCCGCTTCCGACCACCTGGTGCGCGCCTGGCATCACACCTACGGCCTGCCGACGGTGATCACCAACTGCTCGAACAACTATGGCCCCTGCCAGTTTCCCGAAAAGCTGATCCCGCTGATGATCCACAATGCCGTCTCGGACAAACCCCTGCCGATCTACGGCAAGGGCGACAACGTGCGCGACTGGCTTTACGTCGATGACCACGCCCGCGCACTGCGACTGGTCTTCGAACGCGGCGCGCCCGGCGAGACCTACAACATCGGCGGCCACAACGAGAAGACCAATCTCGAGGTGGTCGATACCCTGTGCGCCCTGCTCGACGAGCTTAAACCGCGTCGCGACGGCCGCGGCTACAGCGAACAGAAGATATCCGTCGCCGACCGCCCAGGCCACGACAAGCGCTACGCCATCGACGCGGCGAAGGTCGAACGCGAGCTGGGCTGGACGCCGCAGGAGAGCTTCGAGTCCGGCATGCGGAAGACGGTGCAGTGGTATCTGGACAATGCGGCATGGGTCGCCCACGTCGTCTCCGGCGAATACCGGCAATGGATGGATCGCAACTACGGAGATCGCACATGAACCCGATGCACAGCACCCGCGGCATCATCCTCGCCGGTGGCTCCGGCACCCGGCTGCATCCGGTGACGCTGGCGGTCTCCAAGCAACTGCTGCCGATCTACGACAAGCCGATGATCTACTACCCGCTGACCACGCTGATGCTGGCGGGAATCCGTGAAATCCTGCTGATCTCGACGCCACTCGATACTCCGCGCTTCGAACAGCTGCTGGGCGATGGCTCGCAGTGGGGCATCGAACTCCGCTATGCCGTGCAGCCCAGCCCCGATGGCCTGGCGCAGGCTTTCATCATCGGTCGCGATTTCGTCGGCGACCATCCCTCGGCACTGATACTCGGCGACAACCTGTTCTACGGCCATGATTTTGCCGAACAGGTGCAGCGTGCGGCCGGGGATGGGTCAACAGTCGGCGCTGGCGCCACGGTGTTTGCCTATGCCGTCAGCGATCCGCAGCGCTACGGCGTAGTCGAGTTCGACGCGACGGGACGCGCCGTCAGCATCGAGGAAAAACCCAGGGCGCCGAAGTCGCGCTATGCCGTCACCGGGCTGTACTTTTACGACAACCAGGTCTGCGACATCGCGGCGAAACTCAAGCCCTCGCCGCGCGGCGAACTCGAGATTACCGACCTCAACCGGATCTATCTCGAGAAAGGCCAGCTCAAGGTCGAAATCATGGGCCGCGGCATGGCCTGGCTCGACACCGGAACCCACGAGTCGCTGCTCGAAGCCGGCCAATTCATCGAGGTCATCGAAAAGCGCCAGGGACTCAAGGTGGCCTGCCCGGAGGAAGTGGCCTGGCGGCAAAAATGGATCGACGACGCGCAGTTGGCCAGGCTGGCCGAGCCGCTGGCCAAAAGCGGTTACGGCCAGTATCTGGCCAGCTTGCTCAAGCACGAGGTGAGGGGATGAAGGTCATTCCGACCGCCATTCCGGAGGTGCTGCTGATCGAACCCAAAGTGTTCGGCGACGAACGCGGCTTCTTCTTCGAGAGCTGGAACAAGCGCAGCTTTGCCGGACTCGGCATCGATGCCGACTTCGTCCAGGACAATCACTCGAAGTCGCAGAAGAATGTGCTGCGCGGACTGCACTACCAGATCGAGCACGCCCAGGGCAAACTGATCCGGGTGACGGCCGGCGCCGTTTATGACGTGGCCGTGGATTTGCGGCGCTCCTCGCCGACCTTCGGCCAATGGGTCGGCTTCAGGCTTTCCGCCGAAGACCGCCGCATGGCATGGATTCCTCCCGGCTTCGCCCATGGCTTCTGCGTCACCTCGGACTCCGCCGAGTTTCTTTACAAGACTACCGACTACTGGAGCCCGGCCCACGAGCGCACGCTGTTATGGAACGATCCGCAACTCGGCATTTCCTGGCCGCTGACCGGAGAGCCGCTGCTGGCGGCCAAGGACGCGGCTGGTCTACCCTTCGGTCAGGCTGAAACCTTCGCATGAAGATCCTGCTCACCGGTTGCGCCGGGCAACTCGGCCGCGAACTCAAGCGCTCGCTGGCCAGCCTCGGCGAACTGGTTGCCTGTGATCGCCGGCAACTCGACTTGGCCCAGCCGGAGGCCCTGCGCGCCGCCGTGCGCACCGTTGTCCCGACGATAATCGTCAATGCCGCCGCCTACACCGCCGTAGACAAGGCCGAAGCCGAACCGGCAGCGGCAGAGGCCATCAATACCGTGGCGCCCGGCGTACTCGCCGAAGAAGCCAGGCGCATCGGCGCCCTGCTGATCCATTACTCGACCGATTACGTCTTCGACGGCGCCAAGCCCGCGCCCTACACCGAAGGCGACGTGCCCGCTCCGCTGTCCGCCTACGGCCGCAGCAAGCACATGGGTGAACTGGCGATCGCCGCATCCGGCGCTCGCCACCTGATCTTTCGCACCAGCTGGGTCTACGGCCTGCACGGCGCCAATTTCATGAAGACCATGCTGCGACTCGGCAGGGAGCGCGACGAGCTGAGCGTAGTCGGCGACCAGATCGGGGCGCCGACCTGGACCCGCCATCTGGCCGATGTCACGGCCCTGGTCCTCGCGCGGCACGACCTGCCGAATTTGCCTGGTGGTCTGTACCACCTCGCCGCCGCCGGCGAGACCAGCTGGCACGGCTATGCCGAAGCAATTTTCGCCGCGGCGCAAGCGGCCGGCTTGCTGGCCAAATCGCCCGTGGTGCGCCGTATCACCAGCGCCGACTATCCACTGCCCGCGGCGCGGCCGGCCAACTCGCGGCTGGACTGCTCGCGATTCCGGCGCGACTTCGGCCTGGCCCTGCCCGACTGGCGCACGGGACTGACCGACTGCCTCGCCGACGCACGCTTCTGATTAATTCAAATGAAAAAGCAAATTGAACGCCCCCACCCCCCAGCCCCCGCCCGGGCGGGAGTGACTGTCAGCTCGCTACGCTCGATAGTAACGGGGCGCCTCATCCACCGCGTTCAGTGTATGTCACGGTAAAAAATGGCTGTCACCTCCACCTACGACGAATCCTCCTTCCGTGTCCTCAAGGGACTGGAGCCGGTGCGCGAGCGCCCCGGCATGTACACCAAGACCGACTCACCGGCCCACATCATTCAGGAAGTCATCGACAACTCCGCCGACGAAGCCCTCGGTGGACATGCGAAAAACCTTCACGTCCTGCTGCACGGCGACGGCTCGATCACCGTCACCGACGATGGCCGCGGCATTCCCGTCGGCCTGCATCCCGACGAAAAGATTCCGGTGGTGGTACTGGCGTTCACCCGGCTCCATGCCGGCGGCAAGTTCGACAAGAGCGCGGGCAATTCGGCCTACGCCTTTTCCGGCGGACTGCACGGCGTCGGCGTGGCGGTCACCAACGCGCTCTCCATCCGCGTTTCGGTCGAAGTCCGGCGCGAAGGAAAGATCTGGGCCATCGAGTTCTCGGGCGGCGGTGAAACAGTCGGCCCTTTGACCGAAATCGGCCGCTGCGGCCGCCAGAGCGGCACCCGGGTGCGCGTCTGGCCCGATCCCAAATACTTCGACGCGCCGCGCGTGCCGCCGGCCGAACTGGAACGCCTGCTGCGCTCCAAGGCGGTGCTGTTGCCTGGCGTCAAGGTCCAGCTTGACGTCGAGCAGGCCGACGGCAGCATCAGCAGCAAGACCTGGAGCTATCCCACCGGCCTTGCCGGTTACCTGAGTGAGTTGGCCGGCAGCGCCGAGGCCGTCGCCCCGCTCTACGCCGCCGAAAAGTATGCCGACGCCGATCATGCCGATTTCGCCACAGGCGAGGGCGCTGCCTGGGCCCTCGGCTGGCATGTCGATGCGGTGACTTCCGAGTCCTACGTCAATCTGATTCCCACCATGGCCGGCGGCACCCACGAATCGGGCCTGCGCGCCGGCGTGTTCGACGCCGTCAAGTCCTTCATCGAGCACCGGGCGCTGTTGCCGCGCGGCGTCAAGTTGCAGCAGGACGATGTCTGCGCGCGCATGGCGTATGTGCTGTCGGCGCGGATTCTCGATCCGCAGTTCCAGGGCCAGGTCAAGGAAAAGCTCAACTCGCGCGAGGCGGTGAAACTGGTCTCCAGCATGGTCCGCGATCCCTTCGAGATATGGCTCAACCAGAATGTCGAGGCCGGCAAGGCGATCGCCGAAATCTCGATCCGGCAGGCGCTGGCGCGGCAGAAGAATGCGCAGAAGGTGGAAAAGCGAAAGCAGTCCGGCGTCGCCGTGCTGCCGGGCAAGCTCTCCGATTGCGAGTCGACCGACATTGCCGAAAACGAACTGTTCCTGGTCGAGGGCGATTCCGCCGGCGGCTCGGCCAAGATGGCGCGCAACAAGGAAACCCAGGCCATCCTGCCGCTGCGCGGCAAGGTGCTCAACTCATGGGAAGTCGAAGCCGGACGGCTTTTCGCCAATGCCGAAATTCACGACATCGCCGTCGCCCTGGGCATCGACCCGCACCGGCCGGAAGACACTCCGGATCTGTCCGGCCTGCGCTACGGCAAGCTGATCATCATGTCGGATGCCGACGTCGACGGCGCGCACATCCAGACCCTGCTGCTGACCCTGTTCTACCGGCATTTTCCGGCCCTGATCAGTCATGGCCACATCTACATCGCGCAGCCGCCGCTGTACCGCATCGACGTTCCGGCTTCGGGCAAGAAACGCCCGGCACGCCGGCTGTACGCACTCGACGACGGCGAACTGGTGGCCATCAAGGACCGCCTGATCAAGGAAGGCATCCGCGAAGACGCGGTCGAGGTGGGCCGCTTCAAGGGCCTGGGCGAGATGAATCCCGACCAGTTGCGCGAAACCGCGATGGCGCCGGCCACCCGCCGCGTGCTGCCCATCAGCGATCTGGCCGACGCCCGCGAAACCACATTGAAACTTTTCAACCTGCTGATGGGCAAGGGCGAAGCCTCTTCGCGCCGGGCCTGGATGGAAGAAAAGGGTCATCTGATCGAAGCCGATATTTGAGAACCCATAAAATTCAAAATCGATTTAGCCACAGAGATCACAGAAGTAAAGTAATTCCTTTTCATCTGTGACAGTCGTGTCGATGCCCCGAGGTTTTTCTCTGTGATCTCTGTGTCCTCTGTGGCCAAAAGGTTTTCAGCATGAACAACGACACCCCTGACATGTTCGACAAGCCCGTCGTCGCAGACGCCACGGCGGCCAACCCGCAGCCGTCCGCCGTGCCGCCAGCGCCGACTCTCTTTGCCGAAAGCTGCGACGGGAGCTCTTTGCCACTGGCCGCCTACGCCGAGCGCGC
>JANXRC010000083.1 GCA_025353195.1 Rhodocyclaceae bacterium
GGTGCTGATCGGCGACAGCATGGGCGAGATGTTTGCCTTCTATGCGTCCGCCGACATTGCCTTCATCGGCGGCAGCCTGCTCGATTTTGGCAGTCAGAACCTGATCGAAGCGGCGGCCTGCGGCACGCCGATCCTGATCGGCCCCTCCACGCGAAATTTTGCCGACGCGGCGCGCGCGGCAGTCGACTGCGGTGCGGCCCTGACCATCCGCGACGCCGATGATCTGGCATGTCAGGCAAATGCCTTGCTGGCGAGCGCCGAGCGCCGAAAACAGATGAGTGAAGCAGGGCGCGCCTTTGCCGAGCGCCATCGCGGCGCCACGGCGCGCACGCTGGAGCTGATCAGTCGAGCAGTGCGTTGACCAGCGCCACGTCGTCTTCGCCCAAACTGCCGGCGGCGGCCTTGAGCTTGAGCAGTGCGGCCAGCGTGTCCAAGCGGGCCTTGGCCAGCTTCTGCTGGGTGTCGAAGAGTTGGCTCTGAGCGTTCAGCACATCGATATTGATGCGCACGCCCACCTCATAGCCGAGCTTGTTTGAATCCAGCGCCGACTGCGACGAAGTCAGTGCCGCTTCATAGGCCTTGACCTGCGCCAGGCCGGAGGTCACACCCAGATAAGCCTGACGGGCGTTAAGCGCCGCGGTACGCCGCGCATTTTCCAGGTCGGAAGCCGCCTTTTCCTTTAGGGCCACGGCTTCGCGATCGCGGGAAGCAACCGCACCGCCAGCGAAGATCGGAATGGCCAACTGGACGCCGACGGTGTTCACATTGCTGTCGGTACCAAAACCGAGGGTGGTACTGTTGGTGGCCGAAAGGCGTCCCCGCGTCGCCACCAGATCCAGTGTCGGGTAATGCCCGGCGCGCTGCTTTTGAACTTCACGTGTGGCGATTTCATACAGGGCCTGAAAGATCTGCACCGAGGCGCTTGCAGATTCGGCCATCTCTACCCATTTTCCGATGTCGTCGGGTTGCGGACGGACCAGTTGCACCCCAGGCTTGAGGTTCTTCAGGCCTTCCGGCTCCTTGCCGATTACCGAGCGCAGGACCTGTCGCTTGACCGTCAGATCATTGTCCGCGGCTATCTCCTGAGCGTTGGTCAGGTCATAGCGTGCCTGCGCTTCGTGGGTATCCGTAATCGTGGCGGTGCCGACTTCGAAATTGCGCTTGGCCGATTCGAGCTGTTCCGCAATCGCCACCTTCTGCGCCTGCGCGGTTGCCAGCGTATCCTGCGCCAGCAGCACATCAAAATAGGCTTGGGCGGCGCGCACAATCAGCTCCTGCCGCGCCAGTCCGAATTGCGCTTCGGCCTGCACCACAGCCAGCTCCGACTGCGTGTAGGCAACCCAGTTCTGCCAGCGGAACAACGGTTGCGACAGGCTTACCGTCCAGCCGCTGTTGTTGTAGTTCGTGTTGACCTGGGGAGCGCCTGAGATCCGCGGTGTCGTGGCAACTTCA
>JANXRC010000116.1 GCA_025353195.1 Rhodocyclaceae bacterium
CAGCAGTGCATCATCCTGCCCGTTCTTGAATATCCTGTCGGCGGTCTTGCGGTGCTGGCGGTCCTGCCAGACGTTATAGCCCCAGACCAGGGCCACGCCCGCCGCACCGGCCCCGATCAAAGCGACTTGCAGTTCGCTGATTGCCATGTTCAAGCCACCTTTTGGTCGTCCGCGAGGCGCAGCGCCTCTTCGATATCGACTTCCACCACCCGCGAAACGCCTTGTTCCTGCATGGTCACGCCGATCAGCTGCTGGGCCATTTCCATGGCGATCTTGTTGTGCGAAATGAAGATGAACTGGGTTTGCGCGGACATGCGCTTGACCAATTCGCAGAAGCGCACCGTATTCGAATCGTCGAGCGGAGCATCCACTTCGTCGAGCATGCAGAACGGCGCCGGATTGAGCTGGAACAGCGCGAACACCATGGCGATCGCCGTCAGTGCCTTTTCGCCGCCGGAAAGCAGATGGATGGTGGTGTTCTTCTTGCCCGGCGGCTGCGCCATGATCTGGATGCCGGCATCGAGAATCTCGTCGCCGGTAAGAATCAACCGCGCTTCGCCGCCGCCGAAAAGCTGCGGGAACAGCGTGCCGAAATGCATGTTGACCGTGTCGTAGGTCTCCTGCAACTGCTCGCGCGTCTCGCGGTCAATGCGCCGGATGGCGTCTTCCAGGGTGCCGATGGCTTCGGCGAGATCGATCGATTGCGCATCGAGAAAGCCCTTGCGCTCTGAAGCCGTGGCGAGTTCTTCCAGCGCCGCGAGGTTGACCGGGCCGAGCGTTTCGATTTCTGCGCTGAGCCGCGCAATGTCGCCCTGCAGGACATTGTCCTTGAGCCGGTCGGCCCCGCCGGCCGAGAGTTCATCGGCAAAGGGAGCTTCGTCGGCCTCGGTGACCACGTGCAGCTCGGCCAGACGTTCGCGGTATTGCTCTTCGTTGATCTGAACCGCCTGCGCCTTGAGCTTGAGGTCGTTGATCCTGTCACGCAGCGGCGCGACGCCCTGCTCCAGCTTCAGGCGCTGCTCATCGAGACTGCGCAGTTCGCCGGCCGCGGCTTCGAGCGCATTTCGCCGTTCCGCCAGCGCCGACTCCTTGCCCTGCTTCGCATCCAGCGCCGCATGCAGTTGCTCCTGCAGCACCACATCGCTGATGCCGGCGACTTCAGTGCGGGCGGCCAGGGTCTCGCCCTCGACGCGTTGCAGCTGGCTGCTCGCCGTCGCTGCGGCGCGCGCATTGTCTTCTAGCTTCGACAGGCACTCGCGTTCGGAGAAACCAGCCTCCTGGGCTTCACGCCCGAGCTGGATTTCGAGCGCCCTGGCCTCGCGCAGGGCGGCATCCTTTTGTCGATGGATTTCCAGCGCCTGTTCGAGACGTTCGCGCACATCGCCGAGACGCTCGCGCTGGAGTTCGCCCTCGGCCTCGGCGCGCTGGCGGCGCGCCTGCTCGGTTTCCTCCTGGCGCAGCAGTTCGGCGAGATCGCGATCGATCTGTGCGGAGCGTTCGTCGAAACGGGCCTGTGCCTGAGCGAGCTTCAACGCTCCCACCTGCGCCGCATGAAAGGCCTGCTGGGCCTCCTGCATGGCGCGCCGGGCGGCACTGAGCTGGCCCTGGCTGTCGGCCAGTTGCTGCTCGGCCGTGCGTTGTACTTCACGTGCCGCATCTTCGGCGGCGGCGCGTGCAGCCAGTTGCCCGGCAAGTTCGTCTATCTCGCGCTGGCGCTCAATGACGCCGTGGGTCTTCGCATCCGGCACGTACAGGGTGAGGCCGGTGGGTGTCAGCAGATGGCCGGCACGCGACACGCGCTGACCCGTTGCCAGCGGCAATTCGGCGGCCAGATCATCGGCGACAGAGACGCCGGCCAGCCATTCATCGAGCACGCCCGACCAGCGTGGATCATTGCAGCGCACTTTACTGCGCAGGCTGTCGGCGGCCGGTGAAACCGGGGCAGAGCCCGTTCCACCTGCCAGCGCCAGGGCAAGAATGGTCGGCGGTGGTGCAGCCAGAGCCGCACGCACCGTTTCCGCGTCGGCGGTCAGCGCCGAGAAGCGCTCGCGCAGCACGGATTCAACCGCCGTTTCCCAGCCGGCGTCGACCTGGATCGCCTGCCAGAGGGGTTTGGCATCGGCCAGATGGCGCGCCTTGAGCCAGTCGCCAATCTCGCCGCTTTGTGCCACCTTGGCTTGCAGCTGCGCCAGTGCGTCATG
Source organism: Rhodocyclaceae bacterium (assembly GCA_025353195.1). GTDB lineage: Bacteria > Pseudomonadota > Gammaproteobacteria > Burkholderiales > Rhodocyclaceae > Sulfuritalea. The sequence continues at coordinate 2,202 of JANXRC010000116.1, forward strand.
GCGGGCACGGGTCTCGGTCAGGCTGCGATGGGCTGCCTGCAGAGCCTCGCGGGCCGAGCGCAGCTGCGCCTCGGTCGCTGGTACGGCGGCTTGCAGAGCAGCCAGGCGCTCCTGAGCCACTGCCAGCGCTGCGTCGGCACGCCGCTCATTTTCCTGCGAAGTCGCCAGCAAGGCCGGATCGGGGGCGCCCATGGCCTGGCGATCCTGTTCCAGCCGGCTGCGGCGTTGAACCAGGTTGTCCAGCGCGCGGATCGCATGTCCCTTGTCCGCCTCCGCCAGACGCAGCGCCTGCTCGGCCTCACTCAGGGCCTGGCGCGCCCCGGTCACGTCGCTGCCGGCGGCCTCGACGGCCTCTTCGGCATCGGGCAGACGCGATGCGGCTGCTTCATGACGCGCGGTGGCGGTCGCCGACCGCGCGCGCGAATTCTCCAGCAGCAGGTTCCAGCGCGCTTCGTCCTCCGCCAACTGACTTTGCTGCTCGCGCCAGTGGGTTTCTTCGGTGCCCAACTGATCGAGGCGCGCTTCCAGGCGCGAACGCGAGGCACGTAAATGGCTGATCTCCGACTCGAGACGGCTGACTTCGGTATTGGCCGCAAACATCTCGGCCTGCGCCGCGTGCAAGACGTCCGAGGCGGAATAATGGCTCTCTCGCGCATGCTCGACGCGCGCCTCGATCTCACGCAAGTTGGCGGTTTCAGCCTCGACGCGATTGATGGCTTCTTCCACCTGGCGTGCCAGCCGCTGGCCGTCGTGCTTCGCATCGTTGCGCTTTTTCAGCCACAGCAGGGTCTGCTTGTGCGAAACCTGCCGGTGCAGATCGCGATACTGCTGCGCCACGGAAGCCTGCGCCTGCAAATGACTGACCTGCGTTTCCAGCTCATTGCGTATGTCATCGACGCGGGCGATGTTCTCGCGCGCATCTTCCAGGCGATGTTCGGTTTCCCTGCGGCGTTCCTTGTACTTGGTAACGCCGGCCGCCTCTTCGAGGAAAAAGCGCAGCTCGTCGGGCTTGGACTCGACGATGCGCGAGATCATGCCTTGCCCGATGATCGCGTACGCGCGCGGGCCGAGGCCGGTGCCGAGGAACAGATCGATCACGTCACGGCGGCGGACGTGAAGATTGTTGATGTAGTAGCTCGAATTGCCTTCGCGGTCGAGCACGCGCTTGACCGTGATTTCCGCGTACTGGCTCCACTGCCCGGCGGCGCGGCCCTCGGCGTTGTCGAAAAACAGCTCGACGCTGGCGCGGCTGACCTCCTTGCGGTTGCCCGAGCCCTTGAAGATCACGTCCTGGATCGACTCCCCGCGCAGTTCGGAAGCCTTGGATTCGCCCAGCACCCAGCGCACGGCGTCGATGATGTTCGATTTGCCGCAGCCATTGGGACCGACCACGCCCGCCAACTGGCCGGGAAATAGCACAGTGGTAGGCTCAACGAACGACTTGAAGCCCGAAAGTTTCAGCTTGTTTAGACGCACAGGGATGAACCGGAAAGATGATGGCAAAAGTGTGACTGGAGAGCCACCCCATTATAATCGGTCCGGACCCTTTACCCGCAGCCACACAGCATGCCAAAGACAGCCATCCAAACCCGCACGAAGACGCTGGAGACCTTTCCCAACCCGGCGCCGCACAGGGATTACCAGATCCACATGGAAATCCCCGAATTCACCTGTCTGTGCCCCAAGACCGGGCAGCCGGATTTTGCCGTGCTGACGCTGGATTACATTGCCGACAAGGTTTGCGTCGAGCTGAAGAGCCTCAAGCTCTACATCTGGAGTTTTCGCGACGAAGGACATTTCCACGAGGATGTCGCCAACCGCATCCTCGACGATCTGGCCAAAGCCGTGAAGCCGCGCTTCATGCGCCTCACTGCAAGGTTCTACGTGCGCGGCGGAATTTTTACCAACGTAGTCGCGGAACACCGCAAGAAGGGCTGGAAGCCGGCGGCGAAGATCGAGCTGGCGGAATTCCAGGGGCAGTCGAACACGCGCGGCTGACGCTGCCGCTCGCAGCGGCGGCGCCGTCATCGATCTGCCCCAGTACGGCAACCTCGTTGAGCGGAAAGCGCACGTCGGTGAGAGGTGCGGTGTAGTTCATGCCCATTGCGCAAGAATCTCGTCTGGAATAGCCACGGCCTTGACGCGCTTTGGGTCGACGGGATCCTCGATGGCGAAGATGCGGGTTTCTTCGCCCTCCACCAGCACCATTTCGCCGCGGCGAATGACATGGCGCAGGACAAAACTCTTGCCGCGAACTTCCATCACGCTGGTATCTATCTCGATGGACTCGGGATAGGTCGCGGAACTAACAAACCGGGCAGACGCCGCAAGCAGCGGCGCACCGATGATTCCCTGCGCTGTCTTGGTCTGACGCCAGCTCTCGATGCCGCAGGCGTTGAAGAAGTGCAGTGCCGCGATGTCCATCCACTTGAAATAGTTCGGGTAGAAAACGATCTGCGCAGGATCGCAATCGCCGAATTCGATGCGGAAGCGGTAGGTGTGGCTACGGGGCATGGTGGGTATCGAAACAGGCGGCTATTCACAAAGTGCGCGGATCTCGGGCGGGATCGGCACGGCCTTGATGCGCGTCGGATGATCGGGGTCCATGATCGCGAAGACCCGAACGTCCTGGCCTTCAGCCAGCACCGTATCGCCGCGGCGCGCAACGTGGCGCATGACGAAACTCCTGGTCCGCCACTCATCGACCCAACTCTCGATTTCGACATCCTCGCCGTAGGTCGCGGAATTCTTGAAGGTCGCGGTGGCGCTTACCAGCGGTGTGCCGATGATGCCGCCCTTCTGCGCGGTATCCCGCCAGGGCGGCACGCCGCAGGCGACGAAGAACTCGAAGCCGCTGGTGTCGAACCACTTGAAGTAGTTGGCGAAGAAGACGATCTGCGCCGGATCGCAATCGGCGAAGGCGATCCGGTGCTTGTAGGTGGTGCTGCGTGGCATGTCTGCGCTCCGTCGTAAATTATCCCGGTCAGCCGCTGACGCGCAGCACCACCGCCATCCCTGAATCACCCGCGGCGCAGCCGCCGAACAGGCCGACGCCGCCACCGCGCATGGCCAGTTCCTCGATCAGTTCGATCACGCTGCGCAGGCCAGTCGGTCCTTGCGGGTGGCCCCAGACCAGCGAGCAGCCATAGTTGTTCATCTTCTCCAGCGGAAAACCCGTAGCGCGGGCGAAGGCGATATCGTTCACGGCGAAGGGATTATGCGTCTTTACCGCGTCGACGTCCTTGATGGCCAGCCCGGCATTCTTCAGTGCCTCGAGCGCGGCCGGCGCCACGGCCAGCGGCATGTGGCCCTTGTCCACCCTTGCCTGACCGAAACCGAGCAATTCCACCTGGATTTTCGGATCGGTCGAAAACTCGCGAGCCAACTCGCGCGTGGTGACGATCATGCCGGCGTTGCCGTCGGCTGGATGCGTCTGCGAACCGAAGGTAACAGTGCCGTTGGGCAATACCGGCTTGAGTTTGGCGAGTCCCGCAGCGGTCGTTTCAAAAACGCCCTCATCGGCAGACAGCAGGCCGCTCTGCTTGCGAAAGCCGGCGTCGGTAATCGGCACATCGATCATGTAGCGTCGCTGAAAAGCGCGGTCATTGGCCAGCGCATCCTGGTATTGGACGTAGCGCGCCAGTGCGACTTCGTTCTGCTCGGCGGTGCTGGCGCCGATCCGCGCCACCGCGTTCTCGGCCGTTTCGATCATGGCGTTTTTCGCGTAAGGATCGCGGGCGAAATTGTCCAGCACCCAACGCTCGGTATGGCCGCTGCCGCCCGGCGCGGTGGCATCCGGGTAATACACGATGGGGCCGTTGGAGCAGCGGTCGGTGGTGATCAGCAAGGCGCACTGCGACGAGCCGTCGGCCACCTCGCCGGCAGCCATCTGCAGCACCCGGGCGCTGGTGGCGCAGGCCTGCTGCACCGTCGGTCCAGCCACTTTTTCCAGGCCCATCAGCCCCGTTACATAGGGCAGGCCGTAGAAACTTCCCAGTTGGGGATTGGTGTGGCCGAGGATGCCCAGGTCGATGCGTTCCATCGGGAACTTTCTCGCCTCGAGCGCCTGCTTGCCGCTGTTGGCGGCGAGCCGCAGGCTGTTGAGATGGGCGATGGAACCCTGCCACTTGGCGAAGGGCGTGGACCAATACTGGCCGTAGGGAATGAATGCGTGTGCCATGTTTGTCTCCGGGAATTAACGGGATTGCGCGGCCTGCCATTGCGCGAAACTGGAGCCGGCCAGTGCCAGCTTTTTAAGCAGCGGCGCCGGCTGCCAGTACTGCGGATCGAGAGTTTTCTGGAACTCCATGATCTTGTCGTAGATCACCTTGAGACCTACCGTGTCGGCGTAAAACATCGGGCCGCCGCGGTAGCGCGGGAAACCGTAGCCGGCGGTATACACGACGTCGATGTCGCTGGCGCGCAGCGCAATGCCTTCTTCGAGCAGCAGCGCGCCTTCGTTGATCATCGAGTAAAGGCAGCGCTCCACGATTTCCTGCTTTCCGGGTTTGCGTTGCGGAATGTTGAGCCGCTGTCCTTCCTCGTGCAGCATCGCGACCACCTCCGGGTCAGGCGCGCGTTTGCGGTCGGCGCCGTCATAGCGGTAGTAACCGCGTCCCGCCTTCTGGCCGATCCAGCCGCGCTCGGTCAGCATCGCCGACGGCCGGTAGAAACCCGGGTCCTTCGGCAGCAGATGGGCGCGCGCGACCCGGGTCAGGTGGCCGATGTCCGATGCCGGCCATGTCATAGACGGCGAGGATGCCCATCGCCATGCCCCAGTTCTCCAGCGCACTGTCCACTTCCTCCGGGGTGGCGCCCTCGAGCACGCAATGTTCGGCTTCGCGCCCGTAGGGATCCATCATGCGGTTACCGATGAATCCATAGCAGACCTTGGCCACCACACCGACCTTCTTGATGGTCTTGGCGATATCGAGTGCGGTGACCACGACATCGGCAGCGGTCTTGCTGCACTGAACGATTTCGAGCAACTGCATGACGTTGGCCGGGCTGAAGAAATGCAGTCCGATTACGTCCTGTGGCCGGCCGGTGACGGCCGCGATCTCGTCGATGTCGAGCGTCGAGGTGTTGGTACCGAGGATTGCGCCGGGCTTCGCCACTGCATCGAGTTTGGCGAAGATCTCCTTCTTCAGGGCCATATTCTCGAACACCGCCTCGATGATGAGATCGGCATTGCCCAGCGCGACGTAATCCAGGGTCGGCGCGATCAGGCCGAGACGCTGGTCGCGCTGCTCCGGCTTGAGGCTGCCGCGCGACACCGAGCGTTCGTAGTTCTTGCCTATCGTCGCCAGGCCGCGATCGAGATTGGCCTGGGCCGTGTCCAGGATGGTGACGGCAATGCCGGCATTGGCGAAGCACATCGCGATGCCGCCGCCCATGGTGCCGGCGCCGACGATGCCGACACGGGTCACCGGGCGCGGCTTGACGTCGGCCGGCAGGCCGGGGATCTTGCGCACTTCGCGCTCGGCATAGAACAGGTGGCGCAGGGCGCGCG